>CAYOKJ010000147.1:0-7123 GCA_964404485.1 uncultured Bacteroidales bacterium | reverse complement strand
TATTTAAAATACTAAAAGTTTCGCCGATTTCGTGCAGATAAGGTAATTGTGCAGCTTTCCTTTTTTTACAAAAATCACATCCTTCAGAAACCATTATATTATTTACAATGATCTGTTTCGAAATTATACCGGATGTGTGCAGATCCTCAATCAACCTGCCCGTTTCCTTAATAGCCATTGCTTCCGGGATACAAACCGGGATAAATTCACATTTGGTATTATCACTTAACAGGTTTTCGATTCTTTTTACCGTTTTTTTTAAACTGAATAAAAGCGCATCCACTTCATCTTGTTGATATGAACCCGAAAAGCTGGTAACCATATAGCGGTATTTCCATCTCATCTTGGCAGCAACTTTTATCCATTCATCCAATAATTTTGGAGATGAAATCAGCCGCAATGCATGGCCTGTGGGCGCTGTATCCACAATATACTTGTCGTAAAATCCTTCGTCTATAAAATCAATTATGGTTTTAAAACTCATTACCTCGTCAATCCCGGGTATGGATAAGGTTAGCATCTCGTCAATATCATCGTTGTCGAGATTTGTTGAGGTTTCAAGAAGTTTTTTAAGTTCAGACAGGTGTTCTGCTTTAAACCTTGAAAGCGCCTCGTCGGCAACCACTTCTATGGCAGACAGGTTTTTTGTACCATTTACCTTCACCACATTAAACCCAATATGTTGCTCTAAACAATCTGATACGGAATGAGCCGGATCGGTAGAAATAAGCAAGGTTTTAAAATTTTCGGATAATGCCAGAGCTGTTGCAATAGCACAGCTGGTTTTTCCAACGCCTCCTTTTCCACCAAAAACAATAAGTTTCAGTTCATTATTTTCTAATCCAGCAAATGCCATGATCTTTATTTTTTTATTCTGATCTCAAGGATTCCGTTTTTAAATTTGTGCCTTAGGTTTTGGTTGCTGGCTTTAACCGGAAGCAGTAGCTCCTTGCGGTAAGTCCTGTTTTTACTTACTGCCGAAATCTCAAGGATATCCTCTTTTAAGTCGATTTTAAGGTCGTTTTCCTCTATTCCCGGCATTTCGGAAATAACAACGATTTCATCCTTTTCATCAAAGATATCTGTAATTGGTTCCCGTTCTTCATCCACTTTAGGTCCTTCAGGTGTTTTTTTTATGTTCCCAAATGTTTCCACTTTAGGAGAACCTCCACCTGCCGTGTTGACGGTAAAACCATAAACCCCTTTCATCCCTTTTTTGATGTTGTCAAAATTAATCTCTCCTTCCTTGCTTATTCCGCCTTTTTCCTCAAGTTTCCCTGCAAGGTCGACCAGTTTCTCGATTCCTTTAAAAAGGCCACCAAGTCCAAATATCTCAAAATCGCCGTTTTGAGTTTTCTTTTTCCCTTTTTCTTCTTTTTCACTCATGTCTTTATTTTTTTTATTTATTGTTTAAATTTAACATTCAGCATTTCAATATTGATAAGCGGATGATCCTTCTTATAGTAAGGAAAGACCAAATGATTTATGTCACTTACTCGAAGCATACAATTCGTGGTATAAATTGACATCTTCGACCTTGATAATGCCTCTTGCGAAAATTTCTGCTTCTTGGGTTTTTAACAAATGATTTTTTTGCAAACCGGTTTCAGAGCAAAAAGTTCTTATGTAAGAGTTTACATCATTTTCAAAGCTTGGTGCATAAATGTTGATAAAGTCATAAATCGTGGTGGTTGAATCGGTCCAGACGGATTTCCCTGTAATTTTTAAATTTAAGTCGTGGAGCAGGGCAGCATATCCTTCTTTCAAAGTTTTAAATACGCGAAATTCATCGGTATAAAAGCCTTTTAAATTTCCCGGATTATTATTTCGAGAAGCCAGAGATTTGCTATTTGCTTTAATAAACAGATCTGGGCTTTTCAAAACAACTTTTGGTTTTTCGGGAACAATTTTAGTGGGTGCAAATTCGAAAGGTGAACTAATCATTTTAATATCGGTAATCTGGGTGGGCATATTACATGCGATTAAAAATATTAATATGAAAAATTGTTTATTCATGTTTTAAGTATTGTTTAATATTCCCTTCAAAAATTTCACTTATGTATTTATTACTATGTTGTTTTGCTTTTAGCTTCCAGTTTTTCCAGGCGTGCCTCTAAAGTTTCCTGTTGCTGAATCTCATTTTCTCTTGCTTGCGACGAAAGATAGGGATCGTCCTGCCACCAGTTAATACCCATCTCTAAAGCTTTATCGACTCCGCAAACCAAAAGCCTTATTTTGATCGTCAATAAATCAACATCTGCTATTTTGATTTGGATATCTCCAACAATTACAATGCCTTTGTCTAAAACAAGTTCTAAGACATCCCGAAGTGATGAACTACCGGTTGATGTTTTCAATTGTGCTTCTTCCATGATTTTATTTTTTATTTTATCAAAAACTACCTCAGTTTCCCGAGCGATCCTAAGTCAATATTTAAATCATCTTCCTTAAGTCCAAAGACTAATCGAAGTTCTTCAATTTTAATTTCAATTGCTTCCAGATTTAATCCAAGTTTCTGGGTTTCCATTTGAGTTAATTCTTCCCTTTCCACTCTTCTCATGGCTTCTTTTTCCACTAAATCAACAATGAGCTTAATCAAAGTTAAAACTAATTGTGCTAATCCTCCCTCTATTTCTTCGGGCGTATCAGCATTAATCATTTCATTAATATGCGTTTGAGCTGCTTCAATTTGTTTTTCTAATTTTTGCATGTAAATTTCATCACCCACTTCGTTGACATGCACTTCATCAGCTCTTTCCCCTTTCTGAGACGATAACTTTGATAAAGAAACAATGATTACTCTTAGCGAAATAGCCAGCATATCTAAATCTGCAACTCGTACCACGAGATCTCCGTGAACTACCGCACCTTTATCAATAACAACATCTAAGGCATCTACTAAGCTTGCATTTTTATTATCTGAATCAGTCATAATTTTTAAAGATTAAATAAAATGATAAGAAGGCCAGGGTCCACTCATTTCAATTTTTATTCCACGCAGATTAAACTTCTCTCTAAATTTTTCTGTTTTTCCTTTAAATTCATTTAATCTGGATTCTTCAATCAAATAGAATCCATTTAAAATCATTTCTTCAGCCATTAAGGTAAAATCCTTTTCCAAAATTTTCGCTTTATGAAAACTGACAACCGATTCAGTTAAGCTTTCATAAATCTCTTTTATGATTTTATCCAATTCTTTTTCTTTGATTTCGTCGATTGTTGATGCTATTTTCTTTTTTGCAAAAAAGGACAATCCTTTTGGCAAAGATTCTGTCTCTCTCTTCTTGGCCAATAATTCTTCATTTCCTTTCTCAAGAAATTCTTCAAAAACTTTTTGATCAAGGAATGCTTTCACACCCCATTCCTGTCTTCCACCTAAGTATTCCAGATTTTTTCTGAATTTTTCAAGATTATTACCTAAGGTTTCCTGAAGTTTTTTCCTGGTTTTGAAAATTACTCCAAATTGCATAGGGATTACAGGAATAATGACTGAATCGTTCGTCCTCATTGCCTGTTCAATTACTTCTTCATGTATTTGTGCTTTTCCTTTTATCCAGTCCAAGTCTTCTTCTGCTTTTTTCTGAATTTCCTCTGAACTAAATTCTTCGATGGATACTTCGCTAATTATGGCTTCCAAATCCATAAAAGGAAGAATTTGAACTTTTTCATCTCCAGACATTGTCTTAAGAACTTCAATTGTTTCATTGCACTTTAGTCTGATACAATAAAGATATAATCCGGTTTCCATACATTTAAATTTTAGACATAATGCATTTTTTTAATAATCAATTGACATGGTTTTCCAATCTTCTTTATCCTCGTCCTTCTTGGATTTTTTCTTCTTCTTCTCGTCCTGATCACGAACACTTAAATTTTCAATTTGTTCATTCGTATATGACTGGATCTCCTTCAACCTATTTTGAATGATCTCTAGCCTGAGTAATACCCTGATCTCTTCGCTCTTTAACCTGCTTCTTTCTTTTTCAAAAAGATAAAGTTTAATAAAATCTGAGTCTTCTTTATTGGAAGCACTTGATTTAGATACATTTTGCATCGATTTAATGCTCTGAAGTCCTTTTATTGCACTTGAAATTGGCATAGTATTTTTGATTTATAAATAGTTAAATGTATCTTTTATATTATTATATTAATTGATCAATTAATTCATTTACGATTATTCTCACCTTTCCCTGGTTAGTTTTTGAGCCAACCCGGCTTGTTTCCGAAGTAAGAATATCCTGGCAAATTGTCCGGAACATATGATTGGATTTTGATGGTGTTGTATTTAAAGTTGCCAGTGTTTTTGCAATCATAATGCAACCACGAACGGTAGGGTCGAATTCGGTTTTCCCCGATTCGCGCAGGCCTCTTACAACTTTTACTATTATTTCAGTATCCTTTAACGGCAGGTTAGATTTTGCCATGGCAATATTCAACTCGGTTTCATAATCGAAATGATCGAGATCCATGGTAACCATTCTGTCGCGCAATGCATCCTGTGTACGGTTAACGCCGGCATATTCTTCAGGATTTGAAGTAAATATTGCACGAAATTCGGGATGTACTTTCATGTAGTAATTCTCTTCATTTGATGATGATGTAGTCATCATTCTCTCCTGCAAAATGGGTAAAAGTATGTTGTTTGCTTCGGCGCGCGAGCGGGTAAACTCGTCGTAAATTAGTGTAAAGCCATTTTTTACTGCAATCGTTAAACGATTGTTTACCCATGTTTTTTGCATACTTTCCTCTTGTTTATGCACAGTATGGATAAATCTGTCGTCTAATTTTTTGAAATTATAACCCGATTCGTTACCAACCAAATCGGAAGTTTTATACTCGGCATCGCCATGGATAATTACTACCGGTCTTCCAATTTTACTTGCCAAGTGCATGGCCAGAGTTGTTTTTCCTGTTCCCGATGGACCCCTAAAATGCACAGGGAATCCGGCTTTCATATAAGTAAGGCTGCGGTTGGTAATGTCTTTTACATACGTTGTCTCAACAAAATCAGACATTGGCTTGGGTTCAAGCAAAGTGTTCGTTTCGTTGTTGATAGTTGTTGCATTTTCCATAATTGGATTATTTATTATTTTAAAATTCTTGAAATTCAGTTTTAGGTAATTGAGCCATTGTATCTCTCCAGATTTTCCTCGCCTCTTCAATATCAGCTATATTTCTTTCTCTTGTTTTTGCAAATTCAAGCCTACGGGCGTTATGTTTAGCCATTGCATCTAATCTTTTCTGCAAAATTTCGCGGATATTGTTTCCCTTATTTTTCATTGCCTATTATTTTTGTATCCTGTTCCTCTGCAACTTGTACAAGGCAGGCCATCGCTTGATTTTCCCGTCCCCTTGCATTGCGGACATTTTATATCGCTTTCACAATGATTATATCCTTTTCCTCCACAAACGATACAAGGAACCCTCGCACCAAGCGGATTCCTGCCTGTCCCGTCACAAAACACACATTTTTTTATAGGCTCCTCGATTTCGACTTTGCCCGTGCCATTGCAAACCAGGCAATGAGAAATTGAAGAAAGCAGGTTGAAAGGATCTTGCCCTGTTCCATCACAAAAGGTACATTTAAGTATTTTTGACATATCCAATTAAATTAAGAATTAAAAAAGCTAAGGAGTCGAAACAACTAAACAGGTTGATAAATAAGTTGCTTCGACTCCCTGCCTGCCAGTTATTGGCAATTATTTTTTAAGCGGAAAGTAAATATTATCAACTTTTTGAACTTTCCCGGCATCCAGTAAATTTTTGGCAATATATCCTAACTTCATCCTGGTTTCGCCAAGTGGTTTTTCCATTTGCGAGATTTTCACACCTTTGGGATGTTTGTTGATATAATCCAGTATTTTTTCTTCCAAAGTCATCGGAACTACTGGTTTAGGTTCGGCTTTAACCGGAGCTTCCGGGGCTTTTTCAGCAGGAATTTCCTCTTTTGCCTCTTTCTTCTCAACTTTCTTCTCAACTTTCTTTTCTACTTTCTTTTCTACTTTTTTAGGTGGCGTAACGCCGGTTTTCCGTAACTGGGCAAGAATTTCTGTCATCTTTTTCCAGGCAGCTGATGCTTCACCTCTGTCTTGAGCATAATCACCAAGTAATTCGGCAACAGCTTTTTTGAGGTTTTTAACATCGTTACGGATCTCTTTTATTACTATATTAAAGTCATTAATCCTTTCTTTTTCACCTTTTGCAAGCAAATCATGGGTGTATGTAAAAATTCGTGAAATCTCTTCGTTAATGCTTTTCATAAGGGCAACAAATTCCTCAAGTCTTTCTACTTCACTTTTTGTAAGTAAATCATTAGTGTATGTGAAAATCTCTGAAATTTCCTCGTTTATACTTTTCATAAGCATAGCAAATTCCTTAAGTCTTTCTGCTTCACTTTTTTCCAGTAAATTACTGGTGAATGTAGAAATCTCTGAAATTTTCTCGTTAATGTCTTTCATAAGGGCATTAAATACGTTAAGCCTGATTTTCTCGTTTTTGTCGAGGTCTGATTTTAAGGCTGCTGCCATATCCTTATGCTCTTTAGTGATTTCTTTCATAAGAACATCTGATTCCTTCAGCCGTTCTTTTTCCTCAAGTGCCAGGCCTTTTCTCAGGGCGGCAGCATTCTTATTTAAAACTGCAGTCATTTCCTGATGCTCCTTTTGGAAGCCTTCGAGCGTTTTTTGTACTTCAGTTACAAGTTCGTCATTTGCTTTAATCCGTTGTTTGAATGAAGTAAGTAATTCTTCGCTCAAATTTTTCATTTCTGATGCTAGTCCCATTTTTTTATCTCCTTTTTTTTAGTTAATTAATTTCTTTTAATATTTGATTCATATTCTTTCTTATATCTTTAATCAGGATGTGGTCGCCTTTTTCAAGCAGGTTTTCAAGGCATCCAATTATTCGGTTATGCATTTGCTGAAAATCAGTAAATGTTTTCATAACCGTTTCCTTTTCTTTTTCTTGTTTGTTTGAAATTTGGGAAAGTTGCTTTTTAATGGTAATTATTTTATCGGTGCTGTCTTCTGTGGTAATGTCTTTTATACCCAATAGACTATTTTTAAGCGTTTGGGCTGTCTCTTTCTGTGCTTCAATATAGTTTAAGAATTGTCTTTCGGCTTCT
>CAYOKJ010000146.1:0-7152 GCA_964404485.1 uncultured Bacteroidales bacterium | reverse complement strand
GCAACTCCTGTAAATAACAATTTGAAAGATTTAAGAAACCAGATTTATTTAATTACTGAAGAAAATGATAATGCATTAACGGATTCTACCGGAATAAAAAATATTGGTCAGACATTAAAAGTTGCACAAACTCAATTTTCCAATTGGGCAAAAAAACGAAAAACCCATTCACTTACCAACGACAGTTTATATGAAAAGTTAGATTCAAGTTTTTTTAAATTATTAGATGTAATGTCCATTTCAAGATCAAGGAAACATATTAAGAATCATTATAATATGAAATTAATCGGAGAATTCCCGAAAAGAAAAACGCCAATGTCTATTTATCCCGACATTGATATAAAAAATGAATTTCCAACTTACGACAAGTTAAATAGTAAAATATTGAAATTCAAATTATCTTTATACAATCCTTCTAAATATGTTAAAAAAGAATTTCAAGAAATGTATAGGGAAAAAGCGAGCGGAAGAAAAATGGCATTCGATCAAAAAACTCGTGAACATTTTTTGATTGGAATGATGAGAGTAAATTTTTTAAAACGATTAGAAAGTTCAATTGAATCCTTTGAGATCTCATTAGAAAGAACAATAAATAAAATTAAAAATCTTCTAGAAAAAATTGAAAAATTTGGGGTTGCTCAAACATTACAAAATGAAATAGACACAGAAATTTTAATTGAAGATATTGATATTGAAGAAGATGATGGTATTGCGGAAGCATCCGAAATGTGGCAGGTTGGCTCAAAATTAAAATTTGAACTTGCTCATTTACAAATTGATAAATGGAAAGAAGAATTAACAAGGGATTTAGAACAATTAACGGGAATATTTATTGCTGCAAAAAAAGTAACACCGGAGCGAGATGAAAAACTTGCTAAACTGAAAGATCTTATAGAAAATAAAATTGATAATCCTATAAATACTTTATCTTGCTTAAAATCAAAAGAAACAATTCCAAATAAAAAAATAGTAATTTTTACTGCTTTTGCTGATACCGCAATGTATCTTTATAATAATTTGAATGAATGGATTACAACTAAATTCAATATTAATATAGCATTAGTTACAGGCGGTGACTCAAATAATAAAACTACATTTAATCCTGCTTTGTTCAAACAACAAACTAAATTTAATAATATTCTTACAAATTTTTCACCGCGATCTAAAAATAGGGACAAAATAAAAGCAATGCCACAAGATAGTGAAATAGATATTTTAATTGCTACCGATTGTATTTCAGAAGGCCAAAATTTGCAAGATTGTGATTATTTAATTAACTATGATATTCATTGGAATCCTGTTAGGATAATTCAAAGATTTGGCCGTATAGATCGTCTGGGGAGCACTAATAAAGAAATTCAATTAGTGAATTTCTGGCCGACTGAAAATTTGAACAAATACATCAACTTAACGGAAAGAGTTAAAGATAGAATGGCACTTGTTGACATTACTACTACTGGTGAAGATAATGTGTTAGATTTGAAAAAACAGGAAATAAAAGATATTCTAACCGATAAATGGAAATTTCGTGAAAAGCAACTTCAAAGATTGAAGGAAGAAGTTTTGGATCTTGAAGATATGGATGATAATATCTCACTTACAGATTTCACACTTGATGATTTTAGAATTGAACTTTCTAACTTTATTAAAAATAATAAAAAAATTCTGGAAGAAGCGCCACTTGGTTTATATGCAATTATTCCGTCACCGACCGGGAAGTATAAAGATCAATCTAAAGTTAAAAGAATCTCTGAAGGTGCCAAAAAAATAATCAAACCCGGCGTCATTTTCTGTTTAAGACAAAAAAATAGCGGTTCCGAAACTTCAACTGTAAATCCATTAAACCCATATTTTCTCGTTTATATTAATGATGATGGTGATGTGAGATTTAATTTCACGAATCCAAAACAGATATTAGAAATTTATCGTCTCGTTTGTCAAAATATTCAAGATCCTTATGATAAATTATGTAATATTTTTAATGAAAAAACACAAAATGGCAAAGATATGAAAGGATATGAAGTGCTCATAAAAAAAGCAATTAAAGAAATTGTTCGCGTTTTTACTAAGAGGAATGCAGGAAAATTAACGACTGATAGAAATGCTATTTTAGTTCCACAATCTGAACAGGCAGAAGATGATAAAGATTTTGAATTGATTACTTGGCTTATTATCAAGTAAAAAAATGTTTTTAAAATGGGATTTTAATTATGAATAATGAAATTATAATTTTAGATATTCAACAAATTCAGAACAGAATTATTGCAATTCGCGGTGAACAGGTGATGCTAGATAAAGATTTGGCGAAACTGTATCAAATAGAAACAAGAGCGTTAAAACAGGCAGTGAAAAGAAATATTGATAGGTTTCCTAAAGAATTTATGTTTGAGCTGATTGAAAATGAGATGGATAGTTTGGTATCACAATCTGTGATACCTTCATTAAAACATTTTGGTGGAGCAAATCCTTACGCTTTCACAGAACAAGGTGTTGCAATGCTTTCTGCAGTTCTCAGAAGTGATACTGCTGTTCAAGTCAGTATTCAAATTATGGATGCTTTTGTAAAAATGCGTCGTTTTCTCAGTTCAAACGCTGCAATCTTTACACGAATTGATTCAGTAGAGAAAAACCTGCTCGAATACGAAACAGAATCCGACAGCAAATTTAATAAAATCTTTGAAGCAATTGAAGAGAAAGACATCAAACCAAAACAAGGTATTTTTTTTGAAGGACAGATATTTGACGCATACAAATTTGTTTCTGATATCTTCCGCTCTGCAAAAACTTCGATACTCATTATTGATAATTATGTTGATGATTCTGTTCTCATCCATCTGAGCAAAAAGAAGAAAAAAGTTAAAGTATCAATTTACACAAAAAATATTTCCGAGCAATTGAAATTAGATGTAGAAAAATTCAATTCGCAATACAAAAACCTTACTCTAAAGAAATTCAATAAATCACACGACCGTTTTATAATTATTGATAACAAAGAAATTTATCATTTCGGAGCTTCATTAAAAGATCTTGGTAAAAAATGGTTCGCTTTCTCAAAGTTTGATACAAATATATTGACAATATTAGAAAAACTTAAATCAGAAAAATAACGAGAAAAATTTTTATGAAAGAAAAAATTGTGAAAGAAAAAATTAAAAAATCATTAAATAATTTTGCTAATAAAAACTATTATTTAAACGCTGTTCATCTTTTTGAAACCTTAGGTTATAAATCTGATCTGAAAGTAAAATTTGGAAACGATTCTGTAAACGAATTTATGAATATTTATATTGAGGATAACTCAAATTTCAGAAAAGAAAAAGCTCTTTTTGATAAATGGAAAGAAGTTCCATTACTATTTCAAATTACACAGAATGAACTGAGCGTTTCTGGTCAAATTGCAATCTTTAAAGTCAACGAATTCGATAGAAATGAATATATGTCTTATGCATTCTTGTTTATTGAATTACAGAAAGGGAATTATACTCGAGGGAATCTCTCAACAATAACAAGAGAAATAAACAAAAACTTTAAAATGCCTGTAATGATTTTATTTAAAGTTAATAATAAACTAACTTTTTCAATCATTAATCGCAGACCAAATAAAGTGCAGAAAGATAAAGATGTGCTTGAAAAAGTTACACTCATCAAAGATATTGATATTAAAAATCCACATAGAGCTCATATTGAAATTCTCTATGATTTATCACTGGAAAAACTTGCAGAAGAAAACAACATAAAAAATTTCTTGGACCTTCACAATGCATGGCAAAATATTCTAAAAACTTCTGAACTAAATAGGAAATTTTATAAGGAGCTTTCTGATTGGTATGCTTGGGCATTAACAAAAGTTAATTTTCCTAAACTAGAAAAAAACACACAAGAGGACTCAAATTCTATTGCATTAATACGATTGATAACTCGGATTATATTTATCTGGTTTATGAAAGAAAGAAAACTAATACCAAATAATTTCTTTAAAAAAGATTATCTTAATACCATTTTAAAATTTGAAGATACAAATGAATCTACTTATTATAAAGCAATTCTTCAAAATCTTTTTTTTGCTACACTAAATCAGGAAAAAGATAAAAGAGATTTCAGAAAAGATAATGGAAACTATAATGCTACAACACTTTATAGATATAAAAAGTATTTTACTATTTCAAAAAATGAAGTCCTAAAAATTTTTAAAGTTATTCCTTTTCTTAACGGAGGATTGTTTGATTGTCTTGATAAACCACATCCAACAAAAAAAGGAAAGCAAGGCGGAGATGCAATTATTAGAATTGATGGTTTTTCGGAGAAAACTGATAATTTAATTAAAATTCCTGATATATTGTTTCTTTTGGATTCGGAATTAGAAGTAAATCTTAATGATTTTTATGGAACTAAAAATCGAAAATATGAAGTAACAGGGTTGCTGGAAATTCTAAAAAAATACAAATTTACTGTGGAAGAGAGCACACCAATTGAAGAAGAGATAGCTCTTGATCCTGAACTTCTTGGACAAGTTTTTGAAAAACTGCTTGCAAGCTATAATCTTGAAACAAAAGTAACAGTCCGCAAAAGTACAGGAAGTTATTACACACCAAGAGCAATTGTAAATTATCTGGTAGATGAAAGTATAAAATCAGCTATTGCTACTAAAGTTGAACAAAATCTTAAGAATGTTACTAGCGATGACATAAAAACAGGATTGGAAATCCTCTTTTCTTATACTGAAAAAGAACATGCTTTTAATGATGAAGAAATAACAGAGATTATAAAAACAATTTCTGAAATGAAAATTATTGATCCTGCCTGTGGTTCGGGAGCATTTCCAATGGGAATTCTTCATAAATTTGTATTTATTCTAAATAAACTTGATCCGAATAATATTAAATGGAAAGAAGCTCAAAGAGCAAAAGCAATAAATGAAACTGATAAAGCTTATCAAATGGGTGATAAAAAAGAACGGCATTACCGATTATCAGAAATTGAGGAAACCTTTAATAAAACTACTTCCGATTATGGTAGAAAATTGTTTTTAATCGAAAACTGTATTTTTGGTGTTGACAAATATCCCATTGCAACACAGATTTCCAAACTTCGTTTCTTTATTTCTCTACTCGTTGATGAAAAAATTGATAAAACAAAACCAAATTGGAATATTAAACCTATGCCAAATCTTGAAACAAAATTTGTTACTGCAAATACTCTAATAGGGTTAAAAAAACCAGATCAAGCTATGAAACTATTTGAAAATAGTAAAATAAAGAATTTAAAAATTGATATTGAAAAAATACGCAGAAAGAACTTTAGTGCTAAAACTCCAACAACTAAAAAAAAGTATCATAAACAGGATAAACAAAAGAGACAAGAACTTGCAATTGAATTAACTGCCATTTTTGATCAAGAACTTAAGAAAAGAGTTAATAACAGTAAAGAAACTCAAGAAATTAATTACTATAAATCATTAATAGAAAAGAAAGGACATACTTTTGAATATGAAAAAGAAATAAATAAAAGGAATGAAATACTTAATGAAATAAAAAATAATTATGAATCAAAGACATATAAGATAGCTCAGCAATTGGCAAATTGGGATCCTTATGATCAAAATATGTCATCTAATTTCTTTGATAAAGAATGGATGTTTGGTGTTAAAGATGGATTTGATATTGTGATTGGAAACCCGCCATATATTGGCGAGAAAGGGAATAAAGAAATTTTTACTCCTCTAAAAGAATCAAGTTTGGGTAAAAGATATTATCAAGGCAAAATGGATGTATTCTATTTCTTCTTTCATCTTGCTTTAGATTTATCTAATAATGGTGTGATAGCTTTTATTACTACAAATTATTACCTAACTGCAACAGGAGCAAAAAATCTTAGAAATGATTTTAAAGATCGAGCATCAATTTTGAAGATAATAAATTTCGGTGAATTTAAAATATTTGAATCTGCAAGTGGTCAACATAATATGATTACAATTCTTGAAAAAGGATATGATCCTGAGAAACAAGTTTGGGTGGCTAAAGTAAATAGAAAAGGTTATTTGAAAAACAATAATGAAATAGTTCAAAAAATATTAAGTGGTACTGATGAAAAAACAGAATATTATGAGCAAACAAATAAAAATGTCTATTATGAAAAGGATAACTATATAGGTTTTTGGCCAAAAGAATATTCAGCCATTTTTAAGAAAATAGTAATCATTAGTGATATATTGGATGAAGTTGCCGATGTTAATCAAGGAATTGTAACAGGAGGTGATAAAATAAATATTAAAGTTCTTGAAACAGAAAAGTTAGATGAAAATCAAATAGGAAAAGGTTTGTTTGTTTTGGAAGATAATGAGATTATTGAATTTAAGATAGAAAAGAAACTCTGTAAACCATTTTTCAAAAATTCAGAGATTAACAGATTTCAGACAAAACAAGAAACGACACAAAATTTGTTATTTATATCTAAAGAATTTAAAAATGAAGATGATTTTAAACTGAAATATCCAAACGCATTCAAGCATCTTCTAAAATTTAAAAAAACAATGATTTCAAGACGGATTAAATTAAATGAAAATCCAGAACAATGGTTTACATTAAATAGAGGGACTTCACATCCTATAATTTTTGAGAATTCGAAAATCGTAGCTCCTCAACGTTCAAAAACAAATACTTTTGGTTACAATGATATTCCTTGGTATGCAGCTTCGGATGTTTTTTTTATAACACATCCCCAAAAAAATTATAATTTAAAATATATTCTTGGGATTATAAATTCCAAACTATTGTATAATTGGCTTTACTATCGGGGTAAAAGAAAAGGTGAGAATTTAGAACTTACAGCAAAACCATTAAAAGAAATACCGATTGCAAAAGCAAAAGAAACACAACAAAATAGTATTATTAAAGTTGTTGATGAAATTATTTCTCTCAAAAAAGCAGGCAAAGACACAAAAAAGTTGGAAGATAAAATTGATTTAATGGTTTATAAACTTTACGAACTGACTTATGAAGAAGTGAAGATAGTTGATCCTGATTTTTTGATGAGTAAAGAGGAATATGAAAATGAATAAAAACTTAAACAATTAAAACTTCCGAAGTTTTAAAAAGAATAAATACGAAAAGAATGAAATTATTGAGAAACAAATAAATGCAAACTTCGGAAGTT
>CAYOKJ010000145.1:0-7152 GCA_964404485.1 uncultured Bacteroidales bacterium | reverse complement strand
CCATTACTTATAACTATAATATCAAGACTTCCGATAAAAATCCTACTTTTGTTTTGTGAAAAAGAAAAAGGTAGCATTTAAAACATTTGGGTGTAAACTTAATTTTTCTGAAACATCAACTATTTCAAAAAAATTTCCATCTGATAAATACGAAATTGTTGATTTTAAAGAGGAAGCTGATATATATGTTGTCCATACATGTACTGTTACTGCTATTGCTGAGAAAAAAAGCCGAGCAGCAATAAGACAAGCACACAGAAGAAATTCTAATGCAAAAATTGCAGTCATGGGATGTTATTCTCAATTAAGTTCAGAAGAACTCATGAAAATTAATGGAGTAAATCTCGTACTTGGAAATAACGAAAAATATAATATTGTTGAGTATGTAAAAAGCATTGAAGAAGATCCTGTCCATGCTGATGTGATTTCGCTTCAGGCAATCAGACAAACAAACGAGTTTCACCATTCTTATTCATTTGGCGATCGTACACGTTCATTTTTAAAGGTTCAGGATGGTTGCGATTATTTTTGTTCTTATTGCACAATTCCTTTTGCCAGAGGGAAAAGCCGAAGCGACACAATAGCAAATACAATTGAAAAAGCAAAAGAAATTGCAAAAACTGATATTAAAGAAATTATCCTTACCGGAGTAAATATCGGAGATTTTGGAAAAGAAAATAATGAAAGTTTTTTAAGCTTGATTAAAGAATTTGATAAAGTTGAAGGAATTGACAGATACAGAATTTCATCAATAGAACCGGAGCTTTTATCTGAAGAAATAATAAAATTTGTTTCTTCTTCTGATAAAATTTTACCACATTTTCATATTCCGTTACAAGGAGGAACAAATAAAATCCTTAAAGCAATGAAGCGAAAATATAGTGTGGAGCTTTTTGCAAGTAGGATTAGTTTTATAAAATCAATTATGCCACAAGCATGTATTGCCGTCGATTTTATTGTTGGGTTCCCCGGCGAAACTGATAAGGATTTTCAGGATGCTTGCAACTTCATTGAAAGTATAGACATCTCTTATCTGCATGTTTTTTCCTTCTCTGAAAGACCAGGTACTTTAGCTTATAACATGGATAACAAAATTTCTAAACAAAAAATAAAAGAGCGAAGTAAAATTTTGCATGAAATTTCTGAAAAGAAAAAAATGAAATTCTATAAACAAAACATAAATTCAAATAGTGAAGTACTTTTTGAATCAGCAAAGCACAATGGAATAATGTTTGGTTTTACTGAAAATTACATCAAAGTTAAAACAGTATTTGACAAAAATTTGATAAACAAAATTGTAGTTGCAAAACTGAAAGAAATTGATGAAAATGGAATTGTTGCAGTAGAAATATAAAAAAATATTGTGCCTAAAGCGTGGAGTGAACTAATGTTAAAAGTGCCTGAATTTTTTTTAGTTATTTTTATTATTTTACATTTTATGAATTATATTAAATGTAGGCAGTTCTACAAAAAGCATTTAGGATTAGATTTTTAATAGCTATAAAAATAAACTTAAAGAAATAAACAAACATGTATCCAAAACTTAGTGATTTAATAAACGACATCTTTGGTACAAATATTAATTTACCAATACAAAGTTATGGCTTTATGCTTGCAATGGCTTTTCTTACCGGAGGGTTAATAATTTATTTTGAGCTTAAAAGAAAAGAAAAAGAAGGCCTGATTCATGCTCAGAAAAAAAAGATAGTTAAAGGAAAACCTGCAAGTATAAATGAATTAGTCTTTTCAGCATTGATAGGCTTTTTGATAGGTTTTAAAATTGTTGGCGCAGCTTTGGATTATACTAATTTTGCTAACAATCCTCAGGATTTTTTATTATCGAGAGAAGGTAGTTTTATTGGTGGAATAATTATTGGAGCAATTTACACATATTATCTTTATTGGCAAAAACAAAAAAACAAACTTGATAAGCCAAAAGAAGATATAACTTTAGTTCATCCATATCAACTCACAGGATCAATAATTTTAATTGCCACGATTACAGGTATTATTGGAGCAAAAATATTTCACCAACTCGAAAATATGGATAAATTTATTGCTGATCCTGTTGGCTCTTTGCTGTCATTTAGCGGACTTACATTTTACGGAGGGCTGATTGTTGCAACTTTCGCACTTATATATTATTCAGAGAAAAACAAAATCTCATGGAAATATCTTGCAGATATTGTTGCTCCTGCTTTAATGATTGCTTATGCGATTGGTAGAATTGGCTGTCAGGTTTCAGGTGATGGTGACTGGGGAATAATCAATTTAACTCCAAAACCTGAGTGGCTGAGTTTTCTTCCGGAATGGCTTTGGGCATACGATTATCCAAATAATATTCTTAATCAGGGAGTTTTGATAGAAGGTTGTTCAGGTCATTATTGTCATCATCTTGTACCTCCCGTTTTTCCTACTCCGGTATATGAAACTACTATATGTGGAATTTTATTCTTAATTTTATGGTTTATTCGTAAAAGAATTATGGTACCGGGAGTTCTTTTTTCAATATATTTGATGTTTAATGGTGTCGAACGTTTTTTTATTGAAAAAATAAGAGTAAATGAAACATATAATATTATCGGAAGTAAGATAACACAAGCTGAAATTATTTCAGTCATCTTGGTTTTACTTGGAGGAATTGGAGTTTGGTATTTCTTGTCTTCTCATAAGAAACAAAAAGTGGAGGGATAAATTATGAATTTAGAACTTTTAACAAGACAAGTTTGTAATACTTGCCGAGCAGTTGGCGGATACATTCATGATGAACTTAGTAATATTAATAAGTTGGATATTAAAGAAAAAGGTGTTCATGATTATGTAACTTACGTTGATAAAAATTCAGAAAAACGATTAATTACAGATCTTGCAAAACTTCTTCCTGAAGCAGGTTTTATTGTTGAAGAAGGTTCTGTTGTTAAAAAAGCAATAGAATATAATTGGGTGATTGATCCTTTAGATGGAACAACGAATTTTATTCATCATATTCCAATTTATTCAATTAGTGTTGCTTTAATGCGAAAAAATGAAGTAATACTTGGGGTGGTTTACGGAGTTAACAACAGAGAGTGTTTTTATGCTTGGGAAAACAGTCAGGCATTTTTAAATCGTGCTCCTATTAGAGTTTCTGAAACTTCAAAATTGGATGATTCTCTTTTGGCAACTGGTTTTCCTTATAATGATTATTCCATGATTGATAAATATTTAAATTTATTTAAAAACCTAATGCTTAAAACTCGCGGTATAAGAAGGCTAGGTTCTGCTGCCATTGATCTTGCTTACGTTGCTTGTGGACGGTTCGATGGATTTTACGAATATGGTTTGCATTCGTGGGATGTTGCCGCCGGAGCTTTTATTGTTCAGCAGGCTGGAGGTGCTGTTACAAGTTTTAATGGAGGCGATGATTTTATTTTTGGTGGTGAGATTATTGCTTCAAACCAAGGTATAAATGATGATTTAACAAATATTATTAGTAATAGTTTTGCTTAAATAATAAATAATATTATTATTGTATAGAATAAAATATTTTGATATTGTAATATAATATAATATGGGTCAAAATTCTACAAAAAAAAGTAAAAATAAAATTGCTGAAAAGGATAGTCCTTTACGAAGTATTTCTAAGGCATTTAGCTGGAGAATAATTGCAACAGCTACTACTTTTATTATTAGTTTTATTATTTTTAATAATTATACTGAAAAAACTATAGACGAAAGTATTAATAATGCCGGGCTTATTGCAAGTATTGAGTTTTTCACAAAAATTATTTTTTACTATTTACACGAACGCCTTTGGACAAATATCAGATGGGGTACTTATTGGAGAAAATTCTATATAGGGAAAAATGCCTGGAAAAAATTATACCGAAGAGAACACGAAAAACAAAAATTACTGTAAGTATAAATAATTGTTATTTTTCAGAATTTATTTATTACAATAAATTGAAATACTCATGCACAAAAAATCTCATATAAAAATAAAATATTTTTTGATAATTTTTACAATGCTTTTTGCAATGCAAGGATTTTCTATCGAAACAGATTCGTTAATTAATAATACTGAAAAGAAATTTCGAGTTTTAAAGTTTGATATTAAAAAAGAAATTGCTCCTCCGGTTTGGCGAACGACTCAAAAAGCATTCAAGTATGCAAACGACACAAATGCTGATTTGATTATTATTCACATGAACACCTATGGTGGAATGCTTGATGCAGCTGATTCTATTCGTACTATCATACTTCAATCCAAAATACCTGTGTATGTTTTTATTGATAATAATGCCGCATCGGCAGGTGCATTAATTTCAATTGCCTGCGATAGTATTTATATGCGTTCCGGAGCAAATATCGGAGCTGCTACCGTTGTTAATCAGAAAGGTGAAGCTATGCCGGATAAATATCAATCTTATATGAGATCGATGATGCGATCGACTGCCGAAGCAACAGGAAGAGATCCCAATATTGCACAGGCAATGGTTGATCCTCGAATCTCAATTCCCGGAATTATTGATTCCGTAAAAGTATTGACATTTACAACATCAGAAGCAATACAGCATAATTTTTGTGAAGGACAAGCAGATAATATAAAAGAAGTATTAAAGTTATCAGGAATCGAAAATTATGAAATTGTTGAACAAAAAATAACTGCTGCTGATAAATTTATTGGATTTCTTATAAATCCTATGATTAGCGGAATATTAATAATGTTGATTATTGGCGGTATATATTTTGAATTGCAAAGTCCGGGAATTGGATTTCCATCGATTGCCTCTGTTGTTGGAGCTTTGCTTTATTTTGCACCACTTTATGTTGAGGGTCTTGCAAATAATTGGGAAATTTTGATATTTATTGTTGGAGTTATTCTTGTTGCAATTGAAATATTTGCAATCCCCGGATTTGGTGTAGCCGGAATTTCCGGAATTGTTTTAATTATTGCCGGATTGACTTTAAGTATGGTTGGTAATATGGGTTTTGATTTTACAAATGTTCATTTAAATGGGGTCTTTACAGCATTTTTTATTGTGATAATATCAATATTCCTCTCAATTGTTGGATCGATGTATTTGAGCAAGAAAATGTTGACAACAACAATATTTGGTCACCTTGCCCTTGACGAAACTCAACAATCAAATGAAGGATATTCTTTTTCTGATGTCAATTATAGAAAAATGCTGGGAAAAGCGGGAATAGCAAGAACAATATTACGACCTTCAGGAAAAGTCGAAATTGATAATGAAGTTTTTGATGCTACTGCCTTAACCGGATATATCGAAAAAGGTGAAAATATTGAAGTTATAAAATATGAAACCGGTCAATTATTTGTAAGAAAGATTGAAAATTCCGATTCATAATGATTATTGAATTAATAAAAGCTGATATTACAAAATTAAAAGTTGATGCAATTGTTAATGCCGCAAATGCTTTGCTGCTTGGTGGGGGAGGCGTGGATGGAGCAATTCACAGGGCTGCTGGTCATCAATTACTTGAAGAGTGTAAAACTCTTGGATCATGTAAAACCGGTGATGCAAAAATTACTAATGGCTATAAATTAGCTGCAAAATTTGTGATTCACACAGTTGGTCCAGTTTGGAATGGTGGAAACAGAAATGAAGAAGAGCTTTTATTAAGTTGTTATAAAAATAGCCTTGACCTTGCGCTAGAAAATAATTGTAAATCAATTGCTTTTCCAAATATAAGTACAGGTGTTTACCATTTCCCAAAACAAAAAGCTGCTGAAATTGCAATTAAAACTGTAAAAGCTTTTTTATCAAAAAATTCAAATATTGATAAAGTTTATTTTGTGTGTTTTGATGATGAAAATTTTGGTATTTACAAGAATTTCGATCTATAGAGTACTACGTTTTAACTTTTCAACAAATTTTTCAGAAATATAATTCTCATAACTTTTGCATACATCTGCGGAAAAACTTATGCCATATTTAATAATATCGTCAAATAATTTTTCATTAATATTACTGATATCAGTTTTAGAAATGCTATTCTTTATTATTGAATAAATTATTCCAGCATTAAAATTATCGCCTGCACCGATTGTGCTTACTATTGAAATTTTGGGAACAGGGTACTTTTTCTTTATTTTTGGTGTAAACAAAAAAACTTCCTTGTTACTGGCAGTATAAATCAGGTTTTTGCAATTGTATTTTTTAATTATTTCGTATGCAGACTGTGGATTATCGACATTAAAAATTGTAGAAAAATCTTCATCTGAAGCTCTAACAATATCAGCAGAAGCAATATTCCTGATTATAAATTCTCTTAATTCATTAATTTGTTTTTTATGTGGCTTTCTGATATTTGGATCATAAATAATTATTGCACCGGATTTTCTGGAATTTTCAACAAAAAGCATTACTTGGTCTCTAACTTCTTTAGAAATTGAATAAAACGATCCAAACAATAAAATATCATTATTATTAAGTTTTGGAAAATCTTGTTTTAATCTCTCTTTTGGATATTGTTTAAAGAAGTCATATTCAGCATCATTATTTTCGTTCAGAAAGGCAAGAGAAATTGCTGTTTTACCAATCCTAAATTTTGAAATATAATTTATGTTTACATTATTAGAAATTAAAAAGTCATTAGTAAAATTTCCAAAGTTATCATTTCCATATTCACTTATAAAACTAACAGGCATTTTAAGTCTTCCAAGCGAAACAGAAGTATTTAACATAGCACCCCCGGGTTTAGCCACGTAGGGTTTTGAGTTTTTGAAAATAATATCAAAGACTGTTTCACCAATGGTGTAGATTTTACGCATTAGTTTTTTGATTCGTATTTTTTCTGAGCTTTGATGAGAATTTTTTTAAATTCATCAAGCTTATTGTTTTTTATAGCTTGAGAAATTTTTGAACTTAATTCAAACTCAGATTTAAGCTCTGGATTTGAATTAAGTTCATTGAGTAAGCTTGTTTTTTCCTTTTCTGAAAGTTCTCCGTTTTCAAACTTTTCGATAAGGTCGATGTATTTTTTATAACTTTTTTTCATTTTTCCCTTCCTTATTTTGTAGAAAGCGAAAATAATATTTTGTTTTTAAAAAACAAATAAAATTTTATGGAATTACATAAATATTTGCATTATTTCTATACCCTGCATCTGTATTATTATACCAATCAGTAAATAATGTTCCACCAC
>CAYOKJ010000144.1:0-7363 GCA_964404485.1 uncultured Bacteroidales bacterium | reverse complement strand
TAAGGAGCAATATTTTTTCGATTTATTTCAAAAACTCTGCAATTATCATTTCAACATCAATTCCTTCGGCTTCGGCTTTATAATTTCTTACCAAACGATGACGAAGTACAGGTATTGCAATTTCCCGAATATCTTCAATATCGGGAGAATATTTACCATTTAGTACTGCATGACATTTTGCTCCTGAAATTAGAAATTGAGAAGCACGTGGTCCTGCTCCCCAGTTTAAGAATTTATTTGCCCACTCATGTGCTTTATCAGTTCCGGGACGAGTTTTAGAAACTAATGAAACAGAGTATTTATATACGTTGTCTGCAACAGGAACTTTTCTAATTAATTCCTGAAAAAATTGAATTTCTTTTGAGCTTAAAACAACCTTAAGTTCTTCGGGATTGAGTGAAGTAGTATTTTTTACAATTAATGTTTCCTCGTCGAATGAAGGATAATCGAGCCAAATGTTAAACATAAACCTGTCTAGCTGTGCTTCGGGAAGAGGATAGGTTCCTTCTTGCTCAATAGGATTTTGAGTGGCAAGCACAAAAAACGGCTCATCTAATTTGTTATTTTTCCCGGCAACGGTAATTGATTTTTCCTGCATTGCTTCGAGAAGTGCCGATTGTGTTTTGGGAGGTGTTCGGTTAATCTCATCTGCTAAAATAATATTTGCAAAAACCGGTCCTTTGATAAATTTAAATTTCCTGTTTTCATCAAGTATTTCTGTTCCGATTATGTCGGATGGCATAAGATCAGGAGTAAATTGAATGCGTTTATAATCTAATCCTAATACTTGAGAGATTGTGTTAACCATGAGTGTTTTAGCCAATCCCGGAACTCCAACAAGTAAAACATGTCCCTTACAGAATATCGAAATCAGAGTGTTGTTTATTACTTTTTCTTGTCCAACAATTATCTTTCCTATTTCTGCTTTTAGCTCATTATATTTTATTACAAAAGCATCAATAGCTTCAACATCTGATTTGTATTGCATTGTTATTTTTGTTTTGTTTAATTTTTATATATTTATTTTACATCGAACTTTGGTCTGCAGTTTACAGTCTTTAATCCTCATCAGGTTAACTACTGCTGATTTCCAAAGCATACTTTGTAAAAGTAATCACTTTTGCTATTTTGTTTTTAGGTTTGCTACTTTAAGAATTAATTAAACCAATTATTACGAAAATTACAGTCGTGATATTCCTTATTTATTTTAATGTATGTTTTCGAAATTTTATCTGAAATCCATTCATTAATAGTTTTTTCTTTTTTCTTTTCAAGTGCCCAATTCTGGATTGTATTGTAATCGTCGGTTAAATTTGCATGATGTGGTTTTGTTCTACTTTTAAGATAAAGGATTCTAAACGCTTGTTTTCCTTCTTCATTTTCGAATAAAACAGGATTTGAAATATCATCAACTTCGAGTTTGTCAATAACAAAAAATACTTTTGGGTCGAGCTGATCTGCTTCAAATTTTGTGTTTCCTGTTAAAGTATTAATTAACAACCCACCATTTATTTTGCTTGGATCTTCAGAAAATTTCTGTACTGAATTCTTAAAATTTATTGAGTCGGAATGTATTAATTCTGCAATGCTGTCGAGCGAATGTTCAGTTTTTGCCATATCAATTGGCGAAGGTTTAATTCTTAATAAAATATGACGTACATTAATATATTCTCCCTGGCGGCTAATAAGTTTAATAATATGAAAACCTGCTTTGGTTTCAACAATTTTTGATATTTCGCCTTTTTTTGTGTTAAATGCAACAGCTTCAAAATTAGGATATAATTCACCTCTTTTTGTAAGACCTAATTCGCCTCCATTTTTTGCCGATCCAGGATCTTCTGAATAAAGTATTGCAAGAGTGGAAAAACTTTCGCCTTTGACAATTCGGTCTCTAAGTATTTTAAGCTTTTCTTTTACTTTCATTTTTTCTACAACACTTATAGGTGATGTCTTAACAATTTGTCCTATCTCAACTTCCGAATTAATAAGAGGCAAACTGTCTGAAGGAATACTTTTGAAAAATGTTCTTACCTCAGAAGGGGTAATCTTTGTGTTTGAAGTAATATCATGTTGAACATTTTCGGAAAGCATTTGATCCTTAATTAGGTCACGCATTTCTTCTTTTATCTCAAGAATTGATTTTTTATAAAATTCTTCAAGCTTTTCTTGCGATCCAAACTGAGCAATATAATAACGAAATTTCCTGTCCATATTTTGGTTAACATCTTCATCGGATACTTCTACACTATCAATTTCTGCCTGATTTAAAAGTAGTTTGTCGAAAAGTAAACTTTCAAAAATTCCACATTTTACAGTTGTTTCGCTACCTTCAATACTACCTTGCATTCGAAATTGAAAATACTGTGTTTCAATATCAGATTGTAGTACCATATTTTTTCCAACAACAGCAACTACCTGATCAATAACCTTTACCTGACTAAATAAACCAGAGTTTATCAGTAAAAGAAATATTGGGATGAAAAGAATTATTTTGAGATTTTGGGTTTTTTTATTCATAAGTTATGTTTATATGTTTTCGTATTTATAAATATATTAATAAATTTCAATATCGTTATTATCAATTGCATTATTAAAAATTTCTTTTTCGATATCGTTTATTAGTTTAGCTTTCCGCTGATTTATAATAATACTTTTAATATTATTTGATTCTATGCTAAGTGGCGGAATGCTGTCTTTAGTTTTGAAATCGATGAAATATACAAAATATAATAAGTAAGAATTATTAATTTCTAAAAATCTTTTATTCCTTAAAAAATCTTTGTGCGTATATGAATCGATTGGAATATTTAGCCTAAGTTCGTCGAGATACATCCAATCATCATCAAGATAATAGTCTTCGGCATTTTTTTCACAGTAAACTTCCAACGAATCTTTTGCAAAACTTTCATCGTTTTTCATGTAAAGCTTAATCTTATCAATATCCAAAGAGTTTTCTTTAATTACAACATAATTGACCTTAACAATATCATTATTTAATTTAAAATTAGTTTTATTAAAATTATAAAAATCTTCAATTTCAAATTCGTCAACTATAGTGTCAAGTTTCTGGTTTACTAATAGAGTTTGATATTTATAAATTATTAAGGAGTTTCGATATGATTCCAGCTGCTTAGAAAAATCTTTTTGTTTATACGGAAGATTATTTTCAGCTTGCTTAATCAGTAAATTTTGCTTTACCCAGTTATTTATATAATTTTTGGCAAGAATAAGACTATCTTGTACCGATACATCTTTTGGAATAATATTTTCGAGCTCTGATGAATAAAGATAATCGTCGTAAACACGGGCAATAGTATTATCAGGATTAGAAGTCTGAGTAAGATTACACGATCCTGCAATAATTGCAATAAGTAATATTTTGATTATCTTTTTCAATTTTTCAATTATTTAATTTTCGAAAATACCTTTTTGTTAATTACGACAGGGTATTTTTCTCTTAGAACTGTTAGCCATTCTTTTTCGAGATAGTTCTGATAATCGGCAGTGATAATACCTTTTGCCTCGTTAAGTGATTTTGGTTCAGGATCGAGAATTGAGTGAGCATAAATAAATGTGACAGTATTTCCTTCTTTATTATTATCACTTAATCCTATTCCCCATTCAAAATCATCAAAGATATCATCATCCTTCGAGAATTTCATTGACTTGATCATAACATTTGTAACAGTGTCATTATTAAATTTTCCAAGAATATCATCATCACTATTATTTGCAGCTGCAAATTCACGTACTTCCTTAACTATTTCAGGATTTGTTACAGTAATAAATGAGGCATCTAATCGTTTGCCCCACATGTATTTATCTTTGTTAAGATTGTAGAAATTTTCAAGACCTAAAGTATCTTTAATTGCTTTTGACCATACTTTTTTATCAGTAAGTTCAAATAATAAAATACCATTTCTGTATTCATTCATTAACAATCTAAAATCTTCATGAATATCTTCTAAACGGCTATCAAGAAAATCAATACATTTTTCCTTAACAAATTCATTATATTTGTTTTTTACATATATTTCAGCAGTTACTTCTTTTTTGCCTTTTTGTGTTTTGAACAGATATTCTGCAAAATCTTGTTGGGTGTATTTTTCTTTTTTTAGCTTGAATAAAACTTCAGTAAGTCCGGCAGCTTTTTCTTTTTCCCATTTACCAATCAGAATGTTAGAGTCAACTACTGCAATTATTTCGTCTAAATATTTTGTGTATTCTTTAAACTTATAATCCTTTTTGATTTTATTAATAACAGCTTTTTTGCTTTGCTTAGCTCTTGAATCTTTTAATAAAAGTTTCTTCAGGGCTTCTTTATCTTCTTTTGAGTTTCCGGGTCTTTGTCTTTCCAATAATTTAATAATATGCCAACCATAATTAGTTAATATTGGTTCAGAAATATCATTGATATTTTCGAGTTTCGAAATACTATAAATAAATTCAGGTACCATTCTGTTTACACCAAATTTTTGTAAAGCACCTCCCTTTTCGACAGTGCCTTTATCATCAGAATATTTTTTTACAAGTTCTTCAAAAACCCCACCAATATCAATTTCTTTATGGATTTTATTAATTTTTTCTTTTGCAGCGAGAGAATCACTTTTAGTAGCATTCTTTTTTATTGCAACAAAAATATGAGCAACCTGGACAATACCCATAGCATTTTTCTTGTCAGTAATTTTTAAAATATGATAACCATATTTTGTTCTGATAATATTTGATATTTCTCCCAAATTAGTATTATACGCAGCATCTTCGAAAGAGTAAAGCATATCGAAAACAGAAAAATATCCAAGGTCACCACGATTTCCTTTTCTGGCAGCTCTTCTGTTTGGTATTTCCGGCATATCTTTAGCTGTAGGATCATCAGAAAATTCAACTGACATATCACCAAAATCAGCTCCTTTTTCGAGTTTATTTTTTAGCTCTAATATTTTATTGTAAGCTTTAAGTGTGTCAGCAGGTAAAGCGTTTTCATCTACTTTAATTAAAATATGACTTGCTCGCACATCTGTATTTTTTCGTTGTGTAGCTTCCAGCAAAAGATGCTCATTTGTTTTTTCATCAATAAAATAAGGTTTTACCAGTTGTTCGCGATATCCTGCTAATTCATCAATAAAAGCTTTAACAGTATCCATTCCAAGGTCTTTGGCTTCGTTTACTTTTAGTTTGAAATTTATAAAAAGATCAAGATAATTTTCCATTGATTTTTTATCAATCACATTTCCCTGTACATTATTTTTATTATAAATATTTAAAAATTCACCTGCAGTAATATTTTCATTGCCAATTGTTAATAAAGTTTTTTTATTTATTTTTTGAGCTATAATACTGTTTGAAAAAGTAAAAATACTTAGTAGGATAATTGTGCTTATAATTCCTGTCTTTCTCATTGAAATTGATTTATAAATATTTAACATGATTGATAATTTAAATAAAAATTAATATGTTTTTTTAAGTTTAGTTTAATAACGAATAAAAATTTAATTATTATTTCCTGCTGTAATTAGGTGCTTCCCTGGTAATAGTAATATCATGAGGATGACCCTCTGCAGCTCCTGCAGCAGTAATTTTAATAAATTTTGCTTTTTGAAGATCAGGAATAGATGCAGACCCGGTATAACCCATACCTGCTTTAAGACCACCAACCATTTGATGAAGTACTTCAGATAATGAACCTTTATAAGGAACTCTTCCAACTATACCTTCGGGAACAAGTTTGTTGATATCATCTTCTACATCTTGAAAATAGCGATCTTTTGAACCTTTTTGCATAGCTTCAATAGATCCCATTCCACGATATGTTTTATATTTTCTTCCTTCAAAAATTATTGTTTCGCCCGGTGATTCATCCACTCCGGCAAATAAAGAACCTGCCATAATTGTTTGAGCACCTGCAGCCAGGGCTTTCACAATATCTCCTGTAAATCTTATTCCTCCATCAGCTATAACAGGGATTCCGGTACCTTTTAATGCCTGCGAAACATTGTAAACAGCAGTTAGTTGCGGAACTCCTACACCTGCAATAATACGTGTTGTGCAAATTGATCCCGGTCCTATTCCAACTTTTATTGCATCTACACCTGCATCTGCGAGTGCCAAAGCAGCTTCCGGTGTTGCTATGTTTCCTGTCACAAGGTCAATTAACGGGAAATTCTTTTTTATCATTCGCGCAGTATCAATTACTCCCTGCGAATGTCCATGTGCTGTATCAACAACTATTGCATCCACTCCTTCTCTAACCAAAGCTGTAGCTCTTTCGAGAGTATCAGCTGTAACACCTATTGCAGCTGCAACACGTAAACGTCCTCTTTTGTCTTTGTAGGCATTTGGATGAGCCCTGATCTTCATTATATCTTTGTAGGTAATTAATCCTGCAAGTTTATAATTTTTATCAACTACGGGTAACTTCTCTATTCTGTGTTTTTGTAAGATTTTAGCTGCTTCTTCAAAACTTGTGAATTCACTAACAGTGATTAGGTTGTCCTTTGTCATTATTTCGGAAACAGGACTTTCCATTCCTCTTTCAAAACGGAGGTCTCTATTTGTAACTATTCCTACAAGTTTATTTGTTTTATCTACAACAGGAATTCCACTTATTTTGTGTTCCTGCATTAGGTTTATTGCGTCAATTATCAATGAATTTTCAGAAATAGTTACCGGATCTAATATCATCCCGTTTTCAGCTCGTTTTACTTTTCGTACTTCATTTGCCTGATCTTCAATTGGCATGTTTTTGTGAATAACGCCAATGCCACCTTCCTGTGCAATGGCTATTGCCATATTTGAGTCAGTAACCGTATCCATTGCAGCCGAAACAATTGGAATATTAAGTTTTATATTTCTAGAAAAATGTGTGCTGATATCTACTTCCCGAGGCAAGATGTTTGAATAAGCCGGAGCTAATAAAACATCATCGTAAGTTAATCCTTCACCTGAGAACTTTTCTTTATCGAATGACATTTTGCTGGTTTTTTAGTTTGTGCAAATGTATAAAAAAAAGTTTGAAGAGTTTTCTTAAAAATTGTTAAGGAAAAATGAACACAATCAATTGTTAATGTTTTTTTAAATTATGAATTCTATGCAAAAAACCTCAGGCAAATAAATTTGCCATAGATTGCTCACCATATTTATTTTTAATATCTGATTAATTTTATATATTTGTAAAAAAAAATCAACATTCTTTATAAATATTAAACATAGAATTATACAAAAACCATATTAACTCGGAAACACTTTTAAACATAAATTTCTATAAAAGGTTGAAAAATATAAAATTAGATAAACAAGATATCTAATTATTTTTTTTATATTTGAAAAAATAAAATTATAACATATATTTTCTAAATAGCAATAG
>CAYOKJ010000143.1:0-7506 GCA_964404485.1 uncultured Bacteroidales bacterium | reverse complement strand
TCAAAATTAATAAAAATCAACTTTAGTAAAATAAAACTTTGTAGTAAAAAAAAGTAATAGATTTACAGTCTATCATAAATGACTTACATTGATTTTTAAATATGATGCATTTATTTATTACAAAACAAAATAGAATTAAAAATCATTATAAAAATACTTACTTTTGCATTTAATTTATTGCAGATTAATCTGTTTAAACAAAATCGTATAAACTCTGAATTTAATAACATTAATGGCAAAGAAGAAAAAAAATATTTCATCAAAAGAATTAGCTGAGCTTGTAGTAAAAGGTATGAGTGAAAAAAAAGGATTGGAAGTTGTTAAGCTTAATCTTTCAAAAATTTCAAATGCAGTTTGCGATTATTTTATTATTTGCCATGGTACTTCAAATACGCATGTTGAGGCAATAGCTGATTCGGTTATTGAAGAGATAAATAAAGAATCCGGCATTAAACCAACACACAGAGAGGGATTCTTAAAAGCGGAATGGATTTTGATAGATTATTTCGATGTTGTTGTACACATTTTTCAAAAGGCTAACAGAGATTTTTATCGCCTTGAAGATTTGTGGGCAGATGCAGAAATAGAGAGAGTTAAAGATAATATTTATGATTCAGAAAAATGTTAGTTTTTTATAATTAAGACATAATGGCAGAAAAAGAAAATAAATCAAAAAACAAAAAGTTTTTTAATTTCGGGAAAAGTGAAAACCCTAAAAGCAAATTTAATTTTTATTGGATATATGGAATTCTCATCGTAGTATTTCTTGCAATGAATTTTATTGACTTTGGCGGTGATGCAAAAAAAGCATTACGCGGTGATGTTATTGAAATGCTTAAAGACAAAGAAGTTGAGAGGATAGTTTTGGTAAACAAAGAAAAAGCAGAGATTTATATTAAAAAAGATGAGCTTTCCAGACCAAAATACGAAGATGTAAAAGGCAAAGGATTCGGGAGTTCCGGTCCTCATTATTATTATAATGTTACTTCCCCCGAAGTATTTGATGCATGGTTTGAAGAAACTCAAAAAGATATTCCGGTGGTGGATAGAATTTATTATGAACCGGAGACTCGTCGTAACTGGGGAATGGATATTCTTGGTTGGGTATTGCCGATTGCATTGATTTTGGGGGTTTGGTTTTTGATTATGCGTATGATGAGCAAAGGTGGTGGAGGTGCCGGTGGACAGATATTTAATGTTGGAAAATCAAAAGCTCAGTTATTTGATAAAAGCACAAGTGTTTCTATCGATTTTAAAGCTGTTGCAGGACTTGAAGAGGCAAAAGTAGAAATTATGGAAATTGTTGATTTCCTGAAAAACCCTGATAAATATACTAAGCTGGGTGGTAAAATTCCTAAAGGAGCAATTCTTGTAGGTCCTCCCGGAACAGGAAAAACTTTACTGGCTAAAGCTGTTGCCGGCGAAGCTCATGTGCCATTCTTTTCAATTTCGGGTTCCGATTTTGTTGAAATGTTTGTTGGAGTTGGCGCTTCAAGAGTTAGAGATCTTTTTAAACAAGCAAAAGCAAAAGCTCCTTGTATTGTTTTTATTGATGAAATTGATGCAATTGGTAGAGCAAGAGGTAGAAATCAAATGACTGGAGCAAACGACGAACGTGAAAATACCCTTAATCAATTGCTTACAGAAATGGACGGTTTTGCCAGTAATGCAGGAGTTATTATTATTGCTGCTACTAACAGGGCTGATATTCTTGACAGAGCTTTGATGCGAGCAGGAAGATTCGATAGACAGATTCATGTTGAATTGCCGGATTTAAAAGAACGTTATGCAATTTTTAATGTCCATATTGAACCATTAAAAATTAATAATTCTGTTGATGTAGAATTTTTTGCAAAGCAAACTCCAGGGTTTTCAGGAGCTGATATAGCAAATGTTTGTAACGAAGCAGCTTTAATAGGAGCAAGGAAAAGCAGGAAAACAATAGGAAAGCAAGATTTTATGGATGCTATTGACAGGATAATTGGTGGCTTGGAAAAGAAAAATAAAATCATTACTGCTGATGAGAAAAAAGTTATTGCTTTTCATGAAGCAGGTCATGCCGCAACAAGTTGGCTTCTTGAGTATGCTCATCCTTTGGTAAAAGTTACGATTGTCCCCAGAGGTAAAGCTTTAGGTGCAGCCTGGTATCTTCCCGAAGAAAGACAAATTACTACTTTCGATCAGATGTTTGATGAAATGACTGCTGCACTTGGTGGCAGAGCTTCAGAGGAAATTAATTTCGGAAAAATTTCAACCGGCGCTCTTAACGATCTTGAAAAGGTAACTAAGCAAGCTTTTAATATGGTTGCATATTTTGGACTTAATAAAAAAATTGGTAATATCTCTTATTACGATTCTACTGGACAACAAGAATATTCATTTACAAAACCATATAGCGAAAAAACAGCTGAAACAATTGATGTTGAAGTTAGTGCTTTGGTTGAAAAAGCTTATGTCAGAGCTGTTGAGCTTTTAAAGAAAAACAAAGAAACACTCATTCAACTTGCTGAAAAACTTATTGATAAAGAAGTTATCTTTAGTAATGATTTGGAAAAAATCTTCGGAAAACGGGCTTGGGCTTCGAAAAGAGAAGAAGTGATTTTTGAGCCTATTAAAAAGAAAAAAGCTGTAAGAAAACCGAAAAAAAAAGAAGTCTCTGACAAAACTATATCTTTAAAAGAAAGTAGTGAAACAAAGAAAAATGAAACTGCTAAACCAAAAGATTAGGAAAATCAGAAAAAATAATATTTGAAAATGAAAGAAAGTACTTCGAGAGAGAAAATATTGAAAAAAATTAGGAATGCTTTGTTGACTGAATCGGAAAACCCTTATCCGAATGTCGATCACGAAAAACCTATTTATCATGAAATAACTGAATCTCTTGACCTTACTTTTGCTGAAGAATTTATTAAAGTTGCAGGAAAATTTGTTTATTGTGAAAATGAAAATGAGTTCCTTTCTTCATTAAAAATGTTGATTAAAAAAAATACATGGAAACCTCCATTTTGCATTGATAAGAAAATAAAATGTTTATTAGATGCTGAAGATGTTTTATATACTGATAAACCAGAAGATTTCCATAACCTCAAAGTAGGTATTACAAGATGCGAATATTTAATTGCCCGTCTTGGAAGTGCAATGGTTTCTTCAAAGCACGATTCAGGAAGGAGACTGAATTTTTATCCCGAAATTCATATAATTCTTGCTTATACTTCTCAACTTGTTCCTGATCTTAAAGATGCCTTTACAGGGATAAAAGAAAAATATGCCTCAAAATTACCATCAATGATTAATGTTATAACCGGCCCCAGTAGAACTGCAGATATCGAAAAAACATTAGTTATGGGTGCACATGGACCAAAAGATCTTTATGTTTTTTTAGTTGATGATAGTAATTTAAGTAATGGAATAATGTAGTAATGGGATAATGGTATACATTTGTTTTAAAATGGGAAATTGCAAAGATGCTGTCATTTCATTAATCTTTAGCTGAACAATTAATTGTTTAATATATTTATAGGGAAAAGTGAAAAATCTAATTATAAGAACTATTACCGGGGCTTTTTTTGTAACATTTGTTATAGGTTCAGTAATCTGGAATAAGTGGGCTTTTGCTGCTCTTTTTCTGATTTTTTCTTTACTTGGGCTTTGGGAGTTTTTTAAAATATTCAAAAAAAATCTACAAATAGGAATTCAAAAGTATTTTGGATTATTATTCGGTGCATTTTTATTTGTCTCAATTTCCCTCAGTGCTTTTAATATTATGGAAGTAAAATTTCTTTTAATTAATGTTCCTTTACTTTTTATTGTCTTTATTATTGAATTGTTCTTAAAAAATAAAAATCCAATAAATAATATTTCAATTATACTAACAGGAATCTTATATGTTGTATTACCCTTGTCTTTATTAATGTTTTTTTTCAATCCAAGTTTTGTAGTTGGTGTTGAAAAAACAGCATTCTTACTCGGTTTTTTTATTCTTGTTTGGAGTAATGATACATTTGCATATCTTTGCGGCTCAATTATTGGGAAACATAAATTATTTGAGCGTGTTTCTCCAAAAAAAACATGGGAAGGAAGTATTGGAGGTGCAGTTTTTACTGTTCTAATTGGTTTTTTATTATCAAAATATTTTGTTGACATTGATGTTATTGACTGGATATTTATTTCGATAATAATTGTTTTTACCGCCACAATAGGCGATCTCACAGAATCAATGCTTAAGAGGAGTCTGAGAATTAAAGACGCAGGAAATATTTTCCCCGGTCATGGTGGAGTCCTTGATAGATTTGATTCGGTTTTTATAGCTGCTCCATTTGTATTATTGTATTTAATTATACTTATTTGAAATGAGAATTCATTCTAAAGGTTATCCGGTTTTATTAGTAATACTTTCAGTTTTGTTAGTTATTTTGCTGGCAGTAAATCTTGTTTTTCCTGAGCAATCATATATTCATTACTTTCTATATACCCTGGCTTTTATATTTTATTTTATGGTTGTGAGGTTTTTTAGAAGACCGAAAAGAAAAATTGAAATTAATGAAAATAATATTTTAAGTGCAGCTGATGGAAAAATTGTTGCTATAGAACAGTTGAATGATGATGAATATTTCCATGAAAAAATGCTTTTTATTTCTGTTTTTATGTCTACCCTAAATGTTCATGTAAATAGATCGCCCATAGGGGGAACAGTAAAATATCAAAAATATCATCCCGGAAAATTTTTCGTTGCATATAATCCGAAATCTTCAAAATTTAACGAAAGAAATACAATCGTTTTTGAAGATAAAAAAGGGCAAGAAGTTCAGATACGTCAGATTGCGGGGGCTATAGCAAGAAGAATTATTTCAGAAAAGGTCGTTGGCGACAAAATCAAGCAAGGCGACGAATTGGGAATAATAAAGTTTGGTTCAAGAGTAGATCACCTTGTTCCACTTAGTGCAAAAATTAATGTTGAACTTAATCAAGAGGTTAGGGGAGGAGTAACTGTCCTCGCAAGTTTCAGGTAAATTGAAAACTTTTAAACCCAAAACTCAAATCTCTGGTTGTCTTCTTGAATCTTTCAAAACAGACTTTATTTTTTTACTCTTAAGTCGTTTTTCTTTTGATGCTTTACTTGGTTTTACAGGGATTCTCTTTTTTTCGGGTTTCAGGGCTTTGTTTAATAATTGAAAAAATCGTTCAATAACAAATTCTTTATTTTTTAATTGACTGCGTGTTTCTTCAGAACTTAGTTGTAATATTCCATCAGAATTTATTCTGTTTTTTAATTTTTCTGATAAAGTTTCTTTTTGCTCTTCAGATAGAACTTTTGAATTACAAACATCAAATAATAATTCTACTTTCGTGGAAAGTTTATTAACAGATTGACCACCTGGCCCACTGCTTCTGCTTGTACGAAATTTTAATTCGCTCCTGAGTTTATATTCATCAATAGCAATCATATTCCGAAAGTAGTATTTTGTTTTGAAAGAAAGAGAAATTATATCAAGAAATAGTGAATTTGTAATTTATGTTGATTTGAATATTAAAAATCAGGTTTTCTTATTTTCTAAAGAATTTCCTGCAATTTTTTTAATGAATCAATTTCAAATGTAACGTCCTCTGAATGAGGAATCCTTTCGAAATTTACATAAATCTGATCTATTCCAAATGCTTTGGCACCAAGGATATCAACTTTCAAATCATCGCCTATCATAATGCTTTCTTCTGGTTTTGCATTTGCTTTTTTTAAAGCAAACTCAAAAATTTGTTTTTCCGGTTTTTTGGCTCCGGCTTCTTCTGAAGTGATTATTTTATGAAAATATTTTCTTAAGTCAGAGACATCAATTTTTGTTTGCTGAACTTCTTCAAAACCATTAGTGATTAAATGTAAAGTGTATTTGCTTTTCAAATAAGCAAGGCTTTCGTGTGAATAAGGAAATAAATTTGTTTTTAAAGGACTGATGCTGATATAATCATCTCCAATTTGTTTGGCGAGCAAAAGATTATTTATTCCGAAGTCATTTAAAGTCATTTCGAATCGTTGAACACTTAAAACTTCTTTTAAAATTTCGCCTTTCCTGTAATAACTCCAAAGCAGATCGTTATGTGTTTTGTAAGTTTTTGTAAATAACTCAAGGCTTTCAACTCCTCTTTCTTTTAATTTATACTTATTGTAAATATCGTGAAATGTTTCTGCTGCATTTTTCTCAAAGTCCCAAATAGTGCGGTCAAGGTCAATAAACAAATGTTTGTATTTTTTCATTAATTATGATTTTTGAAGATGCAAACATACATAAATTATTGGATCTTTTGTATGAGAATTGCTATTCACAAACTTTCATTTTTATTATACATCCTCCGACTGATGCTTATTTCCGACGAAGACAGGACAGGTACAAATATGAATATATTTGAAATATGTTACTTTCCCCAAAAAAAATCTCTAAAAACTTGACTTAGCATTAAAATTGTTGTAATATTGTGATATCAATTTAATATCATAATAGTATTAACTAAAATTTAATAAAATGAAAGAAGAAAAAATTTATTCTCCGGCATCAGGTTATATTGCTTTATTTATAGTTCTTTTAATGATAATAATACCTGTTTTAGGTGTCATTTTTGCAAAAATGATTTTCCTTACTATTTTTATATTATTTGGATTGTTTGGTATTGCAGGTTTTGTAATTGTAAACCCAAACGAATCAAGCGTATTGGTTTTATTTGGGGCATATAAAGGGACTATTAAGAAAAACGGTTTCTTTTGGGTAAATCCTTTTTTTACAAAAACAAGGATTTCGTTGAGAGCAAGGAATCTTGATAGCGAACCTATTAAAGTTAACGATAAGGTGGGTAATCCGATTATGATCGGAGTTGTGCTGGTTTGGAAAGTTGAAAACACTTATAAAGCAGCTTTTGATGTTGATGATTATAGTCATTTTGTAGATATACAAAGCGAAGCTGCGGTAAGGAAATTGGGTGGACATTATCCTTATGATAATTTTGATGACGAAGAAGCAGAAATTACTTTACGTTCAGGTGGCGAAGAAGTTAATCACGTTCTTGAAGAAGAACTACGTGAGCGGCTCGAAATTGCCGGCATTAATGTTATGGAAGCAAGAATAGCATACCTTGCTTATGCTTCTGAGATTGCAGGAGCAATGTTACGTCGCCAGCAAGCAACTGCAATTGTTGCAGCTAGATTTAAAATTGTTGAAGGCGCAGTAAGTATGGTTGAAATGGCTCTTGATCAATTGAAAGATAAAAAACTTATAGAACTAGATCAGGAACAAAAAGCAACTATGGTGAGTAATTTAATGGTTGTTCTTTGCTCTGATAAAGATGCAAGTCCCGTGATTAACACAGGAACTTTGCATCATTAGATTTATAGGTGAAACTACAAATTTAGTGGAACATTGATTAATGGTAAAATGATTAAATGTTAAAATGATTAAATGATTAAATGTTAAAATGATTAAATGTTAAAATGATTAAATGTTAAAATGATTAAATGTTAAAATG
>CAYOKJ010000142.1:157-7565 GCA_964404485.1 uncultured Bacteroidales bacterium | reverse complement strand
ATAGTAAATAGAGCATTATTGCTTTAAGATATTACAAAAACATTTTCATTTATAGTACATCAAAATAATATATAGCCCAAAACAAAATAGAATTAAAAATCATTATAAAAATACTTACTTTTGCATTTAATTTATTGCAGATTAATCTGTTTAAACAAAATCGTATAAACTCTGAATTTAATAACATTAATGGCAAAGAAGAAAAAAAATATTTCATCAAAAGAATTAGCTGAGCTTGTAGTAAAAGGTATGAGTGAAAAAAAAGGATTGGAAGTTGTTAAGCTTAATCTTTCAAAAATTTCAAATGCAGTTTGCGATTATTTTATTATTTGCCATGGTACTTCAAATACGCATGTTGAGGCAATAGCTGATTCGGTTATTGAAGAGATAAATAAAGAATCCGGCATTAAACCAACACACAGAGAGGGATTCTTAAAAGCGGAATGGATTTTGATAGATTATTTCGATGTTGTTGTACACATTTTTCAAAAGGCTAACAGAGATTTTTATCGCCTTGAAGATTTGTGGGCAGATGCAGAAATAGAGAGAGTTAAAGATAATATTTATGATTCAGAAAAATGTTAGTTTTTTATAATTAAGACATAATGGCAGAAAAAGAAAATAAATCAAAAAACAAAAAGTTTTTTAATTTCGGGAAAAGTGAAAACCCTAAAAGCAAATTTAATTTTTATTGGATATATGGAATTCTCATCGTAGTATTTCTTGCAATGAATTTTATTGACTTTGGCGGTGATGCAAAAAAAGCATTACGCGGTGATGTTATTGAAATGCTTAAAGACAAAGAAGTTGAGAGGATAGTTTTGGTAAACAAAGAAAAAGCAGAGATTTATATTAAAAAAGATGAGCTTTCCAGACCAAAATACGAAGATGTAAAAGGCAAAGGATTCGGGAGTTCCGGTCCTCATTATTATTATAATGTTACTTCCCCCGAAGTATTTGATGCATGGTTTGAAGAAACTCAAAAAGATATTCCGGTGGTGGATAGAATTTATTATGAACCGGAGACTCGTCGTAACTGGGGAATGGATATTCTTGGTTGGGTATTGCCGATTGCATTGATTTTGGGGGTTTGGTTTTTGATTATGCGTATGATGAGCAAAGGTGGTGGAGGTGCCGGTGGACAGATATTTAATGTTGGAAAATCAAAAGCTCAGTTATTTGATAAAAGCACAAGTGTTTCTATCGATTTTAAAGCTGTTGCAGGACTTGAAGAGGCAAAAGTAGAAATTATGGAAATTGTTGATTTCCTGAAAAACCCTGATAAATATACTAAGCTGGGTGGTAAAATTCCTAAAGGAGCAATTCTTGTAGGTCCTCCCGGAACAGGAAAAACTTTACTGGCTAAAGCTGTTGCCGGCGAAGCTCATGTGCCATTCTTTTCAATTTCGGGTTCCGATTTTGTTGAAATGTTTGTTGGAGTTGGCGCTTCAAGAGTTAGAGATCTTTTTAAACAAGCAAAAGCAAAAGCTCCTTGTATTGTTTTTATTGATGAAATTGATGCAATTGGTAGAGCAAGAGGTAGAAATCAAATGACTGGAGCAAACGACGAACGTGAAAATACCCTTAATCAATTGCTTACAGAAATGGACGGTTTTGCCAGTAATGCAGGAGTTATTATTATTGCTGCTACTAACAGGGCTGATATTCTTGACAGAGCTTTGATGCGAGCAGGAAGATTCGATAGACAGATTCATGTTGAATTGCCGGATTTAAAAGAACGTTATGCAATTTTTAATGTCCATATTGAACCATTAAAAATTAATAATTCTGTTGATGTAGAATTTTTTGCAAAGCAAACTCCAGGGTTTTCAGGAGCTGATATAGCAAATGTTTGTAACGAAGCAGCTTTAATAGGAGCAAGGAAAAGCAGGAAAACAATAGGAAAGCAAGATTTTATGGATGCTATTGACAGGATAATTGGTGGCTTGGAAAAGAAAAATAAAATCATTACTGCTGATGAGAAAAAAGTTATTGCTTTTCATGAAGCAGGTCATGCCGCAACAAGTTGGCTTCTTGAGTATGCTCATCCTTTGGTAAAAGTTACGATTGTCCCCAGAGGTAAAGCTTTAGGTGCAGCCTGGTATCTTCCCGAAGAAAGACAAATTACTACTTTCGATCAGATGTTTGATGAAATGACTGCTGCACTTGGTGGCAGAGCTTCAGAGGAAATTAATTTCGGAAAAATTTCAACCGGCGCTCTTAACGATCTTGAAAAGGTAACTAAGCAAGCTTTTAATATGGTTGCATATTTTGGACTTAATAAAAAAATTGGTAATATCTCTTATTACGATTCTACTGGACAACAAGAATATTCATTTACAAAACCATATAGCGAAAAAACAGCTGAAACAATTGATGTTGAAGTTAGTGCTTTGGTTGAAAAAGCTTATGTCAGAGCTGTTGAGCTTTTAAAGAAAAACAAAGAAACACTCATTCAACTTGCTGAAAAACTTATTGATAAAGAAGTTATCTTTAGTAATGATTTGGAAAAAATCTTCGGAAAACGGGCTTGGGCTTCGAAAAGAGAAGAAGTGATTTTTGAGCCTATTAAAAAGAAAAAAGCTGTAAGAAAACCGAAAAAAAAAGAAGTCTCTGACAAAACTATATCTTTAAAAGAAAGTAGTGAAACAAAGAAAAATGAAACTGCTAAACCAAAAGATTAGGAAAATCAGAAAAAATAATATTTGAAAATGAAAGAAAGTACTTCGAGAGAGAAAATATTGAAAAAAATTAGGAATGCTTTGTTGACTGAATCGGAAAACCCTTATCCGAATGTCGATCACGAAAAACCTATTTATCATGAAATAACTGAATCTCTTGACCTTACTTTTGCTGAAGAATTTATTAAAGTTGCAGGAAAATTTGTTTATTGTGAAAATGAAAATGAGTTCCTTTCTTCATTAAAAATGTTGATTAAAAAAAATACATGGAAACCTCCATTTTGCATTGATAAGAAAATAAAATGTTTATTAGATGCTGAAGATGTTTTATATACTGATAAACCAGAAGATTTCCATAACCTCAAAGTAGGTATTACAAGATGCGAATATTTAATTGCCCGTCTTGGAAGTGCAATGGTTTCTTCAAAGCACGATTCAGGAAGGAGACTGAATTTTTATCCCGAAATTCATATAATTCTTGCTTATACTTCTCAACTTGTTCCTGATCTTAAAGATGCCTTTACAGGGATAAAAGAAAAATATGCCTCAAAATTACCATCAATGATTAATGTTATAACCGGCCCCAGTAGAACTGCAGATATCGAAAAAACATTAGTTATGGGTGCACATGGACCAAAAGATCTTTATGTTTTTTTAGTTGATGATAGTAATTTAAGTAATGGAATAATGTAGTAATGGGATAATGGTATACATTTGTTTTAAAATGGGAAATTGCAAAGATGCTGTCATTTCATTAATCTTTAGCTGAACAATTAATTGTTTAATATATTTATAGGGAAAAGTGAAAAATCTAATTATAAGAACTATTACCGGGGCTTTTTTTGTAACATTTGTTATAGGTTCAGTAATCTGGAATAAGTGGGCTTTTGCTGCTCTTTTTCTGATTTTTTCTTTACTTGGGCTTTGGGAGTTTTTTAAAATATTCAAAAAAAATCTACAAATAGGAATTCAAAAGTATTTTGGATTATTATTCGGTGCATTTTTATTTGTCTCAATTTCCCTCAGTGCTTTTAATATTATGGAAGTAAAATTTCTTTTAATTAATGTTCCTTTACTTTTTATTGTCTTTATTATTGAATTGTTCTTAAAAAATAAAAATCCAATAAATAATATTTCAATTATACTAACAGGAATCTTATATGTTGTATTACCCTTGTCTTTATTAATGTTTTTTTTCAATCCAAGTTTTGTAGTTGGTGTTGAAAAAACAGCATTCTTACTCGGTTTTTTTATTCTTGTTTGGAGTAATGATACATTTGCATATCTTTGCGGCTCAATTATTGGGAAACATAAATTATTTGAGCGTGTTTCTCCAAAAAAAACATGGGAAGGAAGTATTGGAGGTGCAGTTTTTACTGTTCTAATTGGTTTTTTATTATCAAAATATTTTGTTGACATTGATGTTATTGACTGGATATTTATTTCGATAATAATTGTTTTTACCGCCACAATAGGCGATCTCACAGAATCAATGCTTAAGAGGAGTCTGAGAATTAAAGACGCAGGAAATATTTTCCCCGGTCATGGTGGAGTCCTTGATAGATTTGATTCGGTTTTTATAGCTGCTCCATTTGTATTATTGTATTTAATTATACTTATTTGAAATGAGAATTCATTCTAAAGGTTATCCGGTTTTATTAGTAATACTTTCAGTTTTGTTAGTTATTTTGCTGGCAGTAAATCTTGTTTTTCCTGAGCAATCATATATTCATTACTTTCTATATACCCTGGCTTTTATATTTTATTTTATGGTTGTGAGGTTTTTTAGAAGACCGAAAAGAAAAATTGAAATTAATGAAAATAATATTTTAAGTGCAGCTGATGGAAAAATTGTTGCTATAGAACAGTTGAATGATGATGAATATTTCCATGAAAAAATGCTTTTTATTTCTGTTTTTATGTCTACCCTAAATGTTCATGTAAATAGATCGCCCATAGGGGGAACAGTAAAATATCAAAAATATCATCCCGGAAAATTTTTCGTTGCATATAATCCGAAATCTTCAAAATTTAACGAAAGAAATACAATCGTTTTTGAAGATAAAAAAGGGCAAGAAGTTCAGATACGTCAGATTGCGGGGGCTATAGCAAGAAGAATTATTTCAGAAAAGGTCGTTGGCGACAAAATCAAGCAAGGCGACGAATTGGGAATAATAAAGTTTGGTTCAAGAGTAGATCACCTTGTTCCACTTAGTGCAAAAATTAATGTTGAACTTAATCAAGAGGTTAGGGGAGGAGTAACTGTCCTCGCAAGTTTCAGGTAAATTGAAAACTTTTAAACCCAAAACTCAAATCTCTGGTTGTCTTCTTGAATCTTTCAAAACAGACTTTATTTTTTTACTCTTAAGTCGTTTTTCTTTTGATGCTTTACTTGGTTTTACAGGGATTCTCTTTTTTTCGGGTTTCAGGGCTTTGTTTAATAATTGAAAAAATCGTTCAATAACAAATTCTTTATTTTTTAATTGACTGCGTGTTTCTTCAGAACTTAGTTGTAATATTCCATCAGAATTTATTCTGTTTTTTAATTTTTCTGATAAAGTTTCTTTTTGCTCTTCAGATAGAACTTTTGAATTACAAACATCAAATAATAATTCTACTTTCGTGGAAAGTTTATTAACAGATTGACCACCTGGCCCACTGCTTCTGCTTGTACGAAATTTTAATTCGCTCCTGAGTTTATATTCATCAATAGCAATCATATTCCGAAAGTAGTATTTTGTTTTGAAAGAAAGAGAAATTATATCAAGAAATAGTGAATTTGTAATTTATGTTGATTTGAATATTAAAAATCAGGTTTTCTTATTTTCTAAAGAATTTCCTGCAATTTTTTTAATGAATCAATTTCAAATGTAACGTCCTCTGAATGAGGAATCCTTTCGAAATTTACATAAATCTGATCTATTCCAAATGCTTTGGCACCAAGGATATCAACTTTCAAATCATCGCCTATCATAATGCTTTCTTCTGGTTTTGCATTTGCTTTTTTTAAAGCAAACTCAAAAATTTGTTTTTCCGGTTTTTTGGCTCCGGCTTCTTCTGAAGTGATTATTTTATGAAAATATTTTCTTAAGTCAGAGACATCAATTTTTGTTTGCTGAACTTCTTCAAAACCATTAGTGATTAAATGTAAAGTGTATTTGCTTTTCAAATAAGCAAGGCTTTCGTGTGAATAAGGAAATAAATTTGTTTTTAAAGGACTGATGCTGATATAATCATCTCCAATTTGTTTGGCGAGCAAAAGATTATTTATTCCGAAGTCATTTAAAGTCATTTCGAATCGTTGAACACTTAAAACTTCTTTTAAAATTTCGCCTTTCCTGTAATAACTCCAAAGCAGATCGTTATGTGTTTTGTAAGTTTTTGTAAATAACTCAAGGCTTTCAACTCCTCTTTCTTTTAATTTATACTTATTGTAAATATCGTGAAATGTTTCTGCTGCATTTTTCTCAAAGTCCCAAATAGTGCGGTCAAGGTCAATAAACAAATGTTTGTATTTTTTCATTAATTATGATTTTTGAAGATGCAAACATACATAAATTATTGGATCTTTTGTATGAGAATTGCTATTCACAAACTTTCATTTTTATTATACATCCTCCGACTGATGCTTATTTCCGACGAAGACAGGACAGGTACAAATATGAATATATTTGAAATATGTTACTTTCCCCAAAAAAAATCTCTAAAAACTTGACTTAGCATTAAAATTGTTGTAATATTGTGATATCAATTTAATATCATAATAGTATTAACTAAAATTTAATAAAATGAAAGAAGAAAAAATTTATTCTCCGGCATCAGGTTATATTGCTTTATTTATAGTTCTTTTAATGATAATAATACCTGTTTTAGGTGTCATTTTTGCAAAAATGATTTTCCTTACTATTTTTATATTATTTGGATTGTTTGGTATTGCAGGTTTTGTAATTGTAAACCCAAACGAATCAAGCGTATTGGTTTTATTTGGGGCATATAAAGGGACTATTAAGAAAAACGGTTTCTTTTGGGTAAATCCTTTTTTTACAAAAACAAGGATTTCGTTGAGAGCAAGGAATCTTGATAGCGAACCTATTAAAGTTAACGATAAGGTGGGTAATCCGATTATGATCGGAGTTGTGCTGGTTTGGAAAGTTGAAAACACTTATAAAGCAGCTTTTGATGTTGATGATTATAGTCATTTTGTAGATATACAAAGCGAAGCTGCGGTAAGGAAATTGGGTGGACATTATCCTTATGATAATTTTGATGACGAAGAAGCAGAAATTACTTTACGTTCAGGTGGCGAAGAAGTTAATCACGTTCTTGAAGAAGAACTACGTGAGCGGCTCGAAATTGCCGGCATTAATGTTATGGAAGCAAGAATAGCATACCTTGCTTATGCTTCTGAGATTGCAGGAGCAATGTTACGTCGCCAGCAAGCAACTGCAATTGTTGCAGCTAGATTTAAAATTGTTGAAGGCGCAGTAAGTATGGTTGAAATGGCTCTTGATCAATTGAAAGATAAAAAACTTATAGAACTAGATCAGGAACAAAAAGCAACTATGGTGAGTAATTTAATGGTTGTTCTTTGCTCTGATAAAGATGCAAGTCCCGTGATTAACACAGGAACTTTGCATCATTAGATTTATAGGTGAAACTACAAATTTAGTGGAACATTGATTAATGGTAAAATGATTAAATGTTAAAATGATTAAATGATTAAATGT
>CAYOKJ010000141.1:0-7687 GCA_964404485.1 uncultured Bacteroidales bacterium | reverse complement strand
AAACAAACAAAATGCATGAGAATAAGTATTAAGACAGACAATAAAAAATCTTAAAAGTATGTTGGGTATATTTTGTAGGGGGGGGGTATTTAATTAAATACCAATACTTTAAAAAATATTTCTTTTTTAATAACAGGTTATATATTTTCTTAATGTTTAACATTTTATTAAATAATACATGGAATTTATTATGTTTATTAATTCAAGTTGTAAAGTTTGTACCGTTCTTCGCAAAGTTTGTGCCACTCTTTATATCTCTTTGTATTCTAATTTATTAATAAAGCTCACTTAATAAACTAAATAATTAACTCTCTGAAATCGGATAATGTTTTATTACAATGAATGGTTTTATTAACTATCTATTGTTGAATACTTTATAAATAAAATGTTGGTTTAATGAAATAAATAATATTTTTGCACCCAAATTTTAGGCAAAAATCAATAGATGAAAAGAAACATCTGGCAATATTTAACAGTGATTTTGATAATTATTTCATTGTCTTCATTTCCTTTTAAAGGAAGGAATGACCAGATGGCTGATGATGTAAAAAGGTTATTATATTCTGTACCTGAAAATCTTATTACGGACCTTGATAAAGAAATTATCGCCAAAAAGTCAGAGCGAATCGACAAAATATTCACAAATCTTTACAAACGATATAGATTTAACGCTTCGGTTCTTTTTAGTGAAAAAGGAAGGATTATTTATAAAAACGCCTTTGGAATGGCTGACTTTAAAAACCACAAAGAATTAAACACTCATTCTTCCTTTCAGCTTGCCTCTGTTTCTAAAATGTTCACAGCCATGGCAATTATGATTCTGAAAGAAGAAGGTAAACTAACCTACGAAGACGACATTAGAGATCATATTGATAATTTTCCTTATGAAGGAATAACTATACGAAATTTATTAACTCATCGCTCGGGACTTCCGCGATATATGTCCATTGCACACAAACATTGGAAAAATAAAAGAAAACCACTTACAAATGATAATATGTTAGATCTTTTCAGAGAGCATCCTCCTCAGAGATATTTTGCTCCTGACAAAGGCTTTCATTATTGTAATTCGAATTACGCGGTTTTGGCAAGTATTGTTGAAAAAATTTCTGGAATAACATTTGATAAATTTGCAGAGGAAAAAATATTTAAACCTTTAAATATGACCGATTCCTTTATTTACAACATGAATGAGGATTCGCTGATTCCATATAATATTCCAAAAGGTGTAACAGGTTATAGATATCGCGGATGGAGAATTGTTAGAGAAGGTAATGACTACCTCAACGGAGTAATGGGCGACAAAGGTGTTTATTCGAGTGTTGAAGACCTATTTAAATTCGATCAGGGAATGTACAACGAAACACTTGTTAGTGACTCAACCTTACGTGAAGCTTTTGAATCGGGAAGTCCTAAATACTGGAAAAGAAGAAATAATTATGGTTTTGGCTGGAGAATAAAAGAAAGAGAAGACAGCACTGTATTTCATTACGGATGGTGGAAAGGATTCCGAACTTTTTATATCAGAGATATGAAAACCGAAAAAACCATTATTGTTTTAAGTAATAAAGATAAAGGACCGAGTTCTCAAATTTTCTGGAATATACTTCGTGACGAAAGAGACCCGCTTGGGTTTATCAAAGATCTAAATTAATTTACAACAAGTTTAAATCCAATTCCGTGAACATTAATAAGCTCAATAGAGGGATCTTCTTTCAAATATTTTCGTAATTTGGTAATATAAACATCCATGCTACGAGCATTAAAATAGCTGTCGTCTAGCCAGATGTGTTTCAAGGCATCGGTTCTGTCAAGAACATTATTAAGATTTTCACAAAGCATTTTTAAAAGTTCTGATTCCTTTGAAGTAAGCTTTTGTGTTTTTTCATTAATTTTTAAAATCTGGCGATTATAATCAAAAACCAAATTATTTATTTTAAAGATATTTTTGTTAGCCTGATTTCCATTATTTTGACCACTGCGTCGTAAAATTGCTTTAATTCTCACAAGCAATTCTTCCATGCTGAAAGGCTTTGTAACATAATCATCAGCACCAATATCAAAACCTTTAAGTTTATCTTCCTGCATAGATTTTGCAGTAAGAAAAAGAATTGGAATTGTTTTGTTTGTCTCCCTAATTTCTTTGGCAAGAGTAAAACCATCTTTTATTGGCATCATCACATCAAGAAGACAAAAATCAAAGATCTCTTTTTTATAAGATTCGTATGCTTCCTGACCATTTACACACAAAACTGTTGAATATCCTTTCGCTTCGAGATATGATTTTAATATTGTTCCTAAATTTTTATCATCTTCAGCCAATAAAATTCTTGTTTTTTTCTTTTCCATTTTTTTGATGTTTTATACTTGTACGAAACAGAATTGCAAAATTTCCAGTTGCATTTTGTACCTCATTACTATTTCTAAACAGCTTTCCCCGATAGCTATCGGAGTTGCAAAATTGTTAAGAATTAGTATAATTATTTTTCAAAGGTAAGAATATTGTAAATTTTGTTCCTTTTTTCAATTCACTTTCTAATGATATTTTGCCATCATGTTTTTCAACAATTGCTTTTACGTAACTCAATCCCAAGCCAAAACCCTTAAAATCATGTACGTTTCCGGTGGAAACACGATATAATTTCTCGAAAATTCTTTTTTGATCAATTTTACTGATCCCAATTCCATTATCACTTATTTTGATGTTAATTCCTCCAAGGGAATTTTCTGTTGAAACAACAATTTCAGGATCTTCAAGTGTATATTTATTTGCATTATCAAGCAAATTATAAATAACATTTGTGATGTGCATTTTGTCGGCATTAATAAGATGACAATCAGCTTTTAAATCCGCAATAACACTACCATTTTTTCTCTCCACCTGAAGCTGAATATTTTTTATTGTATTTAGTATTACTTTATGAATATTTACACTTTCCTTTTTCATAGATAATTTGCCTTTATCTAAAACAGCTGTTTGTAAAACTTTTTCTGCCATCCCTCCAAGGCGCTTATTTTCTTCACCAATCATCCCTATATAAGTGGTGTATATATCTTCCGATTTTATTATGTCTTTATCCTTTAATGCTTCACATGCTAACGAAATAGTAGAAATCGGGGTTTTAAATTCGTGAGTCATATTATTAATGAAATCATTTTTCATTTCTGAAAGTTTCTTTTGCTTGAAAATTGTATTAATTGTAAACACAAAAGAAAGTATTATCACTAAAGTTAAAATAACCGAAATCAATAAAAGAACCCATAAACGACTAATTAAAAATCTTTTCATGTTTGGGAAATACATCATAAGATAACTTGGACTAATTTGCATTTCGCTTGGATATAAAGTAAACGCAAAACCCTTATTAAGTAATTCGTTAGGATATCTTTCTGTTTTTTGAAATATCAGTCTATTTTTGACTGGCAAATAAATTCCAAATTCAAATTGTGTGGTAATTCCTTTGTTTTTTAATTCGATAGTTAACAATGAATCCAAAATTTTTCTATTTACTTTTTCTTCAACAGGAATTACTCTGTTATTATCCATAAAATTTTGAAAAACATCTTGAGCCAAACGGGAATTTTTCATGAACAATTCTTGTTCTGTAGCATCACCTATAGAACTATTGAAATCATTTCTTAAAGAATCAATAGAACTACGAATATTTGATCGGCTTGTATTAAATCTCATTTTCCGTTGAAGTTGTTTCGACATTTCTATTTTTTCGAGCTTTACAACAACCCTCGAAACAGCGTCATCTACATTCCTGACAAAACTACTTTCTTCAACAGTAATGGCATTTTCTATCCAGTAAACCTGTATCACCATTAAACCTATTAAGGCAAAGCTTATTAAACTAATAATATAAATAATATTCTTCTTCATTTCGACTGATCAAGACACAAATTTAGCTCTTAAATTTATGATATACAGGTTTTTAACATTTTTTAACGTTTGTTAAAATCACTTAACATTATATGAATATTTCCAGGTGTATTTTTGTATTATCATAATTTAAATAATTGGTTAATAACTAAAATTTTGTGATTAATACGATTTGAGCAATTAAAAAAATCAATAAAGTTTTGGTGTTTTGATATAAAAAGCGGTTAATTATTTGACCGCTTTTTTTATTCCCAAACAATTATCTCCTGTTTTTTTCTAATTTTATGCAAAAAAAATAATTCATAACTTATCAGTAATAAATTAATAACAATCAAAGGTGAAATTGAGAAATATTATTGAATTGGAAAATAAAGGAAATATTGGAAATAAGGGAAAACACCTTTATACCATTATTTCCCCTATACCTTTATACTTCATATACCATTTTAAAAATATCCTCAAAGCCAGAAAACAAGATTAATAAACTGATTTTTACAAAAACTTACATTATGATAAATTTAAAAGTAAACATCGATAAAGTTTCAGATTTTATTTCTAAAAAAGAAATTAACAACTTTCAAAATGAAATAAAAACACATTTTCAGTCAATTTTAAATAAGACCGGAAAGGGAAACGATTTTCTTGGCTGGGTTGATTTTCCTAATGAAATTAGCGAAGATCTTATTAGCAAAATAGAAGCTGATGCTAAGAAAATTAAAAAACTTGCAAAGTTATTTGTCGTAATAGGAATTGGCGGTTCGTATCTCGGTGCAAGAGCAGTTATCGAAGCACTCAGTCATAATTTTAATTCTCTTCTTCCCGAAAAGGAATTTCCACAAATACTTTATGCCGGACAAAATATTGGTGAAGACTATCTTTCTGATCTTTTAGATATTCTTGATAAAAACGATTATGCACTTGCCGTGATTTCAAAATCCGGAACTACCACCGAACCGGCACTTGCATTCAGATTACTTAAAAATCATCTTGAAAAAAAATACGGAAAAGAAGGTGCAATTGAAAGAATTATTGCCATCACCGACAGTAAAAAAGGTGCGTTAAAGCATCTTTCCGACAAGGAAAAATATTCAACTTATATTATACCTGATGATGTTGGAGGTAGATATTCTGTTTTAACTCCGGTTGGGTTATTACCAATTGCTGTTGCCGGATTTAATATTCGCGAACTCATAAATGGCGCAAAAGAAATGCACGAATTTATTCTTTCTGATATTAGCTCATTAAATAATCCGGTAGCATTGTATTCCGCCACTCGAAACGCTTTATACCACAAAGGTTTTACAACCGAAATTATGGTAAATTATCAGCCAACATTGTTTTATCTTACCGAATGGTGGAAACAACTTTATGGCGAAAGCGAAGGAAAAGAAAATAAGGGTATTTTCCCTGCCGGAGTTAGTTTTACAACCGACCTTCACTCAATGGGACAATATATTCAGGAGGGACTGAGAAATATTTTTGAAACTGTGCTTTCAGTTGAAAACTCTAAAAAAACTCTAAAAATACCTGAAGTTAAGGGAGATCTGGATAAACTAAATTACATTGCCGGAAGAAGAGTTGATGAAGTAAATAAAAATGCACAATTGGGTACAACACTTGCTCATATCGATGGTGGTGTTCCAAATATTAAAATTACTATTAATAAAATTGACGAAGAAAATCTGGGTCAGTTAATATATTTCTACGAAATGGCTTGCGCTGTAAGTGGTTATATTCTTGATGTTAATCCTTTTGACCAGCCGGGTGTTGAAGCTTATAAGAAAAATATGTTTGCACTTTTGGGTAAACCGGGATTTGAAAAAGAAACTAAAGATATTTTAAAAAAAATAAAATAATGAATTTTACAGAATTAGTAATAAAACGACAAAGTATAAGAAAATATTCCAACAAGGCTGTTGAGAAAGAAAAAATTATAAGATGTCTTGAGGCTGCCAGACTTGCTCCATCAGCGAGTAATTCTCAACCATGGAAGTTTATTATTATTGATGAGCCTGAACTGAAAAATAAAGTTGCAAAAGAAACTTTTGATAAAATAGCAAGTTTCAATAAATTTACCGTTGAAGCTCCTGTAATTGTAGTGATAACTCTGGAAAAAGTAAAACTAATTACACAACTCGGGCAAAGAATAAAAAAGAAAGAATGGAAACTGATAGATATTGGGATTACTGCCGAACACTTTTGTCTTCAAGCTGAAGAAGAGGGTCTTGGAACTTGTATGCTAGGCTGGTACAACGAAAAGCCGATAAAGAAACTTCTTAATATTCCTGACAAAAAAAGTATTGCTTTAATAATTAGCGTAGGCTATGCACCGGAAAATTACAGACTTCGCAAAAAAACAAGAAAAAGCATAGATAATATTTGTAGTTATAATTCGTATTAATAGAAAATTTTGATTGTGATTTCAACAAGTTCAATAATGAATGCCGTAAAGAAAAATGTCTTTTTTTTGCTAAGTGATTTATGGAAAATTTAAGAACATACGGAAACAAACCGTTTAAAGCTGCTGTAATTCATGGTGGACCGGGAGCAAGTGGAGAAATGGCTCCGGTAGCTAAAAAGCTTTCACTTACTTATGGTGTTTTAGAACCTCTCCAAACAGCCAAAACTATCAAGGGTCAGATTGAAGAATTAAAAACTATTATTGAGGAAAATGCTGAATTTCCAATAACTTTAATTGGTTTCTCGTGGGGTGCATTCTTAAGTATTTTATTTGCTGCGGAACATCCTAAGTTTGTTAAAAAATTAATCCTTGTTGGAAGTAGTGGTTTTGAGGAAAAATATGCTTTTCAAACTCAGGAAACAAGATTTAGTCGTTTGACAGAAGATGAAAAAGATAAACTTGAATTTCTGAGTCAGATACTAAATGATTCTAATTCCGGTAAAAAAAATGAAGCTTTTTGCCGTTTAGGAAAAATCGTAAGTAAAGTCGATTCATACGACCCAATAATTGATAAAACGGAAACTATTAATTGTAATTTTGATATTTATAAAAACGTTTGGAAAGAAGCTACCGAATTAAGAAAAAGCGGAAAACTTCTAAAAATCACAAAAAAAATAAAATGTCCTGTTGTAGTAATCCATGGAGATTTTGACTCTCATCCCGCCAAGGGAATTCAAAAACCATTAAGCGAAAACATAAATAACTTTAGGTTTATTTTACTCAAAAATTGTGGACATAAACCATGGATGGAAAGGCAAGCAATAGACAGGTTTTATGAGATAGTTAATGAAATCTTAATATGAATTGGGAATAAACAATAACTTTAGTCACTCCAAACTTTAGGCATTCTAGGCACTTATTATGAAAGGATACATTCAAATTTATACAGGAAACGGAAAAGGCAAAACAACTGCCGCTATTGGTCTTGCTGTTCGTGCTGCAGGTCATAATAAAAATTGTTTTATTGGGCAGTTTATGAAAGGCAGGGAATATGGAGAACTAAAAACTCTTCGAAAAATTCCACAAATTGAGCTTGAACAATTCGGAATAAGCAAATGTATTACCAAAGAAGAAGTAAGTGAAGAGTACAAAGAAAAATCAAAAAAAGCTTTAGAAAAATGCAAAAGCAAAATGCTTTCGGGCAAGTATGAAATTATTATTTTAGATGAGATAAATGTTTCGATTTGGTTTGGACTGATAAAAGAAAAAGATGTTCTCGACTTGATAGAAAAAAAGCCTGAAAATGTTGAATTAATTTTAACAGGAAGATATGCTCCGGAATCAATAATTGAAAAAGCAGATCTGGTAACAGAAATGAAAAACATTAAACATTATTATGA
>CAYOKJ010000140.1:4849-7705 GCA_964404485.1 uncultured Bacteroidales bacterium | reverse complement strand
TTGACAAAGAAAAAAATATTTCAAAATATTTATCAGCAATTTAGAAATTCAATTGGTATAACTTCCCAAATAAATGAGAATATCATAAAAAAAAATAACCTGAAAAAGTGTGAAAAATTTTATCTCAGCTTTTCAAGTTAATTATATGATTAATTATGTTTGAACTTGGGGCAATGCCCCAAGTTCATCTGTTACAAATCTTTATACTAAATTGATAGTTAATTTATTTTATTCCTAACTTTTTTCTTATTTTTTTTGGAATAGCATCTTTATGAAGAACAATATTCATTGTTTTATAATTTACAAAAGCTTCTGAGGCATAAAAGAATCCTTTATAAATATGATCACCAACATCCCATGAATTTTTTACGATATAATATTTGCTGCCATTTTGGTCTTTAGCAATTCCTGTAATAAGCATTCCATGATCGTCGGTAGTTGTGTAATTATCATAGGCTTCCTGACGCATTTCCTGAGTTATCACTTTTTCTTTTACCGGTTTTTCGAAACTAAAAAGAGCCTTCTTCTTTTCTTTCACAGTAAGTTTTTCCCATTTTTCTTTTTCAGTTCCGGCAAGGTCGGTATTTTCTTCATCAGGAACAATCGCTACACCATTTTTCCATGAAAACCCTTTTTCGCTAACATCTGCTCCCCAAGCCATAGTATAACCTTCTTCTATAGCATAATCCATGATTATTGTAAGATCTTCAAGAGGTACATTGTAAGTTTCACTTAACATCCAGTTATCTGGTAATTCCATAATAAATGTTTCATAAAATGGATGGTGAGAATAAGATGTAATTTCTACATAATCATCAGCATTAAATCCTAACATATCTCTAAAACTTTCCGGAGTATATTCAATTCCGTCATATTCGAAAGAACAAGGATAATCACCAAGGTAGGCATTTAACATACCGTCGAATCCTTTTTGCCAGACAGGAGTAAGTTTTCGGTTTTTATTTTTAATTACTGCATCAGCAAAAGCTTTAAAAACAACATCCATTTCGCCATGAATATGTTTTTCTTCACCAATTACCATACCTGAATAAGCTTTTTCAGGAACAATTCCATAGTCTTTAATAACTTTAAGAACATCGCTAAAACCGCCGCCACCAGAGAAGTTTAAGTTGCCATGAAATCTAACATATTTTGTAAATTTATCATCGTAAGCATTTCTTACAATAAACATTTCAGAAAGGTCGAATTCGCCTTTTCCCATTCTAATTAATTCAGCTTCAACTAAACCTAATCCTGAGAAACTCCAGCATGTACCGGAACGATATTGGTTTTTAACTGATGTTGAAGGATTTTCTTTTACTATTTCGAATTTATAACCCTCGTCTTTTGCTTCTTTTTTTTCTTCTTGTGCAAAAATATTAATTGAAGATAAAAATACCAGACCTAATAATACTACTGGTAATTTTTTAAAAAATGTTTTCATAATTTATATTTTTTGATTAAAAATAATTTTCATGGCAAATGTAGGAAATATTACTAAACTGAAGTTTAAAAATGGTTATAATTTTAAACTAAAAAAAATAAAAATTGTTTTCGATTAAGCGTCTTGTTAATTAATAAAATTTATTAATTTTCCGCTTTCGCATACTTTTTCCATTTTTCAGGAATTTTATCAAAAGTTTTAGAGGTTGAAGGAATAACTGAGGGCTGCCCGTTTTCTTCCATAATCTTCATTCCATAATCTTTTGACAGAAGAAAATCCATAAAAGCATTTGCTGCAGGTTTGTTTGGAGCATTATTTAGAAGAGTTATTCCATATACCATTGGTTCGCCTTTTTGAGTTAAAAATTCACTTGGTTTTTTGCCTTTTATTTTTACTGAAACTTTTGAATAATATTCTGCTAACTCCGGTTTTTTTAAATTGATAGAATCTGGTAAAAGAATGAAATTCAAGTTATGCTGCTCCGCAACTGAACGATAAATAAAAATATAGTCTATTGAGTTATTTTCCAAAAGACTTAACAGATCGACTTCTTTTGGTCTGATAAAATTATTATCTTTTGATAATAATGTTTCTGGTAAATTAGGCTTGTTATAATAGGCTGCTGCTAGCTTGGTTGTCAGCACCGAACGATAACCACATGGGTCAGAATTCGGATCAGATCTGCCATAATAAACATCATTTTTTAAAAGTATATTAAACCAGTTCTTTTGATTTATTTGATTTTGATATTTTGATTTATCAGTAAAAGCAATAGTCATTTCGTTGCTTGCAAATTTTATATTCCATCCGGTATAGTCGGGAACCAGCAATTTATTTATAACTGTATAATCGGCCGAAGCCATAATGTCACAATCACGTTTCAGATCAGTAATTTTTCTTGCACAGGTAACACTACCGGCAGATTCTCGCAGTACTTTTACATTAGGATATTTTGCTTCGAATTCTTTCGAGATTTGTTTGAATGGCACAGAAAGACTTCCTGCATGAAATATTGTCAATTTTCCTGAAATAGTGCTTTTTATATTTTTATTTTCATTATTAATATTATTACATGAAAATAATGAAATTGCAATTAATAGTGCTGAGAATAATTTAATTTTTTTGTTCATTTTTTGCTTTGAGATATGATTTTTACTAAAAATAATGAGCGGCAAATATATAGATAAATGTTAATTGAAAATATAGTTTGAGTTAATATTTTTGCTCCATAATTTTTCAAGATTTAAGCTTCAACTTTCGCACTTCTGATTTCCTCTATCTTTTCTATATCAATAAAAACAAAAAACGCATAAAATAAACCTGAAAGAAAAAAATATTTATTACCAAAACCATTCTACATGTATAAGCTATTTGTCTATTTTTGTTTTATGTTCAAAAATTTAAAGGCAATG
>CAYOKJ010000140.1:0-4749 GCA_964404485.1 uncultured Bacteroidales bacterium | reverse complement strand
GTAACATTCATAATTATCAAAAACTCTCCTAAAATATCAGTCATTCTCCCGTTTTATAATGCGGAAAAAACTCTTAATCGAGCAATATCAAGTATTGCAGAGCAAAGTATTAATGATTTTGAATGTATTTTGATTGATAATAATTCTGATGATAAAAGCCTGGAGATTGCAAAAAAATGGATTAAAAAAGACTCACGATTTATTTTAATCAACGAAAAAAAACAAGGAGTTATGTTTGCTTCAAATGCCGGTTCACAAAAGGCAAAAGGAAAATATGTTGCACGCATGGATGCCGATGATTGGTCGTATCCCGAGAGATTGGAAAAACAAGCAGATTTTTTAGATAAAAATGCTAATTATGGTGCAGTCGCTTCTTTAGTTGAATATGTAAGTGAAATGGAGAATACAGATGGTTTTGCGCGTTATGTAGAATGGATTAACACAGTTCAGACTTATGAAGAAATTCTGAAAAAGCAATTTATTGAATCATTAATTGTAAATCCTTCGGCAATGTGGAGGAAAGAAGTTGCCGAAAAACATAAAATGTACAAAAGTGGAGATTTCCCTGAAGATTATGAGTTGTGGCTTCGATGGATAAACAATGGTGTTATGATAAGGAAAATTCCTGAGATTCTGATAAAATGGTATGATTCGGAGAACCGGCTTACACGTACAAATCCAATTTATAGTGTTAAATCTTTTTATCAAATAAAATCAAAATATCTCGCCAAATGGCTTGAAAATAATAATCCACGGCATCCTTATATTTCTGTTTGGGGAGCAAGCAGAATTTCCCGTCGTCGTGCTAAATTACTTGAAAAGCACGGGATAATTAACACAGCTTATATAGATATCAGAAGAAACAGAATTCTGGATAAAGAAGTGATTTATTATCAGGATATTTCATCTCCAAAAGAAATTTTTATTCTTGTTTATATCAAACAAATGAATGCAAGAGACGAAATCCAGGATTTCCTTCATAGCAAGGGCTATGAAGAGGGAAAAAGTTATTTATTGGTTTCTTAATTTATTATTGATTTCTCAAGTGAGATATGTTGGTTAACTGACTATTTTACAAAAAATATAATTGTAAATAAAACGCACACTAAGTGTAAAATATTTTTACATGTATTTTGAATATTATATAGTCATTAATCTTTTACTGTCTGTTATTTAATCTATTATAATTTATGGTATGTTGTTTGAGTATTCGATATCAATTAAATAGATTTTTATGATAAAATAATTATGCGAGAAATATTATTTATTATATTGAAAAAAAATTTATATTTGCTTTTTAAAAAAAAATTTACTGAAATGCAAATGCATAATATAAAATGTTTTAGAATTAAATTATTTTGGTTTGTTTTAGTTTTACTGCCATTTTCAATTATTTCTGCACAGGAACAAAAAACTAATTTCTCGAAATCACTCTCAGAAATTATTGATTTTACAGAACTTGTATATGGCACTGATGATATTTTAGTTAACGGACAACCTTATGCGCTAAAATTAAGTGATGTAAAAGGGCATCCGTTTTTTGGTGACGGAAGCTGGTCGAAGGAAAATTTAGTTGTAAAAGGAAAAATTTATAACAATATTGAACTAAATTATGATATTGAATCTGATAAACTTATTTTGAATGCCAAATATAATAAGAATTCATTCATTAAAATTGAGTTGAGTGACAAAGTTATCGATTCATTCAATTTAAAAAACCATCATTTTATTAATTCTGCTCAATTAAAAAACAATATTACTGAGGCAGTGTACTTTGAACAAGTTTACAATGGCAGTTTTTATTTTTTAATTATGCATAATAAAATATTGAATAGTGCTTATTACGACACTCCTCCTTTCGGGAAATATACTGATATGCAATCAGTTTATTATATATACAAAGATGGAGAAATGAAAAGATTATTAAGAAAAAAGTCATTTCTAAAGTATTTTAAAAAGGATAAAAAAAGTATTAGGAAATTTATGCGAAAAAATAAAATAAAATACAAAAAAGCAAGTAATGTGCAATTAAATACTTTAATGAAATATTGTGATAATTTATCCACTGAATAAGATGAAAAATGAAAGAAAAATTAAATTATTAATTATTGGTTTATTGATGTTTTTTAACATCCATTTATTCAGTCAAAGTGGAGATGTAATAATTACCAAAGATTATGATGGCCTTGAATGGAATGATTTTGTAAAAAAAATAGAGAAAAATTATTCTGTTCGGATTTTTTATAATCCTGAAAAAATTCCAGATATTATTATTTCTATTAAAAACGACAATGATTTCTTAGAAGATATTTTAAGAGAAAATTTTAAATCTTATAAAATAAACGTTTCAATTGATAAGATGAATAACATCTTTTTGGTTCAGAAAAATGCTATTCATGTATCCTTGGCTGATGATTTTTTTTTAACAAAAATTGAAGATCAAGAGAAAGAAGCTGAAATATCTGAAAATAAAAAATGGAATAATTATTTAAGAACAAACAGAGAATATATCTCCAAAAATGTAGTAATTGGAACAAAGCGTGAAGGTGCAAAACTTTCAAAGGTTTCGGTAAGTGGATTTTTAAGAAACATTTCGGATGGTAAAACAATTTTTGGCGGAAATATTTATATCAATGAATTAGAAACAGGAACAACTACTAATGTTGATGGTTTTTATAGTTTAACTTTAAAAAAAGGAAAGTACACATTTGTAATAAGCAGTCTTGGGTATGAAGAAGAAAAATATAAAGTAGAGTTATTATCCAATGGCGTATTTAATATTGATTTGATAACAAAGTCATTTTTACTTGAAGAATTCACAGTTAGTTCCGAAAGATTCCACAATGTAAGAGGTAATCAAATGGGTTTGGAAAAATTATCAATAAAGAGGATTACTGAAATTCCTGTTGTACTTGGTGAAAAAGATATTATTAAAGTTGCACTTTTACTTCCGGGTATTCAGACCGTTGGCGAAGGAACTTCCGGTTTTAATGTACGTGGTAGCCCTGCCGACCAAAACTTATTTTATATTAACAATGTTCCCGTTTATAACACTTCTCATTTATTTGGGTTTTTCTCTTCGTTTAATTCCGATGCAATAAATGAATTTTCATTGTACAAGAGCAATATTCCTGTTGAATTCGGAGGTCGATTATCATCAGTGTTTAATATTTCCGCAAAACAGGGTAATCAAAAGAAATTTTCGATGATGGGTGGAATTAGTCCTATCTCAGGAAAAATTCTGGTTGAAGGTCCTATTCAAAAAGGAAAAAGCAGTTATTTAATTGGTGTTCGTTCTACATATTCCGACTGGATGCTAAAAACTGTAAGGGATTTGGACATACGAAATAGCAGTGCCAAGTTTTCGGATGCTGTTGCTAATTTTTCTTTTGCCTTAACCCCAAATAACAGGTTGGAACTGTTTACATATTTTAGTTACGACCTTGCAAATATTGCTACAATTTCCGAACATGATTATACTAATCTTGGAGCTTCTTTGTCATGGAATCATTATATTAATAACAAACATGAGCTTGATTTAACATTCTCAACCAGCGATTATAGTTTTAATGACGCAAATATGGAATATGATTTTGCAGCTTATAAGCAATCATATCAGTTAAAACATCATGAAGCAAAATTGAATCTTTTTTTACGTCCAAACGAAAATCATAAAATTACTTTTGGAATAAATTCAATATTATATCTTATAAACAGAGGCGATTATCTTCCTCTTAATGAAATGTCGCTTATTAATCCAAAAAGTTTTGAAGCAGAAAAAGGTATTGAATCAGGAATATATATTGGAGATAATTGGAAATTAAGCCCATTATTTGAAATAACCGCAGGATTAAGATATAATAATTATTTAAGTATAGGCCCTAATAATGTATATCAGTATGGAAGTAATATGCCAAAGACGGTCGAAAACATTATTGATACATTGAGTTTTTCAAACAACGAAGTTATAAAAACATATAACGGACTGGATTTTAGGTTTGGTGCCAAATATCTAATTAACGAAAATTTTTCGATGAAAGCAGGTTTCAACAGGCTTCATCAATATATTTTCCTGCTATCAAATACAATAGCTATTTCACCAACTGACATTTGGAAACTAAGTGACTACAACATTAAGCCCATGATTGGCGATCAGTTATCACTTGGGTTTTATTCTAATTTGTTTAAGAATAAGTTGGAAGCATCACTAGAAGTTTATTATAAAAAAGTTAACGAACTTGTCGAATATAAAGATGGTGCAAAATTCTTTGATAATGAAATTCCCGAAACTGATATTGTACAGGGAAATCTGGATGCTTTTGGTATTGAGTTGATGATAAAAAAACCTTATGGCAGGTTAAATGGCTGGGTTAATTATACATATTCAAATGCAAGTGTTTTGGTTAATAATAAAATAACCGGAGAACAAAATAATTTCGGTTTTAAATATCCTGCTAATTATGATAAACCTCATGCATTTAATCTGGTTGGGAATTATAAAATAAGCCGAAGGGTTAGTTTGTCAGGAAATATTGTTTATTCAACCGGAAGACCAATTACTTATCCTACTTCCATCTATTATCAAAATGGAGTAAAAATTTTAAACTATTCGATGCGTAATGAGTATCGTTTACCGGATTATTTTAGAATAGATATTTCATTGAAGTTAGAAGGAAACCTTCATAAAAGGAAATTAGCTCATGGATCATTTATTTTCTCAATATATAATCTTACGGGAAGAAAAAATGC
>CAYOKJ010000139.1:5272-7760 GCA_964404485.1 uncultured Bacteroidales bacterium | reverse complement strand
ATCGTTTTTTTTCTGTATTGCACAAAGCAGGAAGATACTAAAGAAAAAAACCATCGAATAATTTAAAAAATCACCCGATGGTTTATTGTAGTAATAAATGATATCAGAATTATCCGTTCATAGAAATCATAAATTCTTCATTATTATCAGTGTATTTCATTTTATCTAATAAAAATTCCATTGCTTCCAAGGAATTCATATCAGCAAGATGATTTCTTAAAATCCAGATTCTTTGAAGCATCTCTTTATCAAGAAGCAGATCTTCGCGTCTTGTACTTGAAGCAACAATGTCAATTGCAGGATAAACTCTTCTGTTAGAAAGTTTTCTGTCAAGCTGTAACTCCATATTACCTGTACCTTTAAATTCTTCAAAAATAACTTCATCCATTCTCGAGCCTGTGTCTATCAAGGCAGTTGAAATAATAGTTAATGAACCGCCATTTTCTATTTTTCTTGCAGCACCAAAGAAACGTTTTGGTTTTTGAAGAGCATTAGCTTCAACACCACCGGAAAGAACTTTGCCGGAAGCAGGAGAAACAGTATTATAAGCACGTGCCAGACGTGTAATAGAATCAAGAAGAATAACAACATCATGACCACATTCAGTCATTCGTTTTGCTTTTTCGAGAACAATATTTGCAATTTTAACATGGCGCTCGGCCGGCTCATCAAATGTTGAAGCAATAACTTCACCATTAACGCTTCTCTCCATATCTGTAACTTCTTCCGGTCGTTCATCAATCAATAAAACTATTAAATAAACTTCGGGATGATTTGCAGCAATTGCATTTGCAATTTCTTTTAAAAGAACAGTTTTACCTGTCTTTGGTTGAGCAACAATAAGTCCTCGTTGACCTTTTCCAATCGGTGCAAACATATCAATAACTCTAACGGAAAGAGATGCACCTTTATGTCCTACTAAATTATATTTTTCTTCAGGGAAAAGTGGAGTGAGATAATCGAAAGGAATTCTATCACGTATTTCCTCAGGTAATTTGCCATTAATTTTTTCGATTTTAATTAAAGGAAAATATTTTTCGCCGTCTTTAGGAGGTCTTATAGTTCCTGTGATAGTATCACCTGTTTTTAATCCAAAGAGTTTAATCTGCGATTGTGATACATAAATGTCATCAGGGGAGTTTAGGTAATTATAATCTGATGAACGAAGAAATCCGTATCCATCAACCATTATTTCTAAAACGCCTTCGCTTGAAATAACACCTTCTGATTCAAAATCGAATTCATTTTTGTGATGAGATCTTGATTGCCTGTTATTATCAGAATTAGAATAAAACCCGTTTTCACGTTTTGAATATCTTTCAGTTTTTCTGGGTTTTGTATCTTCATCTACACTTTTAACAGTTTCAGTTTCAGGAATAATTTTAGGAGCTTCTTCTTTTGTTGTCTTTTCAGTTTCAAGAGGAGCAGCTTCTTTAACTATTTTTGTTTCAGCTTCTTCTTTTACAATTTTTTCTACTTTTTCAATTGGTTCACTTTTTTTGTCAGGAACAGCTACTTCAATATTTTTCTTTTTTCTTCTTAAAATAGTTTTTCTTTTGGGTTTTTCTTTCTCATCAACCACTTTTACAGGATTTAATGCCTGATGATCAAGTATTTTGTAAATTAAGTCTTGTTTAACGAGTTTATCGTATTTAGGAATGTTTAGTTTTTTAGCAATTTCTTTCAATTCTGGAACAAGCTTGCTGTTAAGTTCTATAATATCGTACATGTATATAAAATTTGTTTTATTGTTTTTATGAAGGTTTTATCGTGTAATTTATTACTTAATTATCTGATTTCCTTATTATAATAAATTTTCTTTTGAAAAATAATTTGTGAATGTCTTGAGTTATTGTTTTCCCGATGCAAATATACAATATTATTTGTAAAATAAAAGTTTATACGAGTTTTTCTTTTAATTAAAAAATATTTTTTAAAATAACATCAACAATCATTATCTTTGCAAATAAATTTTAATAAAAAATTTGCATATTATGATACAAAGAATTCAATCTCTTTTTTTGTTTTTTGCTTTTGCAGCTTCGATCTTAATGTTTTTCTTTCCAATAGCTGAATTTCTATCTGATTTTCATTACTATAAACTGTATTTAATGGAGTTTAAAAACATGGCTCCAAGTACTGAACAAATATTCTCAGATTATTTTACATTTCCTTTAATTGCTTTTGTTTTAATAATTGGCTTGCTTTCATTAATTACAATTTTTATGTATAAAAAAAGACGTGTGCAGCTAAAACTTATACAGATTTCTATTTTACTTTCTATCATTTTAATTGTAGGAGTGTTTTTTGGTTACCCTGAAGCAATTAAGGGACAGATTAATACAGAAGCTAATTTTGGTATTTCTTCATATCTTACTCTTGTTGCTCTTGTGTTTTTGGTTTTAGCAAATCGAGGAATAAAACGTGATGAAAAATTGATTAGATCTTCTGATAGGTTGAGATAGAATAAATACTAAATTTTAGTCAT
>CAYOKJ010000139.1:0-5172 GCA_964404485.1 uncultured Bacteroidales bacterium | reverse complement strand
ATTCAATTTATACCCTATCTTTTAAGCTCAATAACTTCAAGGTCTTCGATACGATTTTCGTTGATTTTAAATCTAAGCATTGTTATTGTTTTATGAATGCCTGTTTTACCAGCAGCTCCCGGATTCATGTGTAATAAATTGTTTTTTTTATCATTAATAACTTTTAAAATATGTGAATGACCGGAAATAAATAATTGTGGCTTTTCTCTTACGATAATTTGCCTGGCTTTCGGAGTATATCTTCCAGGGTAACCTCCTATATGTATCATCGCAACTTTTACTTTTTCACAATAAAATATTTGCATTTCAGGATAACTGCTTCTGATATCATAGCCATCCATATTTCCATAAACTGCTTTAAGAGGTTTAATTGCAGATAATTTTTCAGCTATTTCAAAATTTCCAATATCGCCTGCATGCCAGATTTCATCACACTCTGAAAATATTTTTTCTATTTTGGGATGAAAATATGAATGAGTATCAGAGATTAATCCTATTATTTTCATTTTATTAATTTCAGTAAGAATTATTTTTTATAAAATTACTTATTAATTCTTAATAAAATCAATTTTAACTAATGCTTCGGGATTTCCTGTTGTGGAAACAGAAATGCTTACATTTCGGTTTTTTGAATTACTTTTTGAGAAGCTAAATATTTTACTGTTTTGTATTTTATATTCGCGTTTTGTCAAAATGCAACTAAGAAATATTTCACGCAGTTTTAACATTTCAATAGTTTGTACATCAATTTTTAATGGCAAATACTGATAAATATTCCAAATGTAATTCCCAATAATTTTATTCTCATCAATACAAATAATATCTTTTAATCCCTCACTACACTCAAGTACTCGGCCACTTTTGTCGGTGATACAATAACTTTTATTAACAGAATAGATTAATTGCTTATAATACTGATAATTTAAATTTGTTATTTCAGACCTTTTATCAGTGTTTCTTATTTTATTTCGACTATTTGAAACGTTTTTTGTTGTTCGAATCGTTTTAAAAAAAATATCATCATCTTGATAATATTCTTCTTTTAATTTGCATAATTCCTTAGTCAAAATATCTGTAGATTCTATTGCCGCTTGTATTTGCATAATAATAAATTTTCTATTTATTTAATTTTACTATTAACCAAAAGGATACCAAAATTTATAATTAGCTTATTTTGTTTAGTTTAAGTGATTTATTTAATTATAGTATTTCCAAAATTGAGAAGTTTTTTCCATTATGTAAAATCAAAAAAGAATAAAAAAGGGGTGTAAAACAATTATACGCATGAAAATTACATAGTATTATTTTGATTATTTGGTAGATATTGAGTGTCTGAATTATCAGGTAATTTAAACATGACCTTGATGCTCATTTTCACTCTTGCGGCTTTTTTATCAATAATTCCCGGGTTCCATTTTATAAGCTTAATAACTCTTATAGCTTCTTCATTACACCCTCCGCCTACATGTTTTTCAACTATAATATGAGAAACATGACCGTGTGGTTCAACAATGAAATTCAAGATTACCAGTCCCGAAATATTCTGATTAAATGCAGCGTCAGGATATTTTAAATTATTGATAATGAATTTATCTATTGAATAAAATCTTTCTTTAAAAATTGGTGATGGACGTTTTTGGGTTTTCTCCAAATCAAATATTTTATTACTAGTATCCACCGGTAGGTGAGGGTAATATATTTTGTTGTATCCCCGCTTCTTACAAAGCCTTTTGTATTTTTTGTAATTAAAATTTATTAGAATCTTATTTCGTGAAGCAACATTTTTGCCAAACTTTTTTGCAGCTTCCCACTGAGTTTTTTTCAGAATTCTTATTGCCTCATTATCAACTTCATTATTTAATGATTCTTTAACATTAATACCTATAATATCTCCGCTATTATCAACAATGAAAGATAATTCAACATTGCCTTTTACTTTTTCTTTAATTGATTTTTCTGGAAATTGCATTTCCATATCAACAAATTCTTTGAATTGTTTTTTCCCTCCAATTATTTCAGCCGGAATAAAAGTCTGCGAAAATAAAACATTACTTCCCAACATAAACATCAACAGAGTTATAAGACCTAAACTAAAAAGATATAAAAAGGAATTTTTATTCATTAAACAGGTTATTAATAATGCATTATAAATATAACGATGTTATAAAGTTAATTCTTATTTTTTCAATAACAATATAATTAACAAAAATTAGTAATTTTAGCCAATAATATTTTTAGTCATTTTTCAATAGCAAACAATTATGGATTATTTATTTTTAGCAATTGGACTGGTATTTGGAGCAATTGGTGGTATTTTATTCTATAAAAACATTTCTTTAAAGAACATTTCTAAATTAACTTCAGAGAAGAATATTTCAGAAGAAAAAAATAAAACTTACGTTGAAGAAATCGATAAATATAAAATCGAAATAGAGAATAAGGAAAATTTAATTATTGAGCTTAACAAAGATATTGCTACTAAAAGTGCAAACTTCGCAAATCTTAATGAAAAATTAAGAGAGCAAAAAAAGGATGTAGATAATCTTCAGGAAAAATTTCGCATAGAATTTAAAAATCTCGCTAACGATATTCTTGAAGAAAAAACCAAAAAATTTACCGAGCAAAACAAAATTAATATTGATGATATTTTAAAACCTTTAAGTGAAAAAATTAAAGATTTTGAGAAAAAAGTTGAAGACACTTATGATAAAGAATCTAAACAAAGATTTTCTTTAAAAGAAGAAATTAAACGACTTGAAGAGCTAAACCGGCAAGTTAGTAACGACACTCTTAATCTTACAAAAGCATTAAAAGGAGAATCAAAAACACAGGGAAACTGGGGCGAGGTTGTGCTAGAAAATATTCTTGAAAGATCTGGCTTGGTTAAAGACCGAGAATATTTTGTTCAGCAGTCTTTTACCGATGAAAAAGGTAAGCGCCTTCAGCCGGATGTTGTAATTACATATCCTGGAACCAGAAATCTTGTTATTGATTCTAAAGTATCGCTGACCGCATACGAACGATATGTTTCTGCAGAAAATGACTCTGAAAAGGAAAGTGCTTTAAAAGAGCATATCACCTCAATAAAAAATCATGTAAGCGAACTTAGTCAAAAAAATTATCAGGATATTTATGAGCTGAAAAGTATAGATTTTGTGATGATGTTTCTTCCTGTAGAACCCGCTTATTTGTTGGCCATTCAGAAAAACCCCGAGCTTTGGAATTATGCTTATGATAAACGAATTTTGCTTATCAGCCCAACTAATCTGATTGCTGCCTTGAAAATGGTCGAAAGCATGTGGCGACAAGAATATCAAAGTAAAAATGTAATGGAAATTGCACGTCAGAGCGGCGATCTTTATGATAAATTTGTTGGTCTGTTTGATGATTTGGTGGACATCGGTAAAAAGCTGAATGCCACTAAAACCAGCTACGACGCTTCTATGAATAAGCTTTATTCAGGAAAAGGTAATCTTATAAAAAGAGTTGAAAGAATAAAAATATTGGGAGCCAAAACCAGTAAGGAATTACCAAAGAATTTGATTGACAGAATGGAAGATGAGTAATAAATTTGGAAATTTGGAAATTTGGAAATTTGAAAGTATGTTTTTATCAATTAACCAAATAAAAAATATACAGAGAAAAACCTTATTTATTGTTTGTATTTTTTTTCTAATAATTATTTCTTCCTGCGTTAATACCGGAAAAATCAGTCATCAGAACATTTCATTTATTTATAAAAATAATTATCCCGATTCTCATGAGTTTTGCGTTTTTCATGATACTGACAGCACTTCTGCGGTCTTTATAAATTACAAAAATCATAATCCCGGTTTTCTCGACAAAAATGATTCCGCCGCATATTTGCTGACATACAAACTTTATCAATCCTTTGGTTCTAATGTTGTTCTTGATAGTTCGAGTATTTCATTTCCGTTTTATGAAATTAAAAATACCCAAAATGGTGTTGAGTTGAAATTTGATGTTAAAACAAAGTTTTCTGAAAAATACCTGCTCGAAATTAATTTTGCTGATACATTGAATAAAACAGCATTCAGAGATTTTGTCAGCATTAATAAAAGGAATAAATTCAATCGCCAGAATTTTCTTATGATAAACAAAGCAGGTGAGAAACTTTACAAAAATAATCTTACACCTGATGAGAAATTCCGTTTAAAATATAATAATTCTATTACAGGAAAAATTACAGTTAATTTTTATCAGCGGAAATTTCCAATTGCAGTTCCACCATTTATTTTAGATAAAACTATAAATTTCGAATATTTCCCCGACAGTATTTTTTATGTTGAAATAAATAATGGTGAAACTGAATTGCTGAATCTCAAAAAATTTGGTTTTTATCATTTCTCTATTGATTCCTCCAACAGAGATGGTTTCAGTATTTTCAGGTTTTATAATGGCTTTCCTTTGATAAAAAATGCTTCACAAATGATTACCCCGCTAAAATATATTACTGATAAAAAAGAATTTAAGGAACTTAATGAAAACAGTAATTACAAATCTACAGTTGAGAATTTTTGGATAGACGTAGCCGGATCTTCTGAAAGAGCGAAAGTTCTTATCAAAAAATATTATCAAAGAATACAGGATGCAAATCGTTTGTTTTCGTCGTATCACGAAGGATGGAAAACCGATCGCGGGCTTGTGCATATTATTTTCGGTTATCCGAATATTGTTTATAAAGAAGAAAATATTGAAACATGGATTTATGGTGAAGCAAATAATTCGTCTTCAGTTGTATTCGATTTTATAAAAGTAGACAACCCCTTTACCGATAATGATTTCAGACTTATTAAATCTCCAAGCTATAAAACGAGATGGTATTTTGCTGTTGAAGCGTGGAGAAGGTAGGGGAGTTATTGCTTACTGGATTCTAGTTTTTGGTAGATTTAGGGATTATTTAAATTAATTAATTGTAATACTTTGTTTTTATATTCGAATGTATGCTTTAAGGGAATTGTGATCGGAACACTATATTTCCCCTACAATTCAAAAACAAAAGGTAGTTTGAGTATTTATGATATTTAATAAAATATTAAGTTTTTGTTAAGTTTCCGCTTTCTATACCAATTTTCATTTCAATTAAAAGCACAATAATACCAATTGAATTTCTGAATTGCTGATAAATATTTTGAAATATTTTTTTCTTTG
>CAYOKJ010000138.1:3461-7859 GCA_964404485.1 uncultured Bacteroidales bacterium | reverse complement strand
CATTCAAAAAAGTAAGAAAATTAAAAGTATTATTAAGCTTTTTTGCCCAGCTTTGTATTTTTGTTTTGTATTTTATATCAGTCGAATTAATGATATCGATAAAAAAACAAGTGCCGGGGCATTTTGGAATTTCCAGCAATTTTTTCTCAATTTCCGGTGAGTTTGGGTCTTTATAGTTAATAAATTTTACCATTTTGATTTTTTAATTTACGATTTTTGATTTGCTATTATAACCACTTAAGTACTATCATAATTTCTAATTTTAGTATTCAGTTAACAGCTATTTAATAATTCGTAAAGTTACGGATAATTGAATTTCTTCTTAGCTTTTAAAAATAAATAATAATCTTTTTTACAAGTAATTGAATAATTTGTTGAAAGATTGTTCATTATTTTCCTTTCAACCTACTAACAAAAACTTGTTAGAAATTCACTAAACTCAATACTTCAATATTTGAATAAAGGTTATAGGTACAACGAAATCAAATATTAAAATTATGGGGTTAGTAATAATTGGAAATGTATTATTTGCAAAAAACATTAAAACAATTCGAAAATGTTTAAAAGTTGCACTAACAAAAAGCCCCTCTCCAATTGGAGAGGGGTTGGGGTGTGGTTGTCCGACTAGTACTCAATATATTAAAATCTATATTTTTATCTTATTGTTTATTAATTCTTTACAAAATAATTTAATACAATAATGTTGAATATTCCTTAAATTGTTTTAACTTTGTTTAAACATTTAACCAAATATTATGAAAATTAAAGCCAGATTAGTTAAATCGTTGAAATTCATTAAATTAACTACTTGATTAAACGATTTGCCGTTAATACGTAAAAATCAATTCCTTCATCAATATTCCAGTTTAAATTAATATGAACATTACCTTTTTTATCAATTATCCAAGACCGTCCTGCCCAATATGTCAAAATATCATTATCATCATTACTATTCCATACTGATTTACCATTTCTATCTTTACCATATTCATTCGAAATAGCATTAACCAATTCTTCTATTTTTTCAATCGTAAGAGATTGTCCATCATTTTTAAAAAGCATATTAAATTGTGATTCTCCTGATAAATCCTTTTTATGTCCAAATATTCTAAAAATTACTTTATCAAATAATTTAAAATTCTCTTCAATATTAATTTCATAATCAGTAAATTCAATTTCTTTTGAAATTTCAACTAATTTTGATTCCATTTCTAAATTAACCTGAAATCCAAGAATATCAAGTAAATTGCGTTTCGGTTTTGATGAAAAAAGTCCCATAGTTTAATATATTAAGTTAAAATTAATATTATTTGTTATAGCACAAATATAATAGTTTAGTAGCGGTTTTCCTTCAATTTTGCCCATATTCTATATTTTTATATGATTAATAATTACTTCTTCAATAAATAATTCACTCTTAAAATCAGACATTTTTTTGGCATTAGTTAATTCGTTTAAAAGATATAGTTTTCTTTTATTGACTACAATTTCCAGCAATAATGTCTATTACTGTTGGATTAAATAAATTGTATTGTATAATAACATTACCGTGACTACCATTTGTTAAAATATTCCTAATACCACATAAATCTGACAGAACATAATTATGTTTAATTGATAAAGAACCACCCACAGAAGTAAGATTTGACAAGCCATCAAGATTTGTAAGTGGATTACCTTCAATTGATAAAGAACCACCCACAGAAGTAAGATTTGACAAGCCTTCAAGATTTGTAAGTTCCAAATTATTTTCAATTGATAAAGAACCACCCAAAGAAGTAAGATTTGACAAGCCTTCAAGATTTGTAAGTTCCAAATTATTTTCAATTGATAAAGAACCACCCAAAGAAGTAAGATTTGACAAGCCTTCAAGATTTGTAAGTTCCAAATTATTTTCAATTGATAAAGAATCACCCACAGAAGTAAGACTTGACAAGCCATCAAGATTTGTAAGTGCATAATTACGTTCAATATATAAAGAACCACCCACAGAAGTAAGACTTGACAAGCCATCAAGATTTGTAAGTTCCCTATTTTCAAGAATTGATAAATAACCACCCACAGAAGTAAGATTTGACAAGCCTTCAAAATTTGTAAGTTCCAAATTATATACAATTAATAAAGAACCACCCACAAAAGTAAGATTTGACAAGCCTTCAAGATTTGTAAGTTCCAAATTATTTTCAATTGATAAAGAATCACCCACAGAAGTAAGATTTGACAAGCCATCAAGATTTGTAAGTTCCCAATTATTTTTAATTAATAAAGAACCATCCACAGAAGTAAGATTTGACAAGCCATCAAGATTTGTAAGTTCCCAATTATGTTTAATTAATAAAGAACTACCCACAGAAGTAAGATTTGACAAGCCATCAAGATTTGTAAGTGCTTTATTATCTTCAATTAATAAAGAACCACCCACAGAAGTAAGATTTGACAAGCCATCAAGATTTGAAAGTTCCCAATGATCTTCAATTAATAAAGAACCACCCACAAAAGTAAGATTTGACAAGCCATCAAGATTTGTAAGTTCCCAATTATGTTTAATTGATAAAGAATAATCACCCACAGAAGTAAGACTTGACAAGCCATCAAGATTTGTAAGTTTCACATTTTCAAGAATTGATAAATAACCACCCACAGAAGTAAGATTTGACAAGCCATCAAGATTTGTAAGTGCTTTATTATCTTCAATTAATAAAGAACCACCCACAGAAGTAAGATTTGACAAGCCATCTAATGAAATTAATGTAGAATTAGATATAATCTTTAGGTCACCTTTAATTGTTATTATATTTGATAATGTAAGCATATTTATTAATTCATAAATATCCCTTAGTTCTACACTACCATTAATAGCATCATAACCTTGTTCATAAAAAATCTGTAATTCTTCGTGAGTTGGATTAACCAAACTTGATTGATAAATATTTTGTGGTTCATTTGTGTCATTATTATTATCTTTTTTACAGGATGATTGTGATAATAAAATTACAAATGTTAATACAGAAATAAGAATTATTTTTTTCATCTCTTATATGATTTAGAGTTTAATTCAAAATAATTAGGTTATTAAAGTGTGAAATTACTATTTTTTAATGGAAATCTTCAATAAGAATAGCAATAAAGATTATTTAGCAACACCCACTATATAAACACATTAAAAAAGCAGTATGAAAATTTTACTAAATTAATCATTATTATTATCAATATAATTAGGTTAATAGGGATTAATTCCGTAGTTTAGCAAGGGTATTTAAAAAACTACTACTATGAATATCACAAGTGATTATATCAATTACGACAAGGCACTAAACAAAGGTTTAAGTCTTTTGAAAGACAACAAGAAGTTTAGAATTGGTTTTTATATTATCTTTTCAATTAATACTGGACTTCGCATATCAGATACATTATCAATTCGTCATATTGATATGGTTGATGATAAACTTATAATCAAAGAAAAAAAGACAAAAAAACGGAGAGAGATTACATTAAACGAGGTAATAAAGAAAGCATATTCAAAACTGGTTTCTATACTTGATGAACTGAATATCAAATATAATGAAGATGATTTTATTTTCATTAGTCAAAAAGGCTCAGTTTATCGGACGCAATCTATAAATGATATTCTTAAAACAACTTTCATCTCAAAATCATTACAGATTTCATCCCACTCACTCAGAAAGAGTTTTGCCAGACGAGTATATAGCAACCTCAACGAGAGTGAAAATGCCTTAGTTCTTCTCAGCGACATTTTTTCACATACAAGCGTAGCAATCACAAGGCGTTATTTAGGAATTAGAAGTGAAACAATTTCAAATGTATATTTATCATTATGAACTATAAAGAACAATTTAAAGAAATTGAAAATCTGTTAAACAGAATTAAAATAAAAACCAAAAACTTTTCAGAAATAGAAAAGAACCCATATTTTGAAGATTTGAGTTATGTTTTTAATGAACTTAAAAATATAGATAATTTTTTAAAAGATAAATACCTCAACAATCAATTTTAAATTATTTCAACAATTCCTGATTAATGTTTAAACAAAAAAGTCTAATCACTTATATTTTAAGCGATTAGACTTTTGTTTTGTTGTCCGACTAGGTTTCGAACCTAGACTCTTCTGAACCAGAATCAGATGTGTTGCCAATTACACCATCGGACAATAAGGCTGCAAAATTAAATTTTTTTTATTATAAAACAACGTAATTAATAATGATTTTTTTAATCTATTTTGACAAAGTTTTTAAAAAGCTTTTTTCTTTTGATCTTAATGACCAACAAAAATTTTGCTCAATTAAAAAATCTTTTATTTATTTCTTCTTTTTTATTTGGTTTGATTAATTGCCTTTGTTTTTCTTTGCCCAGGAATCCCGCAAAGGAACCGTTCTATTG
>CAYOKJ010000138.1:0-3361 GCA_964404485.1 uncultured Bacteroidales bacterium | reverse complement strand
TTAATTGCCTTTGTTTTTCTTTGCCCAGGAATCCCGCAAAGGAACCGTTCTATTGAAAACTAACTTATTTCTAGTAGTATCTTTATCTATACAAAAATAACCTTGTCGTTCAAATTGAAATTTATCTTCAATTTTTGCATCTTTAACAAAAGGTTCTATTTTACATGCAACAACAGTCAAAGAATCAGGATTAATATTTGATTTAAAATCTTTTCCTTCTTCAGCAATATCAGGATTTTCATTAACAAATAATCTATCATATAATCTAACTTCAGCATCTAAAGCATGTTCAGCAGAAACCCAATGAATTGTACCTTTTACTTTTCGTTGAGCATTCCCTAAACCACTTTTTGTATCAGGATCATAAGTACAATGAATTTCTGTTATTTTGCCTGTTTTTTCATCTTTAACAACGTTTGTGCACTTTATGATATATGCATACCGCAAACGAACTTCTTTATCAGGAGAAAGGCGGAAAAACTTCCTTGGAGGTTCTTCCATAAAGTCATTTTTGTCGATATAAAGAATCTTAGAAAATGGTACTTTTCTTTTACCCATAGTTTCGTCTTCAGGATTATTTACAGCGTCTAGTTCTTCAACTTTATCTTCAGGATAATTATCAATAATAAGTTTAACAGGATTAATAACTGCCATTATTCTTTGTGCTTTTTTGTTTAAATCATTCTTTAAACTATGTTCTAATAAAGCAACATCAATGACATTATTTCTTTTAGCAACTCCAATTGTTTCAGCAAAATTTCTAATCGATTCCGGTGTAAAACCTCTTCTTCTTAAACCTGATATTGTAGGCATTCTGGGATCGTCCCAGCCGGTTACAAGATTTTCTTCAACAAGTTCGAGAAGTTTTCTCTTGCTCATAACTGTGTAACTCAAATTTAATCTTGCAAATTCAATCTGTCGTGGTCTGTAATCTCCATCAACAACCTGATCGAGAAACCAATCATATAATGGTCTGTGAACCTCAAACTCCAATGTACAAACCGAATGTGTAATTTTTTCGATATAATCGGATTCGCCGTGAGCAAAATCATACATAGGATAAATACACCATTTATCTCCTGTACGATGGTGGGTAGCATGTTTTACACGATATATTGCCGGATCGCGCATATGCATATTTGGCGATGTCATATCAACTTTTGCTCTTAAAACCATTGCACCATCAGGAAACTCACCGTTTTTCATTTTCTCAAATAACTCAAGATTTTCTTCAACAGTACGATTTCTATATGGACTTTCTGTTCCTGATTTGGTAGGAATTCCTCTTTGTTCGCTTATTATTTCAGATGATTGATCATCTACATAGGCTTTGCTATCTTTAATTAATTTAACTGCCCAAAGATACAGTTGATCAAAATAATCTGAAGCGTAATATTCTCTATTATCCCAATCGAATCCAAGCCAGCGAATATCCTCTTTTATCGAATCAACATATTCTACGTCTTCTTTCGCAGGATTAGTATCATCAAATCTGAGATTACACAATCCGTTGTATTTTTTTGCCAATCCAAAATTCAGACAAATAGATTTTGCATGTCCAATGTGAAGATATCCATTAGGTTCGGGGGGAAAACGAGTATGAATACGACTTTCGTTTTTGTTATTACTTAAATCTTCTTCAATGATATTTTCAATGAAGTTCAATGATTTCTTAGCTTCGTTTTCGTTTGATCCTATGTCTTTTCCTGATTTATTTTCCATATCTTGAGCTTAAAAAATTAAGTTTACAAAAGTAGTTATTTTTCTGTATTTTTTTATTGTAAGATTAATTGAATTTTTATTGAATTTATTTTTGAAAGTTCAATAGTTTTTTACGAAATTCTTTACAAAATAATAATTTACAAAAATCTAGTCTTTAGAACACAGAAATAAAAACAAAGGTTTTTAAATAAAAATCCTCCGGATCATAAACATCCGGAGGATTTAAAAAACTATAGAAAAATAATTTTAGATAATAAACAAATTTGTACGAAATGAGCGTTTTAAAAGCCTGTCAACTAATATCAGCATTACAACAGACAAAACAACAATAACTGTTATTGAAGATATTTCAACTCCTGAAAATAAGCTTTTAACATAATTAAGGGATTCTAAGATTAGAGAAGGAAAATTAATGGTTTCGATTTTAATTCCTGTAAATATATTTTTTATAAACGACCAATCATAACCAAAAAGAAGTGAAACAACAAGAACAAATCCAGCAGCTATTAATATCCAATATTTTAAACTTAGGATAGATTTACTTTCCACTGATTCCACAATAGTTTCCTGATCTATTTTTTTCATAATATTATCAGTAAAATCAACTGAAGGCTTTTCAATATCAATTTTTCTAATAATTTTTCTCAGGAGCAAATCTTTCATGATTTTTGTTTTTTTTTATTAAGCTGTTTTTTAAAATATTCCATTTATACCGGTCTGTGTAAAACTGAATTTTCATAAACTATATTATTATTAAATTCCTTTATTATAATCTGATGTATTATCGAATAAAGTTTTTTTCTTATTCTATGCAATTTAACTTTAACATTTGATACAGTTAAACTAGTTATTTCACTTATTTCTTCAATGGATTTATCATCATAATAAAATAAAGTAATAATTATATTTTCTTCGTAAGGTAAAACTTTAAGAGCTTTTTCAATACAATTCTTTTGTTCTTCATTGCTTAATTCCTGCATATCAGGAACTATATCATCAATAGAAAAATTCTCAATAATTTCTGTTTCCAGATTTACTGTTGGCAATTTCTTTTTTCTGGTTTTCGAAACAGCCATATTAAATGCAATCCTGTATAGCCAAGTTGAAAATTTCGACTCCTTCTTAAAAGTATTCAGTACTTCAAAAGCTTTAATAAAAACATCCTGTGCAAGTTCCTCGGCATCTTCCCTGTTTTTCAATATTTTTACAGCAATTGTAAAAACAAGATTTTTATGCTTGTTTACTAAAGATGCGTATGCATTATTATCACCTTTCAATAACCTGTCAATATAATAATTATCTTTTCGGAACTCCATTTATCATTTAGACGTTTGATTAGTAAAAGTGGTTACACTTTATACAAAAATACTTTTTTTTACCTTATAGATTTTAGATTTTTATTTCCGGAATCTATAAGAGATCGATAATAAGGCTGATGTATTTGACAAAACAAAACTGGAAATTTTGCCTGTCTGCTGACAAAGGCAGGCAATTCTGTTCCGTACAAGTATGGCTTGCTAATTACAATTATCATTCCACAAATAATATTTCTGAATGGAGCATTGCCTAAATTCTTTATTAGTCATGTTTTCGATATCTGGAGGTTTTTCCCGTTCTACATTCTAAATTTATAATTTTA
>CAYOKJ010000137.1:0-7893 GCA_964404485.1 uncultured Bacteroidales bacterium | reverse complement strand
AATATTTATAAAAAAAAAGCCCTTCAAAATTTGAAAGGCTTAAATGAATTTATGTTTTTTTTGTCTATTTATTAATTCTCATTTTATAGAACGAACGATAAACAAAGTATAATGCAATAAGCAGGAATCCAACTCCAATATATGGAGCTATATCTCTGAACTGTGGTGCAATAGAAATTTCCATTGCTAATAATCCGAATAAAGTAGTAAACTTAATAATTGGATTTAAAGCTACTGAAGAAGTGTCTTTATAAGGATCGCCAACAGTATCTCCAACAACTACTGCATCGTGTAAAGGAGTTCCTTTTTCTTTCATATCAACTTCAACAATTTTTTTAGCATTATCCCATGATCCACCTGCATTAGCCATAAAAATTGCTTGGTATAGACCAAAGAAAGCAATAGAAATCAGATAACTGATAAAAAGTGAAACAGGTAAATTAGATTCTCCCGGAGAAGATAAAAATGCAAATGCTAAAGCAAAAGAGAAAATGGCAATAAAGATATTCCACATTCCTTTTTGTGCATATTGTGTACAAATTTTTACAACAGCTTTTGATTTTTCTAAATCTGCTTTTTTAGGAGCATTTGGATCAAGTTCAATATTATGTTTGATGAAATCAGTTGCTCTTGCTGCACCTGTAGTTACTGCTTGTATTGCAGCTCCGGTGAACCAATAAATTACAGCACCTCCAAGAAGAAATCCGAGAATAGTATATGGATTAAGAAGATTTAAAATTTCTTCCGGTTCAATACCCAGAGTATGTTTAATAACCAAGATTAAAGAGAAAATCATTGTAGTAGCACCCACAACAGCAGTTCCTATTAATACCGGTTTTGCGGTTGCTTTAAATGTATTACCAGCACCATCATTAGCTTCAAGATAATATTTTGATTTTTCGAAATCAGGTTTAAAACCAAATTCTTTTTCAATTTCCGGTGTTACCTCTTTTATATTTTCTTCAATCAACGAAAGTTCGTAAATAGATTGTGCATTATCGGTTACAGGTCCATAACTGTCAACTGCAATAGTAACAGGTCCCATACCTAACATACCGAAAGCAACCAAGCCAAATGCGAAGATTGAAGGATAGATCATCATGTCACTTAAACCAAAAGTGCTTGCATAATATGCAACAAACATTATAACAAAAAACACCATACCTTGCCAAAATGCACTAAAATTACCTGCAACTAAACCTGAAAGAATATTCAGGGATGCACCACCTTGTTTGGAGGCTTCCACAACTTCTTTAACATGAGTTGATTTAGGACTGGTAAATAATTTGGTAAATTCCGGGATTATTGCTGCACCAAAAGTTCCGGCACTAATAATTATAGATAAAACTATCCAAAGATTATTTGGCAGATCGCCAATAATAAAATAGCTTGCAAGGAAAGTAGCAATTATTGAAACTATTGAAGTAATCCAAACCAATGAAGTCAATGGTTTTTCAAAATCAAGTTCATCAACATTGCTATACTTAGCTTTTGAAATTATTCCATTGATCCAGAAAGAAACAATAGAAGTTATAATCATTAAAATACGCATTACAAATATCCAGACTAATAATTTAGTTTGTATGCTTAATGCTAACGATTGCATTGCTGCTTCACTACTGATAGAGAAGTTCTCGATGTTAAAGATAGATGCCAGAGCTTGGATTGTATCAGGATTATTAGCTGCTATTCCTTGTAAAACAGGGCCTGTAATAGCTAATAAAATAAATGAGATTAAAGCAACTCCTGTAACACCATAAGTTTCGAAACCATCGGCTGTTGGACCAACAGAGTCGCCGGCGTTGTCACCAACACAATCGGCAATAGTACCTGGGTTACGTGGATCATCTTCTCCAATTTTAAAGATTACTTTCATAAGATCGGAGCCAACATCAGCAATTTTAGTAAAAATACCACCTGCAATACGAAGTACCGAAGCACCAAGAGATTCACCAATAGCAAATCCAATAAAACTAGCGCCTGCAAATTCACCGGGAACAAACAAGAGAATTATCATCATCATTGTTAATTCAAGAGAAATTAAAACAACGCCGATACTCATGCCTGCGTTTAGAGGTATATTTAAAAGTTTAATTGGTTTTCTTTCAAGAGAGGCAAATGCCATTCTTGAGTTTGCTAATGTGTTCATTCTAATTCCAAACCATGCTACACTGTACGAACCTAAAATTCCGAGAACAGTCCAACTGAGTATCATTAATACTCCACCTACTCCAAAGTCACCACCTGAGAGAAAACCGAAATAAAAAGCTACTACAGCACCAATAAAAATGAAAAGAATAAGTAAAAATTTACCTTGTTGTATAAGGTAAATCTTACCTGTTTCGTAAATAACTTTGGCTACATCCAGCATTGATTGGTGTGCACGGATTTTTTTTACCTTAACAAATTGATATAATCCAAATAAAAATCCTGCAATAGTGATAAGAAATCCCCAGTACAAAATGTTTTGACCTTTGATTTCTTCTGGAATCACAAGGTCTGCTTCACTTGCAAAAGTGAAAATCGGTAACAAAAATACCGCAATTAAACTTAAAATTTTTTTCATAATATAATTTTGATTTTGGTTAGTTCAAATTTAAGTGGCAAAAATAGAAAAACTATTTCGTAAACCAAAAAAAATTTATTAAATATGAATTGCCTGAGGATTGTGTTATTATCATTTATGTTAATAAGTATATTAGAAATCTTAGTGAAAACAATATTATTAAATTGTTGATAAATTTATATATTTGTCAGAAATATCATTATTACTGATTTATTGATTAGTGGTAATTTCTTTATTTTGATGAATGTTTTATGCATTCAATGGATCAGAAAAAAAACAATGAAAAAGATTAGACTTGATATAATAGGAATGTCGTACAGTCAATCGCAAAGCGGTGCTTATGCATTAATATTGGGAGAAGTTAACGGTAAACGAAGATTACCAATAATAATTGGAGGGTTTGAAGCTCAGGCAATAGCTATTGAGCTTGAAAAAATGAAACCTTCCAGACCACTTACACATGATTTGTTTAAAAACTTTGCTGATAATTATCAAGTAACTGTTAAAGAGGTGGTAATTGATAAATTTCAGGATGGAATATTTTATGCAAAGTTGTATTGCGAGAACGATAATATTATTAGTGAAATAGATTCGCGAACATCAGATGCAGTAGCTTTAGCAATAAGATTTAAATGCCCGATTTATACAAATGAAGAAATTCTTAGTAAAGCCGGTATTTTAATTGATGACAAACCGGAGAAAACTAAAACTTCTTCTAAAGCAAAAACAAAAACTGATATTAGTTTCGAGAAATTTTCTTTAAAAGAGTTAGACGACCAATTAAAGAAATCTATTGAAAAAGAAGAATATGAAAAGGCTTCTCTTATTAGAGATGAAATAAATAAAAGAAAAAATAAATAAGAATTTTTTTTTTGATAAAAATTAGTCATTGTCAGGTTTGCTGATAAATAAAGCCTTACAATGACTTTTGTGTTAATTAATTCAATAAATTATGAGATTTAAAACAACTTTAGTAGGATTTTTGGCTGTGATTTTTTCAGTTGCTTCCTTAAGCAGTTTTGCCCAAAACGAGATTAATAACAAATTGGTAAAAAAATGGAAAGCCACAGAGGTTATAGACATTTCAGGAAACTCAATTTGTCAATTATCTGATAATGATTTTTTAAGTTTCTTAAAGGATGGTACAAAGTTTAGCTGCAATTTTGTAAATGAAAAAATTCATGCTTCCGGGCTTTGGAGCGTAAAAGATAGTATTCTTGAGCTCACTTATGATCTCGAAAATATTGAAGTTGATATTGATTCTATTGCATATAATGTTGTAAATAAACAGCCTCAATTAGTTTATTTTAAAGATGGTTATGAGATTGTCAGAGATGAAACTAATAATTTAACTACAGTACAAGAATCGAAAACATTTTTAATAGCAAAATGTACAAAAGATTCACTGGTGCTTCAGAACGATAAAATGAGAATTAGTTACATTTCTTCAATGGAAGATGGCACTATAATTGACAAAGGTAGCGGATTTAGTTTTACTTCTATGTATCGCGGTATTATTGGTTTGTTTGTTATTTTAGCTCTTGCATATCTTTTTAGTTCAAATCGTAAAGCCATATCCTGGCGCGTAGTTTCTATTGGTCTTGGATTTCAGATAATAATTGCAATTGCCGTTCTTAAAATTTCTGTTGTTCAAAATGTTATAGGGTTTATTGGAAAGATGTTTATCAAAGTGTTGGATTTTACAAAAATCGGAAGTGAATTCTTATTTGGAGGATTGGTTGATCCTAATACTTATGGCTTCCTATTTGCATTTCAGATATTACCTACAATCATATTTTTCTCAGCGTTAACAAGTATTTTATTTTATTATGGAATAATACAAAAGATAGTTTATGGATTAGCTTGGTTGCTGTCGAAAGCATTAAAGATTTCCGGAGCAGAGAGTTTATCAGCATCCGGTAACATTTTTCTTGGTCAAACTGAGTCACCTTTATTGATTAAAGAATATCTGTCAAAGATGAACAAATCAGAAATTATGCTTGTGATGGTAGGGGGTATGGCGACAATTGCCGGTGGAGTTCTGGCTATTTTTATTGGTTTGCTTGGCGGTGATGATCCGGTGGGCAGGTTGTTTTTTGCCAAGCATCTGATTACAGCTTCGGTTATGGCAGCACCGGGAGGTGTTGTTGCTGCAAAAATGCTTGTGCCTCAAACCGAGTCCATCGAAAGTGAAATAAAAATTACAAGAGAATCAATAGGTACTAATATTCTTGATGCTATTACAAATGGTACTTCCCAAGGTGTTAAACTTGCCGTGAATGTAGCAGCTATGTTGTTGGTTTTTCTTGCAATGATTGCTATGGTAAATTATGTTTTTTTGAAAATTGGTGATTGGACAACCCTTAATGCTGTAATTACTAGTTTTACAGGAGGGCAATATAATGAATTTAGTTTGCAGTTTGTTTTCGGATATGCATTAGCACCTCTTGCATGGCTTATGGGTGTGTGCGCTGAAGATATGACTTTAGTTGCACAGTTATTTGGTGAAAAAATCATTCTTAACGAAGTTATAGCTTATGTGAGCTTGAAGGATCTGATAAGCTCTATGAGTTTTACCCAGGAGAAATCAATTATCATGGCAACATATATGTTATGTGGATTTGCAAATTTCAGCTCAATAGGAATACAAATCGGGGGTATTGGAGCACTCGCACCAAACAAAAGAAAATTATTATCGAAACTTGGATTTAAAGCATTAATTGGTGGAGCGCTTGCATCGCTTTTATCTGCTACACTTGTGGGAATGATACTTGGATAGGAATTGATGATAGGAATTGATGATAATGTGTAGTAATTAAAAGTAATTTATTGTAATTAGTTGTTTTGAAACAATGAAACACTGTAACAATGAAACAATGTAACCATGAAACCATGAAACCATGAAACAATGAAACCGTGTAACCATGAAACCATGAAACACTTAAAACACATAACATTTTTAATACTTTTTCTGGAAGTAGTTAGTTGCACCCTACTATTTAAAATCAAAGATTATGATTCTTTGCCATTATATTCTGAAAATGGATATATCAATGCAGTAATAGAAATTCCTGCAGGTACAAATCATAAAATAGAATACGATAAAAAAGATCATAAATTTAGAGTTGAGCAGCGAAATGGTAAAGACAGAATTGTTGAATATCTTCCATATCCCGGCAATTATGGTTTTCTTCCTTCAACTTATATGGATCCTGCAATTGGAGGTGATGGCGATGCACTTGATGTGATTGTTATTAGTGAAAGTTATCCAACAGCCAGCATTGTCGAAATAATTCCTGTTGGAGTATTGCTTTTGGAAGATGGAGGAGAAATTGACACCAAAATAATTGCCATTCCCGCTAAGGAAAACGAAAAAGTTATTAAGGTTGAATCTCTTGACGAATTGAAAGAGAAGTACCCAAAAGCTGATGAAATAATTAAAAATTGGTTCCTCAATTATAAAGGAAAAGGAATAATGAAATTTGTAGGATGGGGTGATAAAGATGAAGCTTTACTCGAAATAAATAAATGGAGTAAAAAGTAGGCAGTAAACAGTAAATCAATCCCGAAGGGATTAAACTATGAATAGCCCTGTACAGCTTGTCCCGAAAATCGGGAAAGTGTTGGAAGAATATATTTAAATCTAAAATCGGTGTTCAGTGTTCGATATTCATCGTTCCGAAAAAAAAGGAAAAACTGAATATCGAATATCGATTAACGAATAATGAATGATGATTTAAAACAAATCAATAACAAGCCTGAAGGGCTTGAATAATAAAAGATTTTAAAGCAAAATCATAAAAAAAAATGATTCAATATTTAAATTTACTTGAACACGTTTTAGAACATGGGGTTGAGAAGAAAGACCGAACCGGTACCGGAACGATTAGTGTATTTGGTTATCAGATGAGATTTAATCTCGAAGAAGGATTTCCTGTTCTTACAACGAAAAAACTTCATCTCAGATCTATCATTTATGAACTCCTTTGGTTTCTGAAAGGTGAAACAAATATTAAATACCTTAACGATAATAAAGTAAAAATTTGGAACGACTGGGCAAATGAAAAAGGTGAACTTGGGCCTGTTTACGGGCAACAATGGCGAAACTGGAATAATGAAGGAATTGATCAAATCGTTGAGATTGTTGAACAAATAAAAACCAATCCTGATAATAGACGAATGATTGTGGCTGCATGGAACCCAAGTGTTTTACCTAACACTTCAAAATCTTTTACAGAAAATATAAAAAACGGAAAAGCTGCTTTACCCCCTTGTCATGCATGGTTTCAGTTTTATGTAGCAGGAGGGAGGCTTTCATGTCAAATGTATCAGCGCAGTGCTGATATTTTCCTTGGAGTGCCTTTTAATATTGCTTCGTATGCTTTGCTTACGATGATGATGGCGCAAGTTACCGGTTTAAAAGCAGGAGATTTTATCCATACTTTTGGTGATGCTCATATTTATCTTAATCATATAGATCAGGTGAAATTGCAGTTAAGCCGAAAACCTTATGATTTACCTGAAATGAAAATCAACCCGGAAATAAATAATATTTTTGATTTTAAATATGAGGATTTTGAATTGTTGAATTACCAATCTCATCCACATATTAAGGGGGCGATTTCGGTTTAGTGAAGAAACTCGAAATTGAAAATTCGATTTCTTGGGAACTATTTATTAGTTAAAAAATAGAATAATGTGATAATGAAGCCATTCCTAAAACCCGCTAAGCGGGTGATTTGGTAAAACGTAGAAAATTATAAACTTTCATATCAATTTGATAGAAACCCGCTAAGCGGCTGATATAATTTAAAAATATATATTTTAGCGTATTAATTGAACAACACAAAGTTAAGATAAATGAAAAACATCTCAATTATAGTTGCAATAGCTCAGAATCATGCAATAGGAAAAGATAATAAATTGTTGTGGCATATTTCCGAAGATTTAAAAAGATTTAAAAGAATTACAAAAGGGTCTAAAGTAATTATGGGAAAAAATACGTATTTGTCGCTTCCAATTCGCCCTTTGCCAAATCGGGAGAATGTTGTGATAACTGATTCTGAAGGCGATAAATTTGACGGTTGCACAGCAGTTTATTCAATTGATGAAGCTCTTAAATTTTGTAACGATACAGAAGAGAGTTTTATAATTGGCGGAGCATCAATTTACAAACAGTTTCTTCCTTTTGCCAATAAATTTTATCTCACTAAAGTGAATAAAGATTTTGAAGCCGATACTTTTTTGGAAGTTGATTTTAATGATTGGAAGTTAATTGAAGAAGAAAATATTGTTGATGACTCTCAGAATGATTTTACTTATTCTTT
>CAYOKJ010000136.1:0-7959 GCA_964404485.1 uncultured Bacteroidales bacterium | reverse complement strand
GAACCAACATTGCTTCCACCTTGGGATCCAATGTTCGCTCCTGAAAAATAAAAAATTAAAACACCGATCGATAATAAATTCTGTTCGGTGTTTTTTTTGCACTTCATTTTTTCCTTCTTTTATTGGTTTTATACCAATTGAATTTCTAAATTGCTGATAAATATTTTTTTCTTTGTCAAGGCAAATATTCTTTGCATCCGTACGGACGGAAATAATATTTAACGTAGAGAAAGAAAAAATGAAACGAAATATATCGGTAATTTGGATGTTCAGTTGGTATTACCTCAAATTTAATGGAAACACAGAATATTTATCTTCCATTAAAATAACAGTAAAACTCTTTTATTATGTAACAACTAAAAACATAATTCCAATAATAAATTGTTATTAGAAATTTGCAGTTTCAAGTATTTTTCGCTTTTAAGGCAAAATATTTATATTTTTGTATAATTAATTTCATCCCAAACTTAAATAACTATGTTAAAATATCTTGGAAATCTGATTAGTAATTGGCTACTTTCATTGGGTGTAAATGATGAAACAGCACAAGTTATTACCAACTATACAGCTTTGTTGCTTGTATTTATTTTAGCAATAATTGTATTCTTTATTACAAGAAAATTATTGTTTCATTTTGTTAGAATATTTGTAAAAAGGTCAAAAACTAATTGGGATGATATTTTGGCAGATAAAAAAGTTTTCAATCGTCTGGCATATTTAGCGCCTGCTTTTGTTATAAACATTCTCACTCCTGTGGTTTTGCCTGCTTATCCACAAACTGCCGAATTTATTCAGTTGGTATTAAATATTTACATAATAATAATTGCTTTGTTATTTTTTCAATCTTTATTAAAAGCTTTCAATCAAATTTATCAAGGTTTTGAAATTGCAAAATCCAAACCAATTAAAGGATATATTCAAATAATTTTGACTTTTCTATATTTGATTGGAGGAATAATAATTGTTTCTCTACTTGCCGGGAAATCTCCAATGGCTTTGTTTGTTGGATTGGGAACTATTTCGGCTGTTTTGATGTTGGTTTTCAAAGACTCGATTCTTGGACTGGTAGGAGGAATACAACTTTCGTCCAATGAAATGATTAAGATCGGTGATTGGATATCAATGCCAAAATATGGTGCTGATGGAAATGTTACTGATATTACACTGACAACTGTAAAAGTTCAGAATTGGGATAAAACAATCACGACTGTTCCCACATATGCCTTGGTTACAGATTATTTTAAAAACTGGCGAGGAATGGAAGAATCGGGTGGAAGAAGGATTAAACGTTCAATTAACATTGATATGCAAAGTGTGAAATTTTGCACCCCAGAGATGCTTGAGCGTTATAAAAAATTTCAATCGGTTTCGGAGTATGTTGATAAACGTGACAAAAAGATTTCGGAATATAATGCCAAAAATAATATTGATAATTCAATTCTGGTTAACGGAAGAAGACAAACAAATATTGGGATTTTCAGAGAATACTTAAAATCATATTTATCGAATAATCCTCGTGTAAATATGGATATGACTTTTCTGGTCAGGCATCTTCAGCCAACAGAATTTGGAATTCCTATTGAAGTATATTTTTTTAGCAAACGACAAGAATGGGCTGTCTATGAAGATTTACAAGCCGATGTGTTTGATCATATTTTGGCTGTTATTCCGCACTTTGATCTTAAAATTTTCCAGAATCCTTCAGGCGCAGATTTTATCAAAGTATTTGAAAAGTAGAGATCAGCGGATTATTTACAAATACTTGCTGCAAAGCTGACTGTTCTACATTTTAGAAATTTTCTCAAACGCAATTTTAAACCACTCTGTATATTTTTCTGGATGGGTTTTTATTTCTTCATTTAGGATTTCAGGATTTACAAATTTCCATTCGGCAACTTCATCAGGATTAATTTCCGGTTTACCGTTAAATTCACCAAAAAAAACATGATCGAATTCATGCTCCAATAATCCATCTCCAACATCAGCTTTGTATAAAAAAGAAAACTCTTCTGTTAATTTACAATCAAATCCCATTTCTTCTTTTAATCTTCTGTGAGCTGTTTCTTCAGTAGTTTCGTTTATTCTTGGATGACTGCAACAGGCATTAGTCCATAAACCCTGAGAGTGATATTTTGAAAAAGCCCGTCTGTGTAGCATCATTTCCTTATTCGAGTTGTATATAAAAGCAGAAAAAGCTCTGTGAAGAACTCCTTTTTCATGAGCTTGCATTTTTTCCATTGTCCCAAGGGGATTGTCATTTTTATCAACTAAAACAACTTCTTCTTTATTCATAAATTTTGTTTTTCAATTATTTGCAAAATTAATATTTTATACATTCAAGCATTCTATAAGTTAGCGGTGCAGAATATTTATTTAAAATTAAAATAACTTAGGACAATTGGTATAATTATTTATCGTTGAAAAAAATCTATAATTGTTTATAAATAAAATCAGGAATAATTCTAATCAAGAATGCAATAATTCTCCAGCGGCGTGTAATATATGCAATGTCTTTTTTTCGTTTTATTGATGTGAGAATTTGCTTTGCTGCTCTTGCCGGACTTGCAACCCAGAATTTAATATCTGATTTTGCCATTTTTGTGTCAACAAAACCGGGTCTGATATCAGTGACTGTTATTGAAAGTTTATTATGTTGAGAGTTTTGTCTTAAGCCTTCAAGATATTTTATTTGGAAAGATTTTGTAGCTGAATATGATAATCCTTCTCTGCTTCCTCGTAATCCTGAGATTGATGTTATTCCTGCTAAATGACCGTATCCTTGTTTTTTGAAATAATTAAAACCCCAGCAGGCAATCTCCACGAAACCATTTATGTTGACATCTAAAGTATTTTTTTCAATTTCAAAAATTAATTCAGGATTGAACTCGCCGGTGCCTGAACTAATTATCAATAAATCTAAACTTCCAAGTTTAGCAGTAAGTTCATCAAGTTTGTCAGAATTATTGTCTTTTGAAACATCAAAACATTTATAAAAAATATTGTCAGGATATTTGTTTTTAAGCTCCGCCAGCAGATCTTCTCTTCTGCCTGTAACACCAACTAAATAATTTTTATTTACAAGCTGAATTGCAAGTTCTTTGCCGATTCCTGAAGTAGCGCCAACGATTATTGCTTTTTTCATTATCTTTTTCTTAGAATATCAAAAGCGCAAAGATAACCACTAAATATTGCACCTGAAAATCCTCCTCCTGTTTTTGTCCAGGCTGAAGCAAAATGTAGGTTTTCTATTGATTTGATTTTTTTAAGAATAACATTTTCCGGTGTTTGTGCAAAACCATAAACTGCTCCCTGCGGATTTAAAGTGTATCTTTCAACAGTTTTTGAAGTTCCAACTTCGTAGTATTCAATGGCATTTTTAAAACCCGGAATAAGTTTTTCTAATCTTTCGATGAATATGCGGGCTACTTTTTCCTTTTTTGCTTTATATTTCTTTTTGTCAAGATTATCCCAATCAAAAGTATAATCAATACAACAAACAGCTCCGGTACTTTTTCCTTTAGGTGCAAGAGCAGAATCAATCTGACTGTAATCAACGAAAGTAAAACTACGTTTATCAAAATCACTTTGATTATTCTTGAGGATATCAGCTTGTGATTTCACCGAATCATCATAAATAAAAGTTGAATAATATTTGCTTCCTATATTTTTCAAAGGAGTGTTAAACCCAAAATAAATTGTAAGGAGAGAAGCACCGGGTTTTCTTTTTGCTATTTCATTTTGAAGATTTTTTCCAAATTCTTTTGGAAGCATATATTTTGCAATATTTGGAATTGCAGCATTAGCAATAATTTCATCAGAGAAAGCATTCTTAGTCTCAGTTTCATTATTTGTTTTATGATAAACTACACCAACAGCTTTATTTTCTTTTGTAATAATTTTGCTTACAGTATTTTTTAAAAGTACTTCTCCACCATTAATTTTTATAAATTCAGAAAGATAATTTGATAGTTTCTGTGAACCGCCTTTTATGAAATTTCCTCCACCTGCGAAATAACTTCCTTGTGCAACCGAGTAATAGCTAAGCGACAAAGTGTATGGATTATCGTGAAAATAACCAAGATTGCCCAGTAAAATAAGTTTGAGGTTTTCATCCTTTATTATTGAATCAAGAAACTCGCCAAGATTTTTTTCTATTTCTTCTTCTTTATTTTTTAGATTTGCATTTAAAATCCTGTCAAAATATGCATTAATTCCTGCTGCTTCGTTTGGAAATATTTCGATCAGTTTTTTTGTTGCTTTATCAGGATTATGAGGCATTACAAAATCATAATTACTATTTATGAAACGATAAAACTCAGGCACTTTCAAAAACTCAACTTTATCAAAAACCCCTAGGTCACGGAAAATTTTTGTTTTCATGTCTTTTGCATGTAATCCGTCCATCTCGTGAAGTCCGACTTCCATTGTAAAATCTTTGCGCTCGAAAGTAGTTGCACATCCACCCGGCCGATCATGCTGTTCGATCAATAAAACTTTTCTCCCGGATTTTGAAAGTTTTGCTCCTGCAGTTAATCCTCCCAGTCCGGCACCAATAATTATTATATCGTATTTCATTTTGAACTATATTATTGATTATTGTTTGTTGTTTATCGAGTATTTTTTCTAAGAAGAAGCACTTAACGTTAAGTAATTTTAAATGCAAATTAGATCCCTTAATTCTCAGGAATTGGATACCTTTCATATTTAAGAGTTCTATCAAACAAATATCTGTAAGTTATGTAATGTTTAGAAGGAACGGCTCCTATTGAAACCCATATTTTTCTCATCTTTGGATTAAAATCACCAACCCACGAAAACTCAACTTCAGTATAATGAGTCTTACGATTGAATATTTGTTTTACTTGCCACATCATAGCTGATTCAATTCCAAGGTTTTGAAATTGAGGGATAACACCCATTAGCACACTTCTTGCTCTGGTAATTGTTTTTGTATTTTTGAGATATAAAAATTTCAACATATTCCAGAGATTCATTTTCCCGTTCATGTGTTTTAAAATCATGTTTACATCAGGGTACATAAGGAAAACAGCAATTGGTTTTTTCTTATAATAAGCAAGCCAGATAAACTCTTCATCAATTATAGCTTTTCCTTTTTTAATAGTATTTTTAATATATTCCGGTTTTAATGGCTCAAAGTTTTCTTTAAAAGATGCCCAGGCAATATTAAAAGCTTCAGCAAAATCCTCAACTAATTTATCCTGATTTTTCCATGAAAAATGTCTGAATTCGTAACCGGGTTTTTTTGCTACCCATTCAGCAATTTTCATAAAACGACTTTTTAAATTTTCCTTTAAATTAAAATGAAAACCTTCTTGTTTGTAAAAAGTTTTAAATCCATAAGATTCAAAAAGATTCTGATAATATGGATGATTATAATTTACCTCGTAAGTAGGATGTGTGAAACCTTCAACAAGCAGACCCCAGTAACCATCGGGTTCGCCGAAGTTAATGGGACCGTTCATAGCTTCAATACCTTTTTCTTTTAACCATTGTTTTGCTGTATCGAAAAGAAAAAATGCTGCTTCTTTATCATTAATACATTCAAAAAATCCAATACCTCCTGTGCTCTGATCATATAATTTTGAAGTTTTATAATCAATAAATGCTGCAATACGACCTACAAGATTATTATTTTCATCTTTTAATATCCATCGTTCAGCCTCTCCATGATTATAATAAGTATTTATTGCCGGATCGAAAATATTGTTTATTTCTTTGTCTAAAGGGCAAACCCATACTTTGTCATTTTTATATAAGATTTTCGCTGTTTTTAAAAACTCTTTTTTCGTTTTTTTATCAAAGACTTTTGTAATATTGAAATGCATAAATGTTTAAATATTATAATGCTATAAAATTTTTATTAGGCTAAAATGCTTTCTGTTTGAAATAAATTTGTTCCATTAAATCAATATATTTAACTTCAATAAACTTGCGTTTAAGTTTCAGTGTTGGAGATAGTTCTCCATTCATTGGTGACCATTCGTCGGGCACTAATTTAAATCTTTTTATTCTTTCAGAATCATTAAGTAATTTATTGAATTTTTGAATTTCTGTATTAAAAATTTCCAAAATTTTGGGTAATTGAATAAGTTCTTCTTTATTTTGGAACTGAAGGTTTTCAATTTTGCACCATTCTTTTAAAAATGTAAAGTCTGGCGAAATTAATGCACTGGCGAATTTCTCGTTTTCACCAATTACCATCGATTGTTCAATAAATGTTGATTCTTTTAATTTATTTTCGATAAGTTGTGGAGCAACGAATTTTCCATTTGAAAGTTTAAAGATTTCTTTTTTCCTGTCGGTTACTTTAAGGAAATTATCTTTGTCCCACAAACCGATATCTCCGGTGTGAAACCAACCATCTTTATCAAAAACTGACTCTGTAAGATTTGGGTCTTTGTAGTAACCCAACATTACATTATGTCCTTTGCATAAAATTTCGCCGTCGTCGCTAAGTTTTACATTAACTCCTTCAATTGGAATTCCTACAGTTCCAAGCTTAACTTTGTTTTTTTCCATGCGGTTTATTGTGATGATTGGAGATGTTTCTGTAAGCCCGTACATATTAATGACTTTAATTCCTGCAGCCCAAAAAATTCTTTCTAAGCGTTCTTGCAAGTTGGCTCCTCCGCAACCGGCCATTTTTACATTCCCACCAAGAGCTTCTCTCCATTTTGAAAAAATAAGTTTGTCGGCAATTTTAAGTTTTCTTTCGTAAAACCATCCATTTCTGCCGTAAGGCTTATATCTTAAGCCGAGTTTTACAGCCCAAAAGAAAAGTGATTTTTTTATACCGCTTAGTTTTTTTCCTTTGGCGATAACTGTGTCATAAACTTTTTCTAAAATTCTGGGAACAGTATCAAAACCGTGAGGTTTTATTTCCTGCATATTTAATGCAATCATACCCATATTTTCGGCGTAATAAATGCTGGTGCCTGAATATTGTGTTTGGAAATTTCCCATCATCCCTCCCACATGACAAAGAGGTAGTATGCTTAAATATCTTTCGTTAGGTTTCATGCCGAAAATTTCGGAAGCTGCTTTAAAATTTTTTACACGGTTATTGTGCGATAACATTACACCTTTCGAAGTGCCTGTTGTTCCTGAAGTATAAATAAGTGTAGAGAAATCATCGGGACTAATTGTCTTTTTAATTTTCTCAACTATTTCTTTGAAATAGACTTCACTTTTTTTGCCAAGGTCAATTATTTCACTCCAGTGTTTAACATTTTTAATATCATCAAAAGAGTAAATGTTTTCAATATTCTTAGTATTTTTAGCAGGAGTTTTTATTTTATAATAAAGATTATCATCGGAAACAATAATAATCCTTGCATCCGAATGTTTAATAATATTTTCATATTCTGTTGGATTTAATGAAGTGAAAACCGGAACATGAACAACACCAATCATAGACATTCCCATATCCACAAAATTCCATTCCGGACGATTATTGGTGATGGTTAAAATTTTATCACCCTTTTTAAAACCAAGTGCTAAAAGACCGTAACTAAAAAAATAAGATTGCTCTATATAATTCTGAGTGCTGTATTTTTTCCAAACACCATTTTCTTTTGCTACAAAGACATCATCTTTAATGAAGTTTTCCTTATATCTGTTAAGAAGATCAAAAGTCCTGCTTATTTTCATTGATTATTATTTTTGCGGATATTTCCCTTAAAAATGTAAAGGTAAACAATTATTAATTTCCCCGTAAGGGATTTATTATTGTAGAAAATAATGAAACTGGAAAATAAAATCTCTGTAGGAGATTTATAAAATAATTTCAAGTATTTATAAAACCGCTATTTTTGCATGAATTTAGTTCAAAACTGAAACTTTAGGCATTTTAGGCACTTCAAACTTTAGGCAATTATATTACGATTAAAAGTACCCTGATCCATCCCAACAATGAGTGCAAAGTTTTTCTTTTGGAAG
>CAYOKJ010000135.1:0-8077 GCA_964404485.1 uncultured Bacteroidales bacterium | reverse complement strand
TTTATAAATTAGAAGCGGGGCACTATCTCAAATTCAAAAATGGCAAAATGAATATTTGTGATATTGGGGTTTTGGCAACATACACAGAGGGTATTTCAAATGCCATCATGGAATATATGGCTATGAGTAAACCGGTTATCTCTTCTGAAGGGGGCGGAACGGCTGAAATTGTAAAGCATAATCAAACCGGGTTTCTTGTTAAGCCAAAATCATCAAAAGAATTGTATGAAAAGATAAAATTTTTGTTGGACAACCAACAAATTGCAATTGAAATGGGGAAATCAGGTAGAAAGGTTATTGAAGAAGAGTTTGGTTTGGGAAAAATGGTTCAAAAATTTGTAAATGTATACCAAATGATTAAAAAAAGAATTTAAGAAACATGCTAAATTTATATATAATCTTGAGTCAACTCTAAATCAGGGAAAAGAGGATTTTTGATAAAGAATAACAGTATTAAATTACCATGAAAATCTCACTTAATTGCAAATTAGATTCTGTCGGTGCCTATGGTTTTATCAAACCTGTTACAGATATTAATTTTGTTACCGGCCTTAATGTTTTTCGAGATGAAAAAGCACTTCCTTGCCCAAAAGTAAAATACCATACGCCCTATTTTTCTCAAGGCGGGTTTTTGGGTCAGTTTTCTAAATTAATTAAAATGTTGAAAACTGTAAAGCAGGATACCGAATTGGCAATCGGTATTTATGAAATTCCACATGGCATGTTGGCGTTTCTTATTGGTAAGATCAGGAATATTCCTATCGTTATTTCCATAATAGGTAATCCTGGCTATACAAAGCTGAGAAAAGGCTTAAGAAAAAAGATTACCAACTATATGCTGAAAAGAGCAGATGCAATAACTGTTACAGGCCAGAAGTCAAAGCAATTTTTAATAAGCGATGGGATCACATCATCTTCAATATATATTCTTCCAAATTCAATCGATATAGAAATATTTAAATCAGAAAACGAAAAAAAATGTTTTGATATTATAAGCTTAGGCCGGCTAGGTTCTGAAAAAAATTTGCAAAGTCTACTTAAAATAGTTGTTGAGTTGAAAAAAGAAATACCGAAAATAAAAGTTGGTATTGCAGGCAAAGGTCCTGAAAAAGAAAATTTGAAAAGATTAATAAATGAGTTGTCTCTGCAGGACAATGTTGAAATGCTTGGTTTTGTTGATGATATTGTCAAATTTTATAATAGTGGAAAAATTTTTGTCTTGACCTCATCAACCGAAGGTTTGCCGCGTACGGTTATTGAGGCAATGGCATGTGGTGTTCCTTCTGTTGCTTCAAATGTTGGTGATATGGAAGATATAATTGTTGATGGAGAGAATGGTTTTTTAGTGCAAAAATATGGTGACATTGATGATTATGTAACAAAAATTTCTATGTTATTATCTGATAATCATAAGTATGATCAGTTTTCGCGGAATGGGCTTATAGTGAGTCGGGAAAAATTTTCTTATCATGCAGCCACCAATGTCTGGGAGAATATAATAAAAGCAATAAGTGGAGATAGAAAAATTGTCAAATAAATTACTTATAACAGGTGCCGCCGGTTTCATAGGTTCGCACCTGACAGAATTGCTTGTGGAAAAAGGCTGTCAAGTAAAAGCATTTGTTCACTACAATTCCCAAAACAGTTGGGGATGGTTGGAAGAATCAAAATATAAAAATGAGATCGAGGTAGTTACCGGTGATATCCGTGACTATGACGCTGTTTTTGATGCAATGAATGGGTGTAATAATGTGTATCATTTGGCGGCGTTGATAGGAATCCCATATTCTTATGTTTCTCCATTGGCATATATTAAAACGAATATTGAAGGAACTTATAATATTTTACAGGCAAGCCGAAATTGCGAAATTGAGAATGTATTAATTACATCAACCAGTGAGACATATGGAACAGCGCAGTATGTACCGATTGATGAAAATCATCCAATGGTTGGACAATCTCCATATTCTGCGACAAAGATAGGAGCTGATCATCTTGCTCTGAGTTTTTATCGCTCTTTTGGGTTGCCGGTTAAAATCGTACGTCCTTTTAATGTGTATGGCCCACGTCAATCTGCTCGTGCAATAATTCCTACAGTAATTACACAAATACTAAATGGTCAAAGGGAACTAAAACTTGGGAATGTGACTCCAACAAGAGACTTGACCTTTGTAAAAGATACTGCCAAAGGATTTTATGCTATTGCGAAGTCAGATCAGCTTTTTGGTGCAATTACTAATATTGGGATGAATGATGAAATATCAGTCAGAGATTTAATTGGTGTGATCGCGGATATTATGCGGGTTAAATTAGATATTTTATCAGATGAGGAAAGAGTAAGGCCTGGTAAGAGTGAAGTAGAAAGGCTTTTTTGTGATAACACCAAAATATTGAGCAAGACTGATTGGAAGTCAGAGTATAAATTGAGAGATGGTTTGCGTGAAACTATAGAGTGGTTTAAACATAATTTACAATATTACAAAGCGGAGATTTATAATGTGTAAGAGAGCAATTATCTTAGCTGGCGGTAAAGGGACTCGTTTAAGACCATATACTATAGCTTTACCAAAACCATTGGTTCCGATAGGTGAAAAACCGATTCTGGAAATAATCATAACGCAGCTAATTAGCAATGGTTTCGAGCATATTACGATCACAATCAATCATTTAGCAGATATTATCAAAGCATTTTTTGGTGATGGTTCAAAGTGGGGAATTAAAATTGACTATTCTCTGGAAGAAAAACCATTATCAACGATGGGACCTTTGAGTTTACTGACCGATCTTCCTGAAAATTTTCTGATCATGAATGGAGATATTTTAACTGATATTGATTTTGAACAATTGTATGATTTTCATATATCTAAAAAGAGTATTTTTACTATTTCTTCCTATGTTCGTGAGCAGAAAACGGATTATGGCGTTCTTGAAATAGATTCAAATGATAATCTGAGTGGTTTTAAGGAAAAACCTGTTCAGCAATATGACGTCAGCATGGGTATCTATGTTGCGAACAGGAAAATTTTGAAATTCATCCCATACAATACTTTTTATGGCTTTGATAACTTAATGCTTGATTTGTTAAAGAACAATAATTTGCCTTTTATTAAACGGCATGGAGGGTATTGGTTTGATATCGGACGTCCGGATGATTACGAACATGCCTGTAAAAATGCCGATAAAATTCTTGGTAATAAATGATGAAAATTATAGTTACTGGTAGTAGTGGGTTTGTTGGAACTAATTTAGTTAAAAATCTTCGGGAATTGAAACACGAAGTAACTGAATTAGATATCACTAATGGGGTTGATATAACAAATTGGGAACAAGTTAAAAACATATCTGGATTTGATATTATCATACATCTCGCGGCAAGAATTTTTGTACCTGATTCTTATAAATTTCCTCGTGAAATGTATAATCTAAATATTGGTGGCACACTAAATGCTTTGGAACTTTGCAGGATGAATAATGCAAAGATGATATATGCAAGTTCCTATGTATATGGAGTCCCTCAATATTTGCCGATTGATGAAAAACATCCTACTGTAGCTTTTAATCCTTATTGTCGCTCAAAATTAATCAGCGAAGATCTTTGCCGAAGTTACAATAAAGATTTTAGTGTGCCAATTGTCGTTTTTCGCCCTTTTAATATTTATGGAAAAGGACTAAATGAGAATTTATTAATTTCTTTAATTCGAAGCCAGATAATAAAATCTGGGAGAATAAGTCTGAAGGATCCAAGACCGAAACGTGATTTTATTCACGTTAATGATGCGGTGGCTGCTTACATAAAAGCCCTTGATTATAAAAGTGATAATTTAGAGATTTTTAATCTTGGTTTTGGGGTCAGTTATTCTGTTAAAGAAATTGCTGGAATGATGGCTTCAAACTTTTCAGCGGATATTGATATTGAATTCTCGAATGAAGTCAGAAAAAGTGAAGTGCTTGATACTGTGGCTGATATCGCATTAATAAAAACCAAGATCGGCTGGGAACCTTTGATATCGTTTGAGGACGGGCTGAAAGGGCTTTGTGGGTAAGACGAAAATTCTATTTTATAATAATCTGAAATTGGTAAAATGTTTTGCAAAATTGAATATTCCATAACATTTTATTTTTCACAAGGATTTTATTATGGCAAAATATTATTCAAAATTGTTGAAGCTCTTGGTATTACCTCTTGCTGATAAAGCAATGAAAACAAACATTGCATCTTCCTTGAATCAGATAAAAAGATTACGTGGTTATTCCCCCGATAATATTATAAAATGGCAGAACAAGCAATTAAACACATTGATTGATTACGCTTATAACCATACCAGATATTATAAAAAAATTTTCCAACAAGAAGGGTTGCTTCCGGATGATATCAGGTCAATCTCGGATTTGGAGATGCTACCCACGTTGACCAAGGAGATTGTTAGACAAAATTTTGATGATATCATTTCCAACAGTATTCAATCCATCCCACATATAAAATCATCTACCGGGGGTTCTACTGGTGATCCCATGCAATACCGGCTTGATCACCGCTCATGGAGCATATCAAATGCCAACACAATCATAAATTGGGGAAAAGTTGGATATAATTACGGAGATCAATACATCGCTTTGGGAAGCTCATCTTTATTCGTTAATAAAAAACCGTTATTAAAACACCAAATCTATTACAGGCTAAAGAACAAAATCGGGCTTAACGGCATTAACATGTCAGATGAAGTATGTCGTCAATATATTAGTTTGATAAGAAACAAGAAAATTAGGTTCATTTATGGATATGCTTCTTCAATATATTTATTGGCAAAATATGTGCTTATGCATAACGAAAGGGTAAAAGTTTATGCATGTTTTCCGAGTTCTGAAGTCTTAAGAGAACAGTTTCGTAAAACTATACAGGAAGCGTTTCAATGTCCAATTATGGATTACTATGGGGCAAATGATGGTGGCATCACAGCTTTTGCCCATGAGAAAGGTTTTTGGGAGGTCGGATACAATTGCTTGGTGCGTGTGGAAAATCCAGATCAAAATGGTTTTGGCCCTGCATTGCTAACCGACCTGTTTAACTTTGCTATGCCTTTAATTAACTACAAACTGGGGGATGAAATACAGATTGATAAGTCCAAAAACAGAGACTACCCGTACAACGGTCAAATCATAAATAACGTTCTGGGGCGGACATCAGATATCATTCAGCTCGAAAATGGCAGTATATTGACAGGACCGGGATTTACCATATTGTTCAAAGATTTGCCTGTTGAGCATTATTGCATCGAAAAGAGTGGTGTAAACTTCATCAAGAGCTATATTGTCAAATTGCCTGGCTTTGAGCAGAACCACGAGGACCTAATCAAAGCAACCTTCTACAAACAAATGGGTGCGAAGACCGATTTCACAATAGAGTATACCACGGACATACCGCTCACAAAGAGCGGTAAGAGACAATATTTTAAGAAATAGGTCCCGTCAACGGAGTACACATAATCTCACTATTAGGGAAATTATGTAATTATTCTGTAAAGAATTACCCACAAATAATGTAACTTAACGAGACAAGCCCCCTATCACTATCAATCACAAAAGAATATTCCAAAAGAGGATTATAATGACCAACCAAACATGCACCAAATGTATATTAGACACTACTATATCAGATATTAAGTTTGATGAAAGTGGTGTGTGTAATTTTTGTGAATTACATAAAACCTTAGAAAAAAAATATCCTATTGATGAAACAGTATTACAACAAATCATTGCTGAGATAAAAAAAAGAGGAAAGAACAAAAAGTACGATTGCGTAATAGGAGTAAGTGGCGGTGTAGATAGCACATATTTAATATATATGGCAAAGAGATGGGGATTGAGACCATTGGCAGTGCATCTGAATAATGGATGGAATTCAGATATAGCCGAGGATAATCTACAGCAAATTGTAAAAGAGCTGGATGTTGAATTAAGAGTTGAAAAAGTAAATTGGAATGAATTCCGTGAATTGCAGATTGCATTTTTAAAAGCATCAGTTTCTGATATTGAGATTCCGACAGATGTGGGAATATATGCAACTTTGTTCAAGGTGGCTGCAGAAGAGAATATACCATCTATAGTAAATGGTCATTCGTTCAGAACAGAAGGGACGCAACCACTTGATTGGACTTATATGGAAGGTAAATATGTTGATAGCGTTTATAAACAGTTTTTCGACAGGTGCTTGAAGCATTTTAGTAATATGAAAGTTAAGAATCTAATATATTATATTTTAATAAGAAGAATCAAAGAGTATCGACCTTTGGAATATATGATTTATGACAAGAAAGAGGCTGCAAGGGTTATTAATAAAGAAATAAATTGGAAGGATTATGGCGGTCATCATTTCGAATCTATTTATACAAGATTTATTGCTTCGTATATTCTTCCAACCAAATTTAATATTGATAAAAGGAAAGTAACACTTTCCGCACAAATACGCAGTGGGTTGCTAAGTAAAAAGGAAGCTTTAGAAATTATTAAAAAAGAATATTATCCAAAAGATAAAATAAAAAACGACAGGAATTATATTCTTGAAAAACTAAAAATGTCAGAAGAACAGTTTGCCGATATTATGAATTTGCCAATAAAAAACCATTTAGATTATCCCACATATCACTCTACAATCAAGAGGTTGAAATTGTTTATTAAACTGGCTTGTATATTAAAATTACTGCCGGATGTAGTGTATGAAAAATATGCAAAGTAGTAAGAGAAAAAATATTAATATAGGCACCTGTAAATGAAGTATTTATTTTTTTTATCCCATCCCGCTCATTTCCATTTATTCAAACATGTAATTAAAAAATTACAAAAAAAGCACGAAATAAAAATCGTTATTAAATCAAAAGATGTTCTTTCAAGTCTCGTTGAGAATGAAGGATTTGATTATATAAATGCACAAAAAAAAGAAAAAAAGGCAAATGGACGATACCAGATTTTAATTAAATCAATTTGGGGACTTTTAGTTAGAGATTTTAACTTGTTTAAAATAGCGATTCGTTTTAAACCCAACCTTATGATCGGAACAGAATGGGCGATAGTTCATGTTGGAAAGCTTTTAAACATTCCGTCCTTAATCGTCAATGAAGATGATACATTAGCAACCCCTGAAAACAAATATTTTTATCCTCTTGCTACCACGTTATTATTACCGGATTGTTGTGATCAAAAGCTATGGGGGAAGAAAAAAATAAGTTATTCAGGATACCATGAACTAGCATATTTGCACCCAAATCATTTTGCTCCAAATAAAGACACCTTAAAAAAATATGGAATAGAGAAACAGTATTCAATTATTCGTTTAGTTAAATTGAATGCAAGTCATGATGCAGGGAAAACAGGTATTAATAGAGCAATTATATCAAAACTAATTGAATTATTAGAATCGGTCGGTCAAGTTATCATAACATCAGAAAAACAAATAGATGGCTCTTTTGAAAAGTATAGGCTTTCAATAAGTCCTATTGATATGCACCATATTATGGCTTTCTCAAATGTTTTTATTGGAGATAGCCAAACAATGGCGGCTGAAGCTGGAGTCTTAGGTATCCCATTCATTCGTTATAATGATTTTGTGGGAAAAATTGGTTATTTAAATGAATTGGAAAATGAGTATAGATTGGGTTTTGGATATAAAATATATCGAGCTGAAGATATGCTAAACAAAGTGAAGGAATTAGTAGCAATCCCAAATATTAAAAATGAATGGGTTAAGAGAAGAAATCGAATGCTGTTAGATAAAATTGATGTTGCTCAATTTATGAGTTGGTTTATTGAAAATTATCCAGATAGTATTCAAACAATGAAAGAGAATCCAAACTCACAATATCAGTTTAAACATAAAACAAGTTTGAATAGCTCATAAGAGCAACGGAATGTGTAGGAAAAATGGAATCGAAAATTAAAATATTACTGATTGCTGGTGCTCGGCCGAATTTTATGAAGATCGCCCCTTTAATGGATGAATTGACTGAGAATGAAAACTTCGAGCCTGTTCTGGTGCATACGGGGCAGCACTATGACGCAAAAATGTCTGGCCTTTTTTTCAAAC
>CAYOKJ010000134.1:0-8157 GCA_964404485.1 uncultured Bacteroidales bacterium | reverse complement strand
CTTTTGATATAAAATATTAGTTTGGGTGACCCAAATGACGAAAACAGGAAAAAGCCTGTTCAAATAATATGAACAGGCTCAGTTTTAATTTCGATGAAACTTATTTTATCAAAACTTTTCTTACTTCAGTAGATTTATCAGTACTGATTTCAACAAAATAAATTCCTTTTGCCTGATTAGAAAGATCAAGTTGTTTTACAAAAGAGTTTTTAGTAGCACTAAAGCTTTCTGAAAATATTATCTGCCCATGAGTATTCCTTATTTTCATATTAATTTTTCCCGTTATATTTTTCCCGGAAATATTAAATATTCCAGTGGAAGGATTTGGAAGAATATTAAGCTGAATATCATCATCTGATATTTCTGGAATATCAACAGTATTAGCAATTAAAATATTATCAATGTACATGTTGTTTCCAAAATTACAGTACGATTCGAACATGATTTTAACATTTGTTGAACCAATCCAATTTGTAAGATCTATAATATTACAAGTACTTCCATATCCTTTGCCACACCAATCTTCACTACTTTCAGGGGCAAAGAAGGAAGTTGTTGTAGGACTTGTTGCAAAAACTCCTGTTCCGTCAGGTCCGTTTGCAAAAATTCGTGTCCAGCTTTCGCCACAATCATCAGAAATATAAACTATCAGTGAATCTTTTTGATTATGCCTTTGAGCATAAGCATGGTCAAATTCAAGATTAAGATTTGTAAAACCTGAGAAATTCAATGCAGGACTAATCATTCTGTCTCTTTGACCTATTGCAAAATAATCAATAATATTCATCCATGCAGCTTTATCTCCGGGAGTCGATCCGACAACTGTTGTAATATCCCATGTTACTGATTCATCAGGATTTTCTATTGTCCACCCTTTATCTTTAAGGCTACTTGCTTCAAAATCTTCGCTAAATGGTAATGTTAATCCGCCTGACAAAATATAGTCTGTTTTAGTTAAAGTATTGCTGCCAACTGCATTAGTAGTTGTAAGAGAAACGGAGTAAACTCCCAGTTCAAATATAACTTCAGGGTTTTGAGAATTTGCTGTTGTATTATTAACAAATATTGCAGTTTCAGGAGAGAAACTCCATTCCCATGTATTCGGACAGTAAAGAGATTGATCAGTAAATTCAACCTTTTGATTGCTACATGTTGCTGTATCATTTGTTGAAAAATCTGTTGCAGGGTTCAGACTTGAACTTACTGAAATATAGCCTTCTTTTAGGAGAGTATTGCTTCCAAGACTATTTGTTACAGCCAATTGTACATCATAGATTCCTTCAGTATTGTAAACAATGTTTGTTGGATTTTCTTCTGAAGATGTTGAAGGTGTTCCTCCTTCAAAAGTCCATTCATAAGAATCAGGAGGACCTTGTGATAAACTTGTAAAATTAATACTACATTCGATAGGGATAGTAATTTGATCGGCTTCGAAATCAGCAAGAGGAGGATTGAGTTGCAAACTCGATTCCCATAATCCTCTGCCAAAAGTTCCTGCTCTTATCAATTGTTCATCAAATTGTATTTCAAGTTCGTTTACAATTACATTTGGCAGATCATTCATATATGAAGTCCATTCAGTTAAGTTATCATCAATATAATAAACACCTACATCCATTCCAACATATAAAGAATTAAAAATTCCGCTGTAAAAAGCTACACAGTTTGCCGGAATGTTAGGAAGATTTGATGAGTAATTTGTCCATGTATCACCTGCATCTTCTGAAATATAAACTTTCTCGCCATCAGTATATCCTGATAAACTAACAGCAATTATTTCAGGATTTTCAGGGTGTATTGCTATATATGTTATGTGATTATCTGGTAATCCGTTTGAAATATTTGCCCAACTGCTTCCACCATTTTTTGTTCTATATATTTTATCACTTTCTGATGTATAAAGATAATCCGGATTGGATTCTGCTATTGCAAGATTATTTAGGTTACCAAGATTCAGATTTGAAATAGTTGTCCAGCTATTCATTCCATTTGTGGTTTTTCGAACTTCTGAAGATCCGACAAATAAAGTTTCATTATCAGTTGGATGAATAACAAAAGGAGTAACCCAGTTACCTCCACCGGGTTGTGTTATGTTTACACCTCCATTATTTCCTCCTGTTGTGGATTTATAAAAAGAACCAAATTGTGACGTTCCATAAACTATGTCACTGTTTGTGTAATCAACAACACATTCCATTCCGTCAGCGCCGAGCCATTCGTGCCAGTGATCGGTTGAATATACACTTGTTCCATTATCTTGAGAGCCACCTAAAATTTTATAAGGATCATTTTTTGATGTACCAATTTTGTAAAACTGCCTGATACAAATGCCTTCAGTTAAGTTTGTCCATGTTGAAGCACCATCAGTTGATTTACAAATAAGTCCATCGCTTCCGACATAAAGAGTGCTTCCGAAAAATACCATTTCATGAATATCGCAATGAGTGTATCCTATTGGATTTTCCCATGTCCAGTCTGTGGTTTTTGTCCATGTTAAAGCACCATTTGTTGATTTCCATGTGTTTATCTCGCCAAGATGAACTTCTTCTGCATTTTCATGAGAAACACAGAGCGCCAGATCGTACCAAGATTGACTTCCCTGATTAGGTTGAGTTGATCGTAATGTGAAAGAATCACCACAATCTTCTGAACGGTAAATTCCGCTAGCGGAAGAAAAAAAGTAAACATAATTTGGATTATCTTCGGTAACTGCTATCTGCACTCGACTTGAATTTGACATGCCTGTTGTTTCAGTGAAGTTATTTCCACCATTTGCAGATTTATAAAATTTCATAGTTGATGCATAAATTGTGTTTGGATCATCTGGTTTAAACTCCAAATCATCAATATCTCCGGTTAAAACAGAAGACCATGAATCACCGGCATTAGTGGTTCTAAATAATCCATTAGTTGTTGCGGCAAATAAAATATCTGGATTGATAGGATTGATAAGTAATTTTGCGATAGTTCTATTTTGATAGATTGACCAATCCATTCCGGTTGTATTCCATGTTTGACCACCGTCTATTGATTTTAAAACTCCTATACTATAATTATCAGAATGGTCATTATCACCTGTTCCGATGTAAATTATATTAGTGTTGCTTGGGTCTATAGCAATTGCAGATACTCCCAAAACAGGTTGATTGTCGGTAAGCGGTGTCCAGTTTCCACCTTCATCGGTTGTTTTCCATAATCCACCTGATGGTGAACCGATATAAATGGTTTGAGGATTGCCGGGTTCACGTAAAATAACATTTATTCGTCCGAGACCTGGGTTCCAATGCCCGGTAACATTTAATGAAGTGCTTGGTCCTAAAGGAATCCAGTCATTTCTGTTATCTTTATTTTCTACAGGAAAATTTTTATTAAATTTTGAAATTTCATTCCATACCTGAGAATGATTGATACGATTACCTGTGGGATAAACACGTTGTTCTGTGAAATATTCCCATCGTTTGTATTGTTTCCAACCACTTCCTTTTCTTTTAGGATGAGTTTCGAAATATTTATTTGCTGATTCTTGAACATCGTAAAAGTTAACGTTCAGGTCTTTCATCATTTTAACCCACTCGGGTGTTGAATTTTCGTCTTGTGTTTTAAATGAATTCTGCGCAAAATCTGCATTTGAAAACAAAAAAATCGAAATAAATAAAGTTATTATTGATTTAGTTAAATTCATGATTTATAGTTTAAATGATTCGTCACTTATTTTTTTGGCAAAGTTAATGCTTTTACCATGAACTAATGACAACTAAACAAGGAATATAGTTGTATGAAGAATTTTAAGATTTTTTTATAGAATTATTATTATTGCATAATAAATAAATCATATAATTAACACGAATGGTAGATTATATACAGTAGAGATGCACGGTTGTGCGTTAAACTGTCGTAATTTTAACAGTACAAATTTGTATGTCTTATTTTATGTAGTAAACTAAATAACTTTTACCAGCTGCCGCCGGCACCACCACCGCCGAAACTTCCGCCACCAAAACCGCCAAAGCCACCTCCACTACCGAATCCTCCTGATCCGGAAGAAAAATTATTCCAGCTTCCGTGTGAGCTTCCACCTAAACTGCTTCCAAGCCATAATGCTGTCCAGAAAGGAATGCTTGTCCCCACAGAATGACTTCTTGCTCTGCTGCCTCTCATAAAAACAAAAATTATAATGAGTATTATAAATGGTAAAATACTACCAACAGGTGCGCCCTGAGATGTTGTTTTAGCGTACTCGTCAGAAGAAAATTCTCCGGCAGCTAATGGTATTAAAACAGAGCAAGCCTTGTTTATACCACCATAATAATCCCCTTTATTAAAATACGGAATCATTTCGTTTTCAATAATCAGTTTAATGGTAGCATCAGGAATTGCACCTTCAAGTCCATATCCTGGAGCAATAAATGCTTCTCCTTTTTCTCTTGAAGTTTTTGGTTTAACCAAAATTACGATTCCATTATTGAATTCCTTTTGTCCTACTTTCCATTGTTCCCCTAAAGAAAAAGCAAAATCGGATGGAGCTAATCCATTTAATGATTTTATAAGTACAACGGTAATTTGATTTGATGTTTGATTGTTAAATTGTACAAGATTTCTCTCAAGCTGATTAATTTGATTGATGCTTAAAGTTCCGGTAAAATCATTCACCAAACGCGGTGGGGTAGGGCGTTCCGGGATCTCTTGAGAAAATAATTGAGGTACACTTACAATTAGGATTAAACTTAAAAATAATATTCTGAAATTAATTTTTTTCATCTGTTTTAGTTTTTTCCAAATGATATTTCATCTGATAATTCGTTAATATCGTCACTATGGTAAGGAAAGTGTTTTTTGAGTTTTACTCCTGCCATCGAAATTCCTTCAATTAATCCTTCGGTAAAATGTTCTTCTTTGAAATGCTCAAGCATTTTTTGTTTAATATCATCCCAAAAATTTTCAGAAACTGATGCATTTATTCCTTTATCTCCAAGAATAGCAAATTTCTTATTTTTTATAGAAAGATAAAATAAAACACCATTCCGGAGCTCAGTTTTCTGCATTTTTAGTTTTTCGAAAATAAATGCTGCTCTGTCAAGTACTTCTCCTTTACAAGTGTGTTCAATATGAATTCTTACTTCACCGGAAGTATCAAGTTCTGCTTTAAGAATAGCTTTTTTGATCTCTTCTTGTTGTAGATTGCTGAAAAAACTTTTTGCTGATTTTGCCATGATATAATGGTTTATTTTGGTTACACTGTTATTTTAGTAAAAATGCATAAATGATAAAATACATAAATGATTAAATGCCAAAATGATTAAATAAAAAAAATAGTTTTATAAAATTTCACTTAAAATCCTGACTTATTTTTAATAACATAAAAACAATTAAAACTCAACAGTTGGAACAACATCAGCTCCTTTTGCTGCTTCGAAATATGGCTTAGCATCGAAACCAAACATGTTTGCATAAATATTTTTAGGGAATTTTTTTATGTAAACATTATAAGTTTTTGTTGCTTCGTTAAACTTTTTACGTTCAACTGCAATTCTGTTTTCTGTTCCTTCCAGTTGAGCTTGTAACTCAAGGAAATTTTGATTTGCTTTAAGATCAGGATATTTTTCAACTACAACCATTAATTTAGAAAGTGCTGATTGTAATCCTGCTTGTGCCTGTTGGAATTGTTGCATAGAAGCTGCAGTTAAATTTCCAGGATTAATGTTTACTGAAGTAGCTTTTGCCCTTGCTTCAATTACCTCAGTAAAAGTTTGCTTTTCGTGCTGTGCATAGCCTTTTACTGTGTTTACCAGATTTGGGATAAGGTCGGCACGACGCTGATAAACGTTTTCAACCTGCGACCATTTTTCGCCAACAGTTTCATTATAAGTTATCATTGTATTATACGATCCTTTAAAAGAGCTATATATCAATATTACCGCCAGTACAATGACAGCTATTATTATCCATTTCTTTTTCATGATTATTAATTTTTTTTGTTTAATATTTTGCTAAGGTATAAAAAGAATATAAATTATAAAACAATTAACACAGCCCTCTTCAAAATTTATTGAATCGTGAAGAGGGGGTTACAATCTTTACCCTCCCTAATCCCTGTAACTATCTGGAGGGCTGTTTATATTCTGTTAATCAAAAGTTTGTGCATAATTCATTTAGTACCACCTATTTTATTATACTAACACTTCTTTTAATAAAATTAGTAAGTTTTTCTCCTTTTAGGAGATTTTGAGAAAGCAGCGCCAGATCATAAATTTGTTGTACAATATTGTTTTGTTTCTCTTCTTTTTCCTCTTCAAGTATTTTTCCTGATAAAAGATTATTTGTATTCACAACTAGATTATAAGATTCCGGCATATCGCCCATAAAAGCCATTCCACCGCCACCACCAAGAGCTTGCATATCTTTCATTCGTCTCATAAATTCGTTTTGTGTTATCATAAAAGGAAGGTCGTTTTCGCTGAGGTTTTCAAAAGTAACTGTAAACTTTTTCTTGTCAATATTTTTTTCGATAATCTCTTTCAAACTTTCTTTTTGCTTGTCGTCTAGTTTAGAAGGAATTTCTTCATCTTTTTTTATCAGTTTGTCAATTGTGTCAGCATCAACTCTTGTGAAAGACGAATCAGACATTTTTTGTTCAACTGAATTGATAAAGTGATTGTCGAGAATACCATCCATTACCAATACATCATAACCTCTTTCTTTTGCTGACTGAATGTAGCTGTGCTGTGCATCAACATCATTTGAATAAAGGTGTACAATTTTTTTGTCTTTATCAGTTTGGTTTTCTTTGATATGATTTTTGTATTCTTCTAAAGTGAAATATTTTCCTTCAGTGTTTTTTACAAGGCAAAATTTCTCGGCTTTTTCATTGAATTTTGGTTCAGAAATCATTCCGTATTCAATAAAAACTTTAATATCGTCCCATTTCTTTTCAAAATTTTCTCTGTCATTTTTGTAGAGTTCTTCAAGCTTATCAGCAACTTTTTTAGTGATGTAGTTTGAGATTTTCTTAACATTAGAATCACTTTGCAAATACGATCTTGAAACATTAAGTGGAATATCAGGAGAATCGATTACACCATGTAAAAGTGTTAAAAATTCAGGAACAATTCCTTCCACTGAATCAGTAATAAAAACCTGATTGCTGTATAATTGTATTTTATCTTTCTGAACTTCAATATTTTTCTTCACTTTAGGGAAATATAAAATCCCTGTAAGATTAAATGGATAATCAACATTCAGATGGATTTGGAAAAGAGGCTCTTCAAAAGTCATTGGATATAACTCATGATAGAATGTTTTGTAATCCTCGTCCTTACATTCGCTTGGAGTTTTTTTCCATAAAGGATCTGTATTGTTTATTACTCTTGGTTTTTCAACTTCTTTGGTTTTAGGCTTTCCGTCTTTATCTTTTTCACCTTCAATTTCTTCAGTAACTTTTTCGTTACCAAACTGAATTGGAACAGGAAGGAATTTGCTGTATTTTTTCAATAACTCAAGAATGCGATATTCTTCAAGAAATTCTTTTGATTCTTTTTCAATATGAAGAACGATTTCTGTTCCTCTTTCTTGTACATCAACTTCTTCGAGAGTATAATCAGGGCTGCCGTCACAACTCCATTTTACAGCTTTTGTTTTACCACCTTTTTTGTATGTTTTAGTTGTAAGTTCCACTTTTTCAGAAACCATAAATGCAGAATAAAAGCCAAGTCCGAAATGACCAATTATGGCATTAGTCTCAGCTTCGCTTTTAGTTTTAAATTTCTTTACAAATTCTTCCGCACTTGAAAAAGCTATCTCAGTAATATATTTCTGAACTTCATCTTCAGTCATTCCAATACCACGGTCGCGGATTGTTAAAGTTTTTTTCTTTTTGTCTAATTCAACATGAATTGTTAAATCTCCCAACTCTCCTGTATACTTTCCTACTGAAACTAAGGTTTTTAGTTTTTGTGTGGCATCAACAGCATTTGAAACTAATTCTCTTAAAAATATTTCGTGATCAGAATATAAAAACTTTTTTATGATCGGAAAAATATTTTCCGTTTGTACGTTGATCTTTCCTTTTTGCATTTTTTCCTTTTTATTGATTTATTCTTAATTGTATTTTCATGATTTTACAAAGCTTGTGCCATTGAAATTATTCTGCCAAAATGACTG
>CAYOKJ010000133.1:0-8233 GCA_964404485.1 uncultured Bacteroidales bacterium | reverse complement strand
CTCGGGATCAGTTCGACTAAATAATTTTGCTTCACAAAATTAAAGTCTCACTGATTTAAAAAGCTAAGAAGAATATCTACTCTAAAAAGAGAATTATTATGTACTTTTGCAATCGAAAAATAACAAACAAATGCATGAGTTATCAATTGCAATAAATATTGTAGAAATTGCTACTGAAGAAGCTAAAAAAGCCAATGTAAGCTCTGTATTGGAAATAGAACTTGAGGTAGGAACTTTATCAGGGATTGTTATTGATGCACTTGAATTTGCAATGGATGAAGCAATAAAAAATTCTGTTTTACAAAATGCAAAAATAAAAATTAATGAAATTCGGGCAGTAGCAAAATGTTTAAAATGCTCGACAGAATTTTCAGTTGAGAATTATTATACACCGTGCCCAAAATGTAATAGTTTTGAAACGGAATTAACAAACGGAAAAGAATTAAAGATAAAATCTTTATTAATTGATAAATAAAAACAGTAATTATGTGTGGAATATGCGGATGCGGCAACGAAAATTCTATTAGAATTAGCAAGCCTGGAAAAGACAACGAACAACATCATCACCATCCTAATCATACTCATGATGGAAATGAACATACTCATGAACACAGTCACGGTAGTCACGATCACGATCACCATTCTCACAGCACTGAAATACAATTAGAACTTGATATTTTACAGAAAAATGATTTTCTTGCTGAAAGAAACAAAGGATATTTTGAGGCAAAAAACATTTTTGCATTAAATATGGTAAGCTCTCCGGGATCAGGTAAAACAAGTATTCTCGAGAAAACAATTAAAGAACTTTCAAAAGAAATTAAATTTAGCATTATTGAAGGCGATCAGCAAACTATGAATGATGCTAATCGTATTGAAAGTGCAGGCGCTCCGGTTGTGCAAATTAATACCGGAAGCGGTTGTCATCTTGATGCTGACATGGTAAACAAAGCTTTAAAAGAACTTGAACCCGAAAACGATTCTATCTTAGTTATCGAAAATGTTGGCAACCTTGTTTGCCCATCAATGTTTCAACTTGGAGAATCAAAAAGAATAGTGATAATAAGCATTACAGAAGGAGAAGACAAACCGATTAAATACCCCGACATGTTCCGTAGTTCTGATATTTGTATTATTAACAAAATTGATTTAGCTCCATACCTTGATGTTAACATCGAAAAAGTTAAAGAATATGCAACTCAGGTAAATCATCACCTTGAATTTTTTGTAATGTCAGCAAAAACTGGCGAAGGAATGGATGAATGGTATGAATGGCTGAAAAAAATTAATTCTTAGCTTTGATTAAAATTAATAGTATTTGAATATTGTATGCCGGATGTTTACAAACAAACTGAAAACATATAAAGACAGTAGATTACACAAAACCGAATTATAATTACTTTATGAAAATTGAATTCAATTCAATCGGCATAATACACACTCCATATATGGAAATTGCTCCCTTCAGACCTAATGAAAATGCAAAAGGTGAATTTATTATTAAGATTGATAAAGAATATCAAAAAGCATTATCAGGACTCGAAAAATTTCAATATATTATTGTTTATTTTTACTTCGACAGATCAACAAAAAAGAATCTTCTTGCACATCCGCCAAGCTCCGGAGGAAAGGAAGTTGGTCTTTTTGCAAGTCGTTCGCCAAATCGCCTTAACGGGATAGGAATGGATATTGTTAAGTTAATCAGAATAGAAAAAAACATAATCTATACATCCGGACTGGATGCTCTCGATAACACACCCCTGCTCGACATAAAACCCTATATCGAAAATCTTGATTCTAAACCGGGAGCAGGAAATGGGTGGATAGATTTATGATTTTAATTTGATTGTTATTTTATAACAGTGTGAATTCTTTAACAAAATACTTGCATTTTAACTTTTCAAAAACTACTTTTGCTTGTTAATTAATTAACAATAATTTTTCACAAATGGATAAGAGAAAGATGAAACACCTGCCACATAAAACAATTGAGCGATTAAGTCAATATCGTCGAGCACTTTTATTGTGTCAAGCAATTGAAAAAACTCATATATTCTCACATGAAATAGCGAAAATTCAACATATTACATCTGTTCAGGTAAGGCGCGATATTATGCTTATTGGATATAACGGCACTCTTCGAAAGGGATATAATATTGCGAATTTAATTATACTGATTGGTAAAATTCTCGATGATGAAAAAGGCATAAATGTTGCAATAGTGGGAATGGGAAACCTTGGAGGTGCAATAACAAAATATTTTTCCGGAAAAAGGACAAAACTCGAAATTGCCGCTGCTTTTGATATTAATCCAAAAAAGATTGGAAAAAAATATTCCGGTGTTGAATGTTTTCATTTAGATCAGATTAAAAAAATTATAAAAGAAAAAGATATTTCAATTGGAATAATTGCAGTTCCTTCAAGCGAAACAATTTCAATTAAAGATATTTTAGTTAACTCAGGAATTAAAGGAATTTTAAATTATACTCCTAAACCTGTTAATGTTCCTGATAATGTTTATCTCGAAGAATACGACATGACAACTTCTCTTGAAAAAGTTGCTTTTTTTGTTAAAATGCATTAGTAGCATGGATTTTGAATGCCAAAGATTTAAAATAGTACACAGTTAAAATAGACAGTAAGCAAAGAGAGCTATATAAAGACTGAAGGATGGAAATATTAAATACATTCTAATCATTAATTATCAGTTTAAATATAAATCTATCACCTATCAATCAATATTAAAGACCCAAAAAAACAATAGCAAAACCACTTAAGAAAATTGTTGCACCTGCAATAGCGTGAGTATATTTTTCAACTTTCCCAAAAGAAATCATCTTAATTCCTTTAGAAGCAAGTAATACCACAGCCAACATAGTTGCAATTGTAATTACAGAAAAAACAATAATTACTGAAATTAAACCAAAAGTGCTTTGTTTTGCCGCAGGATACATTAATATTGGAATCAAAGGCTCGCATGGACCTAAGACAAAAATTGTAAACAAAACCCAGGGAGTAATATTTTTTTTATGCACGTGATCGTGCTTCTCCAGATGAGTATGTTCGTGAGTGTGAACACTTCCATTATCATGAATATGAATATGTTTGTGTGGTTTGTTTTTTATTGCCCGCCACATTCCCCAGGCAAAATAAATTAATCCAAACAAAATAAATGCCCATGCAGCAATATTGCCTCTAATACCTTCGAAACCTTCAACTTTTGAGATTCCAAAACCAAAAGCTACTCCAATTGCTCCAATCAAAATTGAACTGCCGACATGCCCTAATCCGCATAAAATCGTAATCCAAATAGTTTTAAACATAGTCCATTTTCTTGCTTTCGACATTACGATAAACGGCAAATAATGATCTGGACCAAATAATGTATGAAAAAAAGCTATAGATGCTGTTGTTATAAGTAATAACAATATTTCCTGATTCATAATTTTAAGTATTAATATTATCTTCTAATTCTATTAAAAACATTGGTTTTACCTCGAATTTAATGGAATATTGATAAATGCAAAAAGGTTCTTCTTTATCAAAAAACTAATTGCCTGAGAACGATTGGGAAACTACTGCTGCTGAACCAGTTTATCAAGCGATTCCAATAAATCTTCTTCAAGAGAAACTCCAAATCTTTTAACTTTCATCGTGTTACTTTTTTTATTTTCATGTCGCAAAAATATACTAATTGCAAATAAAATAATCAAAAATTTCAATTTATTTTAAATCTAAATAATTAACTATTTTTGCAATTAATGGATGAAAATAAAAACAGATATTTTATAAAATTAGCCTATAAAGGGACCAATTATCATGGTTGGCAATTGCAAGGAGAGACTCCCACAATTCAACTTGCAATTAATAATGCCTTATCTGTAATTTTAAGGGATAAAATTAATGTAATAGGTTGTGGCAGGACTGACACCGGAGTTCATACTAAAAAATACTATGCTCATTTTGATATAAAAAACAAACTCAATAATAGTGAACTTAAAAAACTAACTTTTAAATTAAATGGTTTTTTAAGTAATGATATTGTAATATTTGAAATTATTGCTGTTTCCAGAGAAGCACATGCACGTTTCAACGCTATTTTAAGAACTTATAAATATTATATCAGCAAAAGAAAAAATCCATTTACACAAGATACTTCCTATTATTTATTTGGTGATATTGATGTTAGTCTTATGAATAAAGGTGCGAAATTACTGCTTAACTTTTCAGATTTTACATCATTTTCAAAATCAAATACCCAGGTAAAAACAAATATCTGCAAAATATCCAAAGCAGAATGGATTGAGAATGAAGATCAAATTATTTTCACAATTTCAGCTGACAGATTTTTACGAAATATGGTAAGAGCAATTGTTGGAACACTAATTGACCTTGGATTAAATAAAATTACTTTGGATGATGTTATAAAAATAGTTGAAAGCAAAAACCGCTCAAATGCGGGATATTCTGTGCCTGCCAAAGGACTTTTTCTCACCGAAGTTCAGTATCCTGAAAATTTATTGTAGAACACTGATATTATCTACTTTCTTTTCAAAACCTTTTTAGCTGCTTTAAAAATTGCATCAGCTGACATTTGGTATTTTTTCAGCAATTCATCTGCTGTACCTGATTCTCCAAATGAATCCTTCATTCCGATAAATTCAATTGGAACCGGAAAGCTTTCAGAAACTACTTCAGCCACAGCGCTACCCATTCCGCCGGCAACCTGATGTTCTTCAGCAGTTACAACCGCTCCGGTTTCTTTAGCAGCTTTAATAATTTCATTTTTATCAATTGGTTTGATTGTATGCAAATTAATCACCCTTGCCCCTACTCCGATTTTTTGTAGTTGCTCTGCTGCTAACAAAGCTTCCCAAACCAAATGTCCTGTTGCGATAATACTTAAATCATTACCATTTTGTAAAACATCAGCTTTTCCGATTTTGAATTTTTGATTAGGACTTGTAAAATCGGCAACAGCATTTCTGCCAAAGCGCAAATACACAGGACCTTTAGTTTCATTAATTGCAGCCTTCACAGCAATCCGTGTTTGAGTAGCATCGCAAGGGGAAATTACTGTCATATTTGGCATCACCCTCATTGCGGCAATATCTTCCAAAGCTTGATGAGTTGCACCATCAGGACCAACAGAAATTCCTGCATGAGCACCACCAATCAAAACATGAAGATTATTGTAACAAACAGAAATCCGAATTTGGTCCGCAGCACGTAATGCTGCAAAAACTCCATAAGTTGAAAAAACAGGAATTTTTCCTGATAAAGCAAGTCCGGCTGCAGCTCCCACACAATTTTGTTCGGCTATTCCCAATGATATAAAACGTTTAGGAAATTTCTCAGCAAAAAAATTCATTCCAACGGAAGAAGTAATATCAGCACCTAATGCTATTATATTTTCGTTGGCAATTCCTGCATCTACTAATCCTTCGCCAAATCCTGTTTTTGTTGGCTTATTGCCTTTGTTTTTAAAAGTCATATTTCATTTCTTATTTTATCGGATTATTATTAATTCTAGTGTTCATACTTTTTAGATGAGTTGGAATGATGGAATAATGTGTACAAACAAAGTATTAGACTCCCAATATTTTCAATACTTCATTATTCCAACAAAGTAAGGAGATCGAATATATGTTTTCCTATTTTCCTTGTTCCTCAAGCTGCAAAATAAAATCCTTTAGTTCTTCATCAGAAGGAGCTCTGCCATGCCACTTATAATTATCCTCAATACTTTTCACTCCTTTACCCATAATAGTTTCAGCAATAATTACACTTGGTTTTCCTTTGTGTTTTTTTGCTTCAATAAGCACACTGATCAACTCTTCATGATTATGTCCATCACATTTTAAAACATTCCAACCAAAAGATTTCCACTTTTCGTCCAAAAATCCCAATTGCATAACATCAGAAGTTTTGCCATCAATCTGAACATGGTTTCTATCAACAATTGCAGTGATATTATCAAGTTTATGATGAGATGCGCTCATTGCCGCTTCCCAGATGGAACCTTCCTGCAATTCACCATCACCATGAATACTAAAAACCTGCCAGTCTTTTTTATCAATCTTTGCGGATAATGCCATTCCAACAGCAATAGACAAACCTTGTCCGAGTGAACCAGAAGATAATTCTAATCCGGGTAAACCGTGATCCTTGCCGGGATGTCCTTGTAATCTTGAACCAAGTTTTCGTAAAGTTTTAAGTTCTTCGAGAGGAAAATATCCTGCTCTTGCAAGAGTAGCATAATGTACAGGAACAACATGACCTATTGACAACACCAAACGATCTCGATCTTTCCATTTTGGATTTTTCGGATCATGATTCATGACATTGAAATATAGAGCCGTAAAAATATCAGCAAGTCCAAGAGACCCACCTGTATGACCTGAGCCTGCTGCATTAATCGAAAGCAAAACATCTTTTCTAATCTTAGCAGATATATTTTTAAGCTCCTCAATATTTTTAGTTTTTTTCATAATCTTATAACCCTCTTCTCAAATTAAAATATATTAGAAAAAAAATAAAATCCAACAATTATTGAGTAAACCAGCTTCATAAAAGTTCCTGTAATAAACCCAATAAAAGAACCAACTGCCGACCTCATTGCCAATTTCGAATCTTGTCCTCCCATTGATTCTCCAATATATGCTCCAACAAATGGCCCCAAAATTATTCCCAACAATCCGAAAGGCCCAATAACAATTCCAAGAATGGGTAAAACAAATATTCCAACCAACAGTCCGACAATACTACCTCTTACGCCCATTTTTGTCCCACCAAATTTTTTTGTACCCCAGATAGGAACTACATAATCCAGAAAAGTTACTCCGGCTGCAATCAATCCCATTATAATAAGAAATTCTTCACTAAATGGTGCTGCTTCTTTTAATTGGAGTAGCAAAAGAGCAACAAAACTAATAATTGGTCCCGGAATTCCCGGAACTATTGCACCAATTATACCAACTAAAACCAAAACAACACCTACTAATATCCAAATCCAATCCATAATTTATTATTTAGTACTTATTCAGTATTTATTCTATCCGCTAAGATAGCAAATTCTTTAAAGAAATCGGGTTATTAATCAATTCCTGAATTCTGGTTTTTCTTAGAAGTCTTAATAATGGAGTGATGGATTTCCCTTATTATTTTATTCCGCGGTAGCGTATCATAATAAATTTAATTAAGGTTAATTAGGATTATATTATTTATTGTTTTAGTTTTGACTTTTAAATAATATCAAAAATGATAATTATTCAAATTACCACGTAATAGTTAAATTTTAAAAATATTACATATGAACATTATTAAAACACTTGTAGTTGACGATGAAAAAATATCTATTAAAGTATTTGAGCAATTACTTTCGCAATTTAAGGAAATAGAGATTATTGCAAGTGTTCAAAATGTTGACGATGCTGTTGAAGCTATTTATGAACATCAACCCGATATAGTTTTTCTTGATGTCCAAATGCCAAAGAAAAACGGCTTCGATTTATTGGCTGAAATTAAAAATTTTGAATTTCAACCGACAATTATTTTTGTTACTGCTCACGATGAGTATGCTATAAAAGCAATTCGGCATTCGGCATTTGATTATTTGCTCAAGCCTGTTAAGCTAATTGATCTGCAGGAATCTTTTAAACGCTATCTTGAGGATAGAAAAAACTTTACTGACAAACAAAACATAAATTCGCTTATCAAATTTCTTTTGCTTAGAAAGATACAATTCAAAACCCGTTCAAATTCTATATTTATAAACCCTAATGATATTATTTATATTGAAGCTGATGGTAATTATGCTAAGCTATTTCTGAGAAACAACAAATATTATTTAATTTCATCTTATCTTTCGGAAGTACATGAAAAACTTCCAATCAATTCCTTTTTTCGTATAAACAGATCTATTGTAATAAACATGGACTATCTTGAACAAATCGACCGGAAAAAACGCATTTGCAGGTCAGAGTGTGAAAACAAGGAATATCAATTTAAAATATCTGCCAGTCATATTAAAAAGCTGGAAGAGATCAATAATTAAATTTTGAGTCCACTCCGAAAAGTAAAAAAATAAAAAATGCCACTATACCGAAAGCTTTCGGGATGGTGACTTAGTGGCTAATTTGACTTTTCGGAGTGGACTCAATTATTAAATATTCCATACCGATTAATTCTTTGTTAATAAAGAAATTGTATTAGGCAATGCTTAGTTTTTGTA
>CAYOKJ010000132.1:0-8268 GCA_964404485.1 uncultured Bacteroidales bacterium | reverse complement strand
TGATAACAGAGCAAATAAGAACTTTAGAGTATATACAAGAATTCTTAGTATATAAAATCGTTGTTAACTTTTTTCGTAACTCTGTGTCAAAATTAATGAGAACAAAAAAGTGAAACAAAACAAGTAGTTCAAGTAAAATAACTGAGATTTATACGCATGTTTCAAAAAATGCAATTAGCAAGATTAAAAATCCGGTAGATGATTTTTTTGAATAGGAGGAATTAATGATAAAAGAAAAATATAATCAATGGCGTTTATCCTACCAAATTGGCAGAATAAGAACAATATGAAACCTTTACTAAAAATATCAATTCAAGTTTTGTTTATGCTCATCTTTACATCATTACATGCTCAGAACAATAATGTTAAAGATATAACAGGAAGATGGGCTTTTAGTGATCCCCCCCGTGAAATTGAGATATACTCTGAAAACAACAAATACTACGGGAAAATCATTAAAGTCTCAGGTAAAAATGATAAAGAAAAGTTGGGACAAATTATATTAAAGGATTTCGTTTATAACCAATCCGAAAAGAAATATACGGGTACTGTTAACTCTCCCAAGGGGATGAATGCATCCGGAGTATTAATATTCATGGATAGCAAAAGACTAAAAATTAATGTTCGGAAATTTATTTTCAGAAAATCATATATTTTGAAAAGAATAATTTAATGGAATGTATATGAAAATATCAGATAAATTAATAAATAAAAATATTGTACTGAATATATATAGTGCAATATTATTTATAACAATATTCTTATCTGCACAGGCAGTGTCTGCACAAAATGAAATACCCGGCAGGTTAAGTTTAGATGATTGCATAAAAATGGGGCTTCAAAACAACCCAAAGTTTCAATCTTCTCAATATCAGGTTGAAGAAAACAAAACTAAAGTCGATGAAGCGTATTCGGGATATTACCCGACGGTAAATCTCAATTCAAGTGCTGACACATATTCAAGAAACAATGGTAGTCTGCAATATGAGAATTACAATACTGGTATTTCAGCATCGTATAATCTCTTTAATGGATTCAGGACAAAAGCAACCTACAATGCAGCAAAAGATAATTACGAGGCAAATACTTACCAACATGAATCGAATAAACAGGATTTAACACTGAATATTATCTATACGTATTATAAAACCTTACAAGCAGAACGTATTTTAAAAAGTGCGGAAGAGGCTGTGAAAAATTCAAAGTTGCATCTGGATTTTGCTATTGCCAAACAGAACGCAGGAATGGCAACCCGTTCAGATGTTCTTAAATCGGAAGTTGAACTTTCAAATGCCGAATTAAATAAAATAAAAGCAGCCAACACACTTCTAAACGCCAAAGGAAATCTTAATCAGTTAATGGGACTGCCTTCAAATCAGCAGATAGAAATTATTGACGATCTTTCAGATATAAATAATAATATGGTGCAATCTTATGATTCACTATTTAATGAAGCATTAAATTCACGTACCGAAATCAAAAGATTTCAATCCTTATTGAATGCACAAAATAACTACATTCAAGTTGCAAAAGGTGGATATTACCCGTCGCTAAGTGCAAATGCAAACTACAATTTTGCCGGTGAAGAAATATCAGGGATGCAGCAGAACTGGTGGTTAGGAATGACACTTACAATACCTGTTTTTAAAGGCTTTTCAACTAAAGCCCGGGTTACAGGGGAAGAACTTGCACTGAAAGGACTTGGAAAGGATTTTGAATCATTAAAACAACAAATCGGACAGGAAGTATGGAACGCCTACCTTGCTGTTAAAGAATCTTCCGAAAGAATGGCGACAACATCCAAAGGATTGGAAAGCGCCAGGGAAAATTTATCTATTGCTGAGGGTGAATACAAAGAAGGTATCGGGTCAATCATTCAACTTACCGATGCCCAAACGACCTTTGTAACGGCCGAGCAAAATTACATCCAGGCAATTGCAGATTATAAAATATCACTTGCTGAACTGGAAAGAACTATTGGTAAATAAAAATATATGATGACAAAATGAAAAAGACATATTTGGTAATCGGGTTATTGATAATAATTGCAGCTTCGCTTTTAGTATGGTTTTACGTTATTAAACCAAACGATAACAATGAAAACAAAATACAAACAGCCGAGGTTGTCAGGAGAGATATCGGTTCCACTGTGCTTGCCACAGGAATAATAAAACCGCAGGTTGGGGCCGAGGTAAAAGTCGGCTCACGGGTTTCAGGGGTAGTCAAAAAATTACGGGCCAATATCGGTGACTATGTTAAGGCGGGTCAGGTTATTGCCGAACTTGATAACGCTGAACTCCAGGCAAAACTAAACCAGAACATTGCAGCGATGAATAAAGCCGAGGCAGATTATGAGTATTCAAAATTAAATTTGGAAAGGCAAAAATCATTGCTCGAACAAAACTATATCTCGCAGCAACAGTACGATATAGCAGAAAATGCGTTCAAAATTTCCGGAGCCCAGTTAAAACAGGCTGAAGCAAACGTGGAAGTTGCTAAAGTACAACTTTCTTACACTACCATATATGCCTTAACTTCAGGAATTATAGCTTCGGTTTCCACTCAGGAGGGCGAAACAGTTATGGCCGGGCTGGCAGCTCCTACTTTTGTTAATATCATCGATTTGAACCGGCTTGAAGTACAGGTTTATGTGGATGAAACGGATATAGGAAAGATTCTTGTAGGACAGGAAGTTACATTTACAGTTGACACCTATACCGAAACTGACTTTAATGGTAAGGTAACAGCTATATACCCCAAAGCAGCCATACAGGATAATGTTGTTAATTACATTGTTGTGGTTGAGATAGGTGATTTTCAAAATAAAATACTCAGACCTGAAATGACTACGACAGTGACAATATATTTAGAAACCAGGAAAGATGTTCTTACCGTTCCTTCCAGGGCTATCACAAGAGAGAAGGGTGAAAGATTCGTCACTGTAGTTGACGGAGATGCCCGGATAAAGAAAAAAATCAAGACCGGCTGGTATGATCACAGTTCCACTGAAGTTGTTGATGGACTTGCAGACGGGGAAATTGTTCTGCTACCGGAATGAATTATAAAAGCATAATTCTGTTGTCTTTGAAAAATAAATAAGGAGAAAATAAAGATGAATGACGTAATTATTAAAGCCGAAGGGCTAAGCAAAATTTACAACAAAGAAGCCAGCGGCGAAGTGGTCGCTGTGCGCAACGTGTCGCTCGAAATACATAAAGGCGAATTAATAGCAATAATGGGCGCTTCCGGCTCCGGTAAATCCACCTTAATGAATATCATCGGGTGTCTGGACAAACCAACGAGCGGCTCTCTGTATTTCGATGAAGCCGAAGTAAATAAATTGGACGATGAAGCACTTGCCAGGGTCAGAAATAAAAAAATCGGGTTCGTGTTTCAGTCGTACAACTTGTTGGCACGTACAAGCGCATTGGAAAACGTGGAACTGCCACTGATTTATTCCGACCGTGCCAATATCAGAAAACTTGCCAAAGATGCATTAATTGCAGTGGGACTTGAAGGCAGGATGTATCACCACCCCGGCGAATTATCCGGCGGTCAGCAACAGCGCGTTGCAATTGCGCGTGCTCTTGTGAACGACCCTGAAATAATTTTTGCTGATGAGCCAACCGGGAACCTCGACAGTAAATCAAGCTATGAAATAATGGCACTCTTTCAAAAATTGAATAATGAAGGCAGGACAATCGTTCTGGTTACTCATGAGCAGGATATTGCCAAGCATGCGAAAAGAATTATTGAAATTTCCGACGGTATCATAGTAAGTGATGAGCCAAATAAATCGCCGAGGGATGCAAAAAATGGGCTTGATAAATTATTAAAAGAGGTGAAAAATGAAAACTAAAAGAATAATTTTAAATGCGCTGAAAAGTCTGGGCAAAAACAAACTCCGTTCATTTTTGATGATGATAGGGATAATTATTGGTATCCTCGCATTAACCCTAATAGTTTCTGTGGGGTTTGGTGCTAAAGACCTGGTTATGGAAAGAGTTAATAAATTTGGAACAGAAAGCCTTATGATATTTGCTGGAGGCGGTGTTCAACTGTCACAAATGGATAGAGCTCAAGGCAGTACAACCTTAAAATTGGAGGATGCTGAATATTTGGAACGGGAAATTCCCGAGATTAAAGGCTTAGCCCCTTTTAGCCGGAAGGGAAATGCAGACGTAAAATATTTTGAAAAGTCATATACATCTTCAGTGATTGGAATTACTCCTTCTTATGCACCTGTTTGGAACTGGGACGTTACACAAGGTGAATTTATTACTGATGAAGATATGAAAACACTTAACCGGGTTTGCTTAATCGGCCCAACGGTGCAAAAAGAACTTTTTGGAGATAATTATCCCATAGGAGAGCAAATTAGAATTGGCAACATCCAATTTGAAGTAAAAGGCATCCTGGAATCAAAAGGAACAAGCCCGGGAGGTGGTGATTTGGATAACCGTATTATGATTCCACTTTCCACCTTTATGAGGCGTGTTGCTAATATTGATTATTTATCAGCCACTAAAATATTATTGCACAATCCAAAAGAAATAAATGTAACTGTTGAAAAAATCAGTCAGATTTTACGCGAACGGCACAGTCTTGCAGAAGGCGTACCCAATGATTTTACCGTTATCACTCCTACCGAAGTAACAAAAATGGCAGAGAAAGTTTCAGGTACCTTTAATATATTTCTTGCTTTGCTTGCAGGTTTGTCTTTAATAACAGGAGGATTTGTTATTGCAAACATCATGACTATTTCTGTAAATGAAAGAAAAAAAGAAATTGGATTGAGAATGGCTATAGGCGCCAGCAGTAAAAAAATTGTGATGCAATTTCTATTTGAAGCGCTTGTAGTAACTATTTCAGGTGGTATAATTGGCATTATTCTCGGCGGTACAGGCGCAATAATCCTGGGAATTGTGATGCAAATGCCTGTTTCGGTTTCCTGGAAAAGTATTTTGGTGGGAGTAATTTCCGCAAGTGCGATTGGGATTATTGCAGGCATACAACCTGCCAAAAAAGCCGCACGGCTGAATCCCATAGAAGCCTTAAAATAATGGTGTTTAGTTGGTATTCCGGGCAAATGAATTTTTTCAAATATGAAATGAGTCATGTACTATCGTATACACAGGAGAAACTTTATAAATGACGAGTTCCATTTCATACCTTTAAAATAGACAATTATCATAAAATGAAAATATCGAAAAGTGTAAAAATATCGCGTAATCAATTATTAACTAATAAATTAAGGACATTTTTTTCTTTAATCGGTATTATAATTGGTGTGTCAGCCGTAATTATTATGGTTGCTATTGGTAATGGGGCACAGAAAGAAGTGTTAAGCAAAATAGAATCAATGGGGACAAATCTTATTGTTGTCAATGCCGGGCAGGTGCAAAAAAATGTAGGAAGGCAACAAATAAGAGGAACGGTTACCAGTTTGACTCTTAAGGATGTTACTGTTCTGGCATCGGAGTGCCCTAATGTCAGAATAGCTGCTCCTGTTCAGACAAAGAAGATGCAGGTAAAATGGGAAAGTTTAAGTACGAACACTACCATCACAGGAACCAATTCCGAGTACCAAACCATTAGAAACTTCTTTGTTGAAAAGGGGCAATTTTTTACGGAAGAGGAAAATAAAGCATTTTTTAGATATGCAGTATTGGGTCAAACAGTTGTAAATAATTTATTTGGCGGAAGAAACCCGATTGGGGAAACAATAAGGATTGGAAGAATCCCTTTTTCAGTTATTGGAGTTATGGAATCCAAAGGGACAGACCTTAATGGCGTTGATCAGGATGACCAAATATTTATCCCTATACAAACTGCATTACGCAGGGTCTTTAATCTAAATTATATCAATACAATTAATATACAGGCAACTTCAATAGATAAAATGGATGATGCTATTATGCAGGTATCTGAAGTATTGCGCGAGCAACATCGATTAAACAGACAAAATAAACCAGATGATTTTACAATTCAAAACCAGGTTGAGCTATTGGAAACCCAGAAAGAGACAACCAACACCTTTACAGCACTTATTGTAAGTACAGCTGGCATCTCTTTACTTGTTGGGGGAATTGGAATACTTGCAATCATGTTGATAGCAATAAGAGAAAGAATCAATGAAATTGGCTTACGAATGGCAGTCGGTGCTAGCAGAAAAGATATATTGCTACAATTTGTTATCGAATCTTTTATTCTTAGCATTGGCGGCGGTATTATTGGTATTGTCTTTGGGATATTGTCGGCAATTATTATAATTTTTGTTACTGACTGGACTTTGAGCATTTCAATTCCATCTGTAATGTATTCGTTCCTGTTTTCATTGGCCGTTGGGTTATTCTTCGGGGTTTATCCGGCGCGCAAAGCCTCAATGCTCGACCCCATTGAAGCGCTGAGGAGTGAATAACAAATTGCAGTATAAAACCGGACAAGGGAATCAGGATGTAAGATGGTGAGATTATGAATAAAAATTAATCCTTTAAAAAATAAAAATTCCATCAGCAATGAAAATTTTTGATACAAAAGCATTACAAGCATTTCCTTTTTCTGAAAGGCAGAGAAATGTGTTTTTTCAGGTTGAAGAGTTTAAAATGCGAATTATTGAACTTGAAAGTGGCCAACAATTGCCTGACTGTCAAATGAACTCTTATGTAGTTTTTTCATTGGTTTCAGGTGAAGTGGAAGTAATTGTTGATAATCAAAAATCCTTATTGAAAGAAGGTGAATTATTGGCATCGGAACCTGCAAAGTTTTCTATGAAAGCTCTTAAGGCATCACGCCTTGTAGGCATTCAAATCAATAAGCTTCAATAATGGAGTTATTTACAATTATAGCCGCCATTGCCATTATAGCATCGTTAATTGCAGACCGTCGAAAAACATGGAAAGGAACGAAAAAGGGGTTATTGATGTTTGTGAAAATCCTTCCTGCAATTCTATCGGTACTGATTTTAGTGAGTATTTTCCTCTATTTGCTTCCCAATGAAATAATCGTAAAATACTTAGGTAAAGATGCCGGTTTAACAGGATATGTATTTGCAGCCATAGCTGGTTCAATTGCATTGATTCCGGGCTTTATTGCATACCCGTTAGCAGGTATTTTAGTAAAGACGGGTGTTAGTTATCCTGTTATTGCTGTTTTTATAACGACTTTAATGATGGTTGGGGTTTTGACTTTACCCATTGAAATAAAATTTTTTGGTGTACGGGTATCTCTTATCCGCAATACGTTTTACTTTTTCGGAGCTCTTACTGTCGGTTTATTAATCGGTTTATTTTATATATTATGAGAGAAATATTAAATAAAAACCGGATTAACTTTATAATTATCTCGGCTTTTACTGTTTTTGTGGCAGTATCATTTGTTGTTAATTTTTCAATTGGTGAAAACATTTTCAAAGAACAGTTTTATAGCTTTTTCAAGGAGATGATTTTGTTTTTGCCCATTATGTTTATTCTTATTGGGCTTGGCGATGTATGGATTAACAGAGAAAAAGTTGAAAAACATATTGGGAAAGATTCAGGTTTAAAGGGCATTATACTTGTAATATTTTTGTCAATGGCTCAGGTAGGCCCATTGTATGGTGCTTTTCCGGTAACGTACCTGCTTTGGAAAAAGGGAGCAAGCATAAGAAATATTTTTATTTATATCGGTGCATTTTGTACTATTAAAATACCCATGATTACATTCGAGATAGGGTTTTTAGGTTGGAAGTTCTCTCTTTTACGGACACTTCTTTCGCTGCCAATTATCATTATAATAGGAGTTGTAATGGAAAGACTATTTAAAAACAAATCCTTTGAAGTAAAACAACCGTAAAATGTTTTATTGATGATTATACCACCGCATTTGCAAGCACATTGCCAAAGCCCCACGAGCCAAACGCTACAATCCAAAGCTTTGTCAAAGAGCTTACAAAGCCACCGCACAGAGAAAAATTGGTTTAAAAAATTTGCCGACACTTAAAAAATAAAAAACGCTGACACACGTGCCCTAAGAAAAGAAAGAATGTTAAAAGACAATGACATGAAAACTGAATAAAGACAATGGTTTACAAGACTGGAAGACAGAACACCAGGCGGTAACAGCGTGTATAGTGCATTTGGCGGATAGTGCTAATTTAAAGGGTATTGCATTTAATAAACTGTGTAGCGGTTAGACAGGGTCGTGCTTCGAATCGCCAAACGACACCATACACGCAAACCGTTATGCAAAATAAGAAACAAAAAAATTGAGATATATGAAAATATGTCA
>CAYOKJ010000131.1:0-8313 GCA_964404485.1 uncultured Bacteroidales bacterium | reverse complement strand
TTTAAAAAAGTGTCCAAAAAGCGCCAGGCACCTTTAGGACACTTATTTTTTTATGGTAACTTTTGTGCCAGGCACCAGAGTTGTCATAAATGTAAGCTTTCGTGCCGGACTCCCCTTGTTTCATTCAGTCTATTACTCGCCATAATTTTTTATGATTAAAAAAAGCTATATGTTATAATAATTTTAAATAACTTTGAAATCCAAGACCTTTTTATGATATTGTTTATTCAAGTTCATATGTTGAACATATCTTTTAACTTACACCATGTTTTTGCTGAGAGCCCAGAGCGAATGTGAAGAGGAGGGGAGAATATGAAAATTTGTATTATAGGTACTGGTTATGTCGGTTTGGTTAGCGGTACATGCCTTTCTGATTTTGGATTGGAAGTAACCTGCGTAGATAAAGATAGTGAAAAAATTAAAGGCCTTAATGCCGGGAATCTTCCCATCTATGAGCCAAACCTGGAAGATTTAATCGAAAAAAATGTCAAGGCAGGCAGGCTTAGTTTTACTACTGACTTAAGAAAAACAGTAGAACAATCCAAAGCAATATTTATTGCCGTGGGAACTCCTCCCAATCACGATGGTTCGGCTGATCTTTCTCAGATAGAAGCAGTGGCGAAAGAGGTTGCCCGATATATTAATGAATATAAAGTTATTGTCAACAAAAGTACTGTCCCTGTAGGCACCGCCCACAGAATTAAAGAGATTATTAATGAAAATGTCATTGCGAGGAGCGAAGCGACGCGGCAATCCCAACCTACCTCAAAACCTATTCCCTTCGACGTTGTCTCCAACCCCGAATTCCTCCGGGAAGGCTCAGCAATTTATGACTTTACCCATCCGGATAAAATAGTAATCGGAACCACCAGTGAGCAAGCCCTAAAGATAATGCAGGAAATCTATCGTCCTCTCTATTTGATCGATACACCCTTTGTGGTCACCAATCCGGAAACGGCAGAGCTAATCAAATATGCGTGTAATGCTTTTCTGGCTACCAAGATTACCTATATTAATGAGATTGCTAACCTCTGTGACAAAGTAGGAGCAGATGTGCACCAGATAGCCCGGGCGATGGGTTTGGATGGAAGAATCAGCCCCAAGTTTCTTCACCCGGGTCCGGGATACGGTGGCTCATGTTTTCCGAAAGATACCAGGGCACTTTGCAGTATTGCTGAAAATTTCGGCTATGAATTTAAAAGCTTAAAAGCAGTTGTATCAGTAAATAACAGACAGAGAGAGCTGATGGTAGAAAAAATAAAACACTTGGTGGGTGATTTAAAGGAAAAACAAATTGGTATTTTGGGTCTTTCCTTCAAGCAAAATTCCGATGATATTCGTGAATCCTCTTCTATTGACATAATAAAAATATTGCTTAGAGAAGGGGCGAAGATCAAATGCTTTGATCCTCTGGCTATGGAAAATGCCAAAAAGATTCTTCCTGATATTATCTATTGCGACAATGAATATGAAGTTGCTGAGGGAAGCGATTGTTTAGTCATCGTTACCGAATGGAATCAATTTCGCAACCTTGATTTGTTAAGAATAAAAAAACTTTTAAAAACTCCTATTTTACTTGATTTGAGAAACTTATATGAACCGGAAAATGTAAAGAAGTTAGGCTTTATTTATGAGGGAGTAGGGAGAAAATTAAAAGTATATTAATGGATTTTAATATTGAAAATATATAATGTTTTGAATAATAAATATAAGGTAGGAGTGATTGAAATATGCTTAATATATTGCTTAAATCATATATTTTTCTGATTCCAGTTGGGATTTTTATATTATATTATTTATTAAAATATCCAGAGGTTTCTTTTGCTTTATTTATAAATGCTTACGTAATAAAAGGGGGGATAAATTTTAGATATTTTAATTTAACAGCAATTTTGTTAATAGTTGCAGTGGTTGGATTTATTTTAAAACAATTAATTAAAAAAGATAAAAATGCAATTAATTTAAATTTTAAATTAGAGTCCCCTGATAAATTTATATTATTATTTATAGCGGTTTTAGTAATAGGGTGTATCTATTCATTAAATAGAAATGGGGGAATTATTAAAGCACTTAGATTTATTATTCTCGTATTTGTTCCTTATTTATTAGCAAGAATATTTTTGGTAAGGGGTACTCAAATAAAGCTATTTTTAATATCGGTATCTATTACAGCTTTGGGGATTAGTTTTTTATTAGTAATTATTTCAATTTTTGAGAAATACACCGGAGAACGAATGTATTTCTTACAAGCAAATCCAATTCCGGTAAGTGTTTTACTTACAGTAGGATTAGTAATTTTTCTAATTGGGATAACACAAAATATTTTTAATAAAGGAAAGTATGATAAGTTGATTTGTGCAATAGCCATTATTCCTTTGCTGTATAGTATTTTTTTAGTTGGTAGTCGTGGTCCAATAATATCAGCAATAGTAGGATTAATTTTTGGTGTTTTAATATTATTAAAAACAAAGATAGAAGGTAGAAATACTACAATAATATTGATAATTTCATTTATTTTAATTTTAGTGGGGACAAGCTGTTTTGATATTATTTATTCTAGTCTTTTTACAAACAAAATTATTCCCGGAGCTACTAATGTTATTCCTGAAGTTAAAAAGGTTATTCCTAATATCGAGCGTTTTTCCTTAAAAAATGCAAAAAATATGAGTGTGAATATTAGATTGAAGCTTTATTCTGATGCTTGGTACCTATTCAAAAATAAGCCTTTATTCGGAATAGGTACAGGCGGGTTTCCCGGGGGATACCCACATAATATTTTTTTAGAAATTGCAGCTGAAAATGGCTTATTAGGTTTAATAATATTTTTTGGTTTTTTATTTACAATTTGTCAAAGGGGATATCAATTTTTAAATGATAATTTTATAAAAATTAATAAACAAGCAAAAATTATGAGCTTAATCATTTTAATAATTGGTGTTTCACTTTTTATGGAGAGACAATTTAGTTTTGGTCTTGATATGCATAAAGATTTGTTTGCATTTTTAGGTATAGTAGTAAGTTTACCATTAATTGATTGGGACAGGAGTTAGGATAAAATATTTTTGGATAGAGGTTAAGAACAAACTGACAAAATAGAAAATTATAATGAAAAATTTGAAGAAAAGATGAATTTATTGCTATAAATTGGATTAAAGAATGGATATTGAATATTGAAAATTAAAGGAATTTTAAAAGATAAATTAAATGAATTGCAACAACCTTCCGGATTTAAAAAATATTTTGTAAATACAGGTTGGCTATTCTTTGAAAGAGTTATCGGGATGGCTGTAAGTTTCTTCGTAGGTGTATATGTAGCAAGATATTTAGGCCCGGCTGATTATGGATTATTTAGTTATGCTGCAAGTTTTGTCGGACTTTTTTTGGGAATTTCTGCTTTAGGATTAGACAGTATTCTAATCAGGGAATTAGTTAAGAATGAGAGAAAAAGAGATGAATTATTAGGAACCAGCTTCATTCTTAAATCTATAGGTTCCATTTTAGTAATAATAATTGTTTTAATTGCGGTAAAATTTACAAATAATGATAGTTTTACGAACTTGCTTATTTACATAATTGTTACCGGGACAATTGTTAGATCATTTAATGTAATAAATTTTTATTTTCAGTCAAAAGTATTATCGAAATATACAGTTTATGTTCAAATATTTACATCAATTACATGTGCTGTAATAAAATTAGTATTAATATATTTTAATATGAGCCTGATATATTTTGCGATAGTTTCCTTACTCCAAAGCATAATATTTAGTTCCGGACTTATAGTGATGTATATAAAACAAAAATCAAGCTTATTTAAATGGAGGATGAATTTTGATTTAGCAAAAAAATTATTAAAAGATTCCTGGCCTCTAATATTATCGGGTATTGCGGTATCCATTTATATGAAGATAGATCAGGTAATGATCAAAAATATGCTGGATATAGAAGCTGTTGGTAATTATGCGGTAGCGGTTAAGTTGTCCGAAGTATGGTATTTTATTCCGGTGGCTATTACGGGTTCGCTTTTTCCGGCAATAGTTAATGCAAAAAAAATAAGTGAAAAATTTTATTATGAAAGGTTACAAAAGCTATATACTTTAATAGTTTGGATAGCGATAGTCATTGCGCTTCCCATGACATTTTTAAGTGGTTGGATGGTTAAATTGCTTTTTGGTGAGCAGTATAATCAAGCGGGAAGTGTTTTAATGATACATATTTGGGTAGGAGTGTTTGTTGGGCTCGCTGTAGTAAAGGGGAAATGGCAAGTTAATGAAAATTTAACCAAATTTCATTTTTATGGTGCATTGGTTAGTTCTATAGCAAATGTATTATTAAACTATTTTCTAATTCCTATTTACGGTATAAAAGGTGCGGCAGTTGCAACATTAATTTCACAATGGATATCTGCTTATTTTATAAATTATTTTTTTATAGAATTAAAAAGTCAAACATTATTAATGCATAAAGCCTTCGATATAAGGAGACTTTTAAAATGAAAGCGTCAATAATTATAGATAATTATAATTATGGTAAGTTTATAACAGGGTGTGTAGATTCAGTTTTGCAACAGACATATAAGAATATTGAAATTGTAATTATTGATGATGGTTCAACTGATACTGCCGCCCCCATTTGAAAAAGATTGGGCTAATAGAGCGGATGATTGTTTGATTTGGGGATCTTCTGTTGTTGGAGCAAAAAAATATTATTTTAATGAGTCTTTGGTTTTGTATAGAATCCATGAGGCTAATATTTTTTATGGTAAGGAATTTTCTAATGTTTATTTATGTAAAAGAGAAATGTCCATAAGTAAATTATTTTCTTTTTTTATAAATAGGTTTGACCTGAACGATAAAATTCTTAATTTTATTTCTTTAGAATTTAAATCAAGATATCCAAAAGATTATAAACTATTAAAGAGATATATGAAAATAGTTATTAATTCAAAAGAAGCAATAATATTAAAAATAATTAAAATTATACATTTAATAAAAATATACTATAGAAAATAACAAAGGGGCTGAAATGAAAAAAAGAATTTTGGTAACCGGTGGGGCAGGATTTATCGGCTCACATCTTTGTGAAAAGATTTTAAGCCAGGACAATGAAGTAATATGTGTGGATAATTTTTTTACTGGAAGCAAGCAAAATATAATTCATCTTCTTGACAATCCTTACTTTGAAATAGTCCGTCACGATATAACTTTAAAAGAATTAAACTGGGAACCTAAAATCCAACTTGAAAAAGGTTTAATAAAGACAATTAATTATTTTGAAAGGTTATTAAGCAATGAAAGATAATTTCGTACCCACTGTTCTCCTAACGACACCGGTTTTGTTTTTAATCTTTAATCGGCCGGATACTACCCAGAAAGTATTTAATGCAATAAGACAAGCTAAGCCGAAACAGCTTTTTGTAGCAGCTGATGGACCAAGGCCAGACAAAGAAGGTGAAATGGAAAAGTGCGAGCAGGTAAGAAAAATAATAGAGCAAGTAGATTGGGATTGTAAGTTGTATAAAGATTATTCAGATGTAAATTTGGGCTGTAAAGTCAGACCTTCATCTGGAATAGATTGGTTTTTTAAAAATGTTAATGAAGGTATTATCTTAGAAGATGATTGCCTGCCTAACCAGAGTTTTTTCTGGTTTTGCCAGGAATTGTTAAAATATTATCGTGATGATACAAGAATCATGACGATTAGTGGTAATAATTTTCAATTTGGAAAGGTAAGAGGAGAAGGAAGTTATTATTTTTCCAAGTATGTCCATCTCTGGGGTTGGGCTACCTGGAGAAGGGCATGGAAATATTTTGATGTAGATATAAAAAGCCTTGATGAATTTAAAAGAAAAAATCAAATAATAAATATTTTCCGAACAAAACAACAGCAAAAATATTGGTTGAAGGTTTTTCAAATAGTTTATGAAGGCAAGTTAGATGCCTGGGATTATCAATGGGTTTATACCTGTTTTATTAACAATGGATTGTGCATAATGCCAAATATCAATTTAGTTTCAAATATTGGTTTCGGTATAGATAGCACCCATACAAAAGATAAAAATAGCATTTTTTCAAAAACGGAGGCAAAAGATATTAAAAATATAATACATCCCCATTTTATATTAGCAAACCAAGAAGCAGACAATCTTGACTCCAAGCTTAGTTTTGGCAATGTAAGTATTTTTACACGGCTAAAAAATAAAATGGTAAGGATAATTAGTAAAATTATATGAAATGTAAAATATTATCTTGTATTCTCTCAATTTCTACAAGATAAAAATAGAGAAAAAACAAATAAAATGATAGAAACGATGGATTGGAAAGAAGCGTATATATTATTACAAAAAAGTAAAGAGTGGAATGAATTAGAGAAATATCTAAAAGATTTTGACGAAAACAAATTTCTCGGTGTTGAAGATATGTGGAAGATTATGAATCAAGTTTGGAATGATATGGGATTAGATAGCAAAGAATATGATTTAGAGAAACTTAAAAAGTATTATTCTCATCCTGTATGGTTTTTAAATGGTTTATTTATAGAAACCGACCGAGAGTCAATGAGACATAGAAAGTCAATTGCTGAATATTTTAAAGATAAAAGAAGATTAAAAATATTGGATTATGGTGGTGGATTTGGAACATTAGCCAAAGAAATTGTAAGGCACACACCCTCCTCCCAAGTAGATATATTTGAACCTCACGCGGCAGAATATGCTTATACAAATATAAAAGATTTTAAGAATATTCAAATAGTAAATTATTTGAAAGAAAAATATTATGATGTTTTATTAAATACCGATGTTTTAGAACACGTTGAGGACCCTATTAATCTAATATTAATTTATAATAATTGCTTGAAAGAGGGAGGACTTCTTATCTCTCACTGGAATTTTAGTCCATGTATAAAGTGTCATTTACCCAAACATTATCATTTCAGGTATACATTTGATAAAATTATTCCGCTATTGGGATTTTCTAAAGAGATAAAAAATATTAGACATGGACATTTTTTCAAAAAAAATAAAAATACTATTAAGCAAGATTTAAATAATGCTTATAGAAAAGAGAAAATATCTAAATTATTTTATCTGTTAAATAAGATAATAGAAAAAACAAAAAATATAATCGCAATTATATTAAAAAAAATAAGAATATATGATCTGGTGAAAAGAGTTATTAAAAAATGAAACTATTATTACTAAATACAAATGATATATCCGGTGGTGCCGCAATAGCTGCATATAGATTACTAAAAGGTTTGCAGAAAAATGGTGTTCAAGCGCAAATGCTGGTACAGTCTAAGAAAAGTGATGATTATAGTATAATAGAACCTCAATCAAAATGGCAGAAATATTTTGGAAAACTTAGGCCTATACTTGATAGCATCCCGGTTAGATTTTATAAGCACCGCAAGAAAATTATATTTTCATCTGCCATTGCACCAGATAATATTTCTAAAAAGGTTCAAGATATTAATCCAGATATTGTACATTTACACTGGATAGCATTAGGATTCATAAAAATTGAGACTTTAGCAAAAATGAAAAAACCAATTGTCTGGACACTCCATGACTCTTGGGCATTTACAGGTGGGTGTCATATTCCATTTGAATGTAAAAAATATATCAATAATTGTGGTTGCTGCCCAACCCTTAATTCAAATAAAGAAAATGACCTTTCTTCTAAAATTTGGAAGCGGAAGGAGAAATCTTGGAAAAATCTTAATCTAACTATTGTTACGCCAAGCTCTTGGTTGGGTGAATGCGCCAGGAAAAGCTCACTTTTTTGCAATACGCGGGTAGAAGTTATTCCAAATGGCATTGACTTGAATTGTTTCAAACCAATAGATAAAAATATTGCAAGAGATATTTTATGCTTGCCAAAAGATAAAAAATTCATATTATTTGGTGCAATAAATGCGATAAGCGATAAAAGAAAGGGTTTTTCATTACTAAAAGAGGCCTTAAAAAAATATTTTTCTAAAGAAAACAAAGAGATTGAACTAGTAATATTTGGGTCTTCAAAACCAAGAGACGAAGAGAATTTAGGTTTTAAAACTCATTATTTAGGTCGACTAAATGATGAAATATCCCTGGCGTTAGTTTACTCTGCAGCAGATGTGATGATTGTACCTTCAATACAGGAAGCTTTTGGACAAACTGCATCTGAGTCACTGGCTTGTGGGACGCCTGTGGTTGCTTTTGGCAATGCCGGTCTTTTAGATATTGTAGAACATCAAAAAAATGGTTATCTTGCAAAACCTTTTGAGACAGAGGATTTGGCCTATGGTATTAAATGGGTGTTAGAAGATGAT
>CAYOKJ010000130.1:0-8379 GCA_964404485.1 uncultured Bacteroidales bacterium | reverse complement strand
AAACTAAAGTAAAGCAATGAAATTGCAGGGTTTTAACCTTTAAATAGATAATAAATATTTTAAGTGTAACCTGCTTTTAAAAAAAATTATCAGGTTACTACCCTAAAAAAAAGCTTAACAAATTTCTGCCAAGTAATCAATGCCTGAAAAATTCTATTTGTTTATAAAAAACACTATCAATCTGAGAACTTAATACAGTTTGTTTATTTTGTTTAGCAAGCTGACCAAGTTGTTGAATAATTGCAATTGCCTGTTGCATTTCTTGATCAAATGTTTTTATCCGTTTCGAATCAAGAGAATTATAATAATCCAGATCATCACTATATCTTTCCACTAATAAATTAACAATTCCATTTCCTTTTTCAACCGCACCTGCCTGATAATAAATATTAGCAACAGAAATCATATAATAGTCAATTGGAAATTTATTTACAGGAAAAAACTCAAAACATTTATCTAAAACAACAATTGCTGAATCATTTTTATTTTCCATTAATAAAGAAGTTGCCAAACGTATATAATCTTGTTTTGCAATAACTGAATTTCTTTTACTTTCGCGATCAACAGCAACACCATCTTCGTTAAGTCTACCCCATTTTGCTTTGTTTATCAATAAATTATAAGTTCCGTCAATATCAACTCCACCAAGTCCTGCAATATGATCTTTAGCTTTGATTGGTAAAAATTTATAAACAATCCCATCGAGATGACAATATTCATCAATACCAATAACTTTACTCATGACACTGGGGTTTGCAAAATATATCGGTCGTTCCCAATTATTGCTTGACAGAAAATCGAGAAACATAAGATCATTTTTATATAATGCATTTTGCTTGATATCCCATTCTATCACAGGAACAATTTCACTGGCACGATCGGCAGGAACAAGTCCATTATCAATAACCGCAGCTGAGTCAACAGTAAGTTTAAGTCTCTTTGTAGGAAGGTAATTTATTTTCCCACCACCCTGAAGTCCGACTTTGGTTTGTTCGTTTTCGCTTGCAATAAAATTTATTACATCTTTTAACTCGGTTCTTCCTTTAATATTTCTATCAAAGAAAGGAACATACTGATTTACACCTTTATTATATTGTTCGGGAGTAAGTGTAAAAGGAAGTCTTTCAGAATCATAGATTTTATTTCCTAACTGATGGATATACCAATCACCTCCTGCCAGCATATAATTTACAACTCTTACATCTGTTCTGATTCCCTCAACCTCCTGAACGTACCATAATGGGAAAGTATCATTATCACCATTAGTAAACAAGACTGCATTTGGTGCACAGGAATTCAAATAATTAGCAGCAAAATCTCTTGCAGCATATTTTCCTGATCTATTATGATCGTCCCAACCCTCACTGGCCATTATTCCGGGAACAAGTATCAGAGAAACAAGTCCGACAGAGACAGCAATAACTTTATAGTTTTTTAATATTTTGCTAAATGAATTAATTATTGCCATTACACCTAATCCAATCCAAATTGCAAATGCATAAAAAGATCCGGCATAAGCATAATCACGTTCACGCGGTTGATAAGGATATTGATTAAGAAATACAACAATTGCTATTCCAGTCATAAGAAACAACAATAACACAACAAAACTGTCTTTTCTTGAAGCATTAAAATGAAACAATAAACCTATTAATCCAAGGATAAAAGGTAGAAAATAAAATTTATTATTGGCAACGCTTTTCATACTTTCAGAAATTTCATCCAAATTCCCAAGCCTCATTTCATCTAAAAATTTGATGCCACTAATCCAATTTCCATGTTCAATTTCTCCCTGACTTTCTATGTTATTTTGTCTTCCGGCAAAATTCCACATAAAATACCTTAAATACATATGACCGATTTGATAATCGAAAAAGTAATTCAGATTTTCTCCGAAAGTTGGTTTTACAATAATTTCTGATGACCCATCAGGTTTTGTAACTCTGACCTTTTCACCTTTTTTCATATACTGTTTATATGTTCGCACATGAGCAGGTTTCTGGTCGCTCCACATTCGTGGAAATAATGTTGTAAATTTAGAATCATAAACAGGAATGGTATTTTTCCTATCATCAGTAATAACGTATTTTCCTTTCTTAACATCCTTAATGTACACAGGGTTTCCATCATCATATTCAACAACGGGAGCATTAAAATATTGACCATGAAAAATTGGCCAGGTGCCATATTGTTCACGGTTAAGATATGATAGAAGACTAATAGCATCTTCCGGGCTGTTTTCATCAATAGGTGTATCCGCATTAGAACGAATCACTAACATAAAGAAAGAAGAGTATCCAATAAGAATAAACACTAATGCAAGAATTACTGAATTAGCAATAAGTTTCTTTTTTTTGATTGTATATTGTAATCCGAAAATTATTAAACCAATTAAAAGCAAAAAATAAATAACTGTTCCTGAGTTAAATGGTAATCCAATATTATTAACAAAAAACAGTTCAAATAATCCCGACAGTCTTACTATCCAAGGGATTATTCCATACATTATAAAAGCAAGAATAAGAATTGAGATAATTCCGGTATAAATAAAACCTTTTCTTGTTGCTTCGTATTTCTTGAAATAATAAACATAAGCAATTGCAGGAATAGCAAGCAAGTTCAATAAATGAACCCCAATTGACAATCCCATCAGATATGCAATTAAAATTAACCATCTGTACCCATGTCTTTGGTCAGCAATCTTTTCCCATCTTAGAATTGCCCAAAAAACAACAGCTGAGAAAAAAGATGACATAGCATATACCTCACCTTCTACGGCAGAAAACCAAAATGAATCAGAAAAAGCATAAGCTAAAGCACCAACAGCACCACTTGCATAAATTGCATACATTTTTCCTTCGGTCATTTCACCATTACGTAAAGCAACTTTTTCTGCAAGCATTGTAATTGACCAAAAAAGAAATAAAATAGTAAAACTGCTACTTAATACCGACATTAAATTTATCATCAAGGCAACATTGCTTACATCTCCAAAAGCAAATAATGAAAAGAACCGACCTAACAATTGAAATAATGGTGCTCCAGGAGGATGACCTACCTGCAATTTATAAGCAGTTGCGATATACTCACCACAGTCCCACCAACTTGCTGTTGGTTCAACAGTTAGAAAATAAACGAGGGTGGCAATAGCAAAGATAGACCAACCAATAATATTATTAAATTTCTTATAGTTTTTCATTGGAAAATTGAATTTTTAAGATAAAATTAATTTCATGCGAAATTATAAATTTTAGATTAATTATTATTATAAAAAGGATAAATTAACTGAAATTAACAAACTCTACAACTTATCTATCTGTTTTTCTGTTTTTTAACAAAATTCTTACAAATTTTATAAAAAAATTTTTTAATTTAAAAATATTTTCTAATTTTGCAACCCCAAAATGGAATGTCCGATGGTGTAACTGGCAACACATCTGGTTTTGGTCCAGAAGAGTCCAGGTTCGAGCCCTGGTCGGACAACTGAGAGAAAGAGAGCTGCTTGTAATTATGGGCAGCTTTTTTCTATTAAATAGCTTGCAGTAAACACTTGTATTTTAAATAAATGTTGTACATTTGCAGCGGAAAAATAGAAGAAATGATTTTGAGGGGACGATGTCCCCTCTTTTTATAGAAAATATTTACATGATTCTAAAAGAAGAAATAGAAAAACTGGTTAACAAAAAGCTATCAGGAACTGATATGTTTCTTGTTGATATTAAAATCAAACCAGTTAATAATATTTCTATTTTTATTGACAGCGACACAAATTTAACTATTAGTGATTGTGTTGATGTTAGCCGTTTTGTTGAATCCAGTTACGACAGAGATGTTGTAGATTTCCAACTAACTGTTTCTTCTGCCGGAATTGATCAGGCTTTTACAACTTTTCGACAATACAAAAAAAATGTCGGACAAGATGTAATTATTCTTCTTCACGACGACACAAAACATAAAGGAACTTTAATTGAAGTGGACGAAAAATTCATAAAATTAAAACCTATTATTAATAAAAAAGATAAAAAGAAAGGAATTAGTGATAATATCATTGAACTTTCATTTAACGAAATAAAAGAAACTAAAATTATTATTTCTTTTAAAAAATAAAATATAAACTTTCTATTGATAAAAAAATGGAACACATAAACTTAGTTGAAACATTTGCGGAATTTAAAGAATTTAAAAACATCGACCGCGAAACATTAATGCATATTATCGAAGATGTATTTAGAGGCATGATTATCAAAAAACATGGATCAGATGAAAATTTTGATATAATTGTCAATATTGATAAGGGAGACCTTGAAGTTTGGAGAAACCGTGAAATTGTTGAAAATGGCATGGTTAAAGATGATAATTTAGAGATCGAACTTTCTGACGCAATTAAAATTGAACCGGATTTTGAAGTTGGAGAAGAAGTTTCAGAAGAATTAAAATTTGTCGATTTTGGAAGAAGAGACATTCTTACTATTCGTCAAAACCTTGTTTCAAAAATTCATGAATACGAAAAAGATAATGTGTATAACAAATACAAAGACAAAATTGGTGAAATAATTACCGGAGAAGTTTATCAGATTTGGAAAAAAGAAATTCTAATACTAGATGATGAGGATATTGAACTTATATTACCAAAATCAGAACAAATACCTTCGGATTTTTACCGCAAAGGAGAATCAATAAGAGCAGTTGTTTCAAAAGTTGAAATGAGAAATAATACACCTGTCATAATCTTATCAAGAACCTCAACTGTTTTTCTTGAGAAATTATTTGAAGCAGAAGTACCTGAGGTTTATGACGGTCTTATCACAATTAAAAATATTGTTCGTGTACCCGGTGAAAGAGCAAAAATTGCTGTTGAATCTTATGATGACAGAATTGATCCCGTTGGAGCTTGTGTTGGCATGAAAGGTTCAAGAATACATGGAATAGTTAGAGAACTTAAAAACGAAAATATTGATGTTATTAATTATACAACTAACACCAATTTATTTATTTCCAGAGCATTAAGTCCAGCAAAAACAACTTCTATCGAAATAGATGAAGAACACAAAAAAGTTAATGTTTATTTAAAACCCGATCAAGTGTCTCTTGCTATTGGCAAAGGTGGTTTTAATATTAAACTGGCAGGGAAACTAACCGGATATGAAATTGATGTTTATCGTGACACAGAAACTGAATATGAAGATGTTGATATTAATGAATTTTCGGATGAAATAGATCAATGGATAATAGACGAACTAATATCAATAGGATGTGATACAGCAAAAAGTGTATTGGATCTAAGTAAAGAAGAACTTGTAAACAGAACAGATCTTGAAGAAATAACTATTAATGAGGTTATTCGTATTCTTGGAGCTGAATTTGAATAAAAATATTACTTTTATACAACTTTTTTCTAAAAAGAAAAACTCAAGGCAGAAAGATAATTTATGGCAGAAGCTAATAAAATAGTACGACTTAGTAAAGCAGCAAGAGAGTTCAATGTTGGGATTACAACTATTGTTGAATTTCTTTCAAAGAAAGATATTCAAATTGAAGCTAAACCCAACACAAAAATATCTGCAGATATTTATGATATTCTTCTGAAAGAATTCCATTCGGAAAAAGCCGTAAAAGAAGAATCTGACAAAATTGGAATTGAACACCTAAGTCGTGAAACAATTTCAATTGATGATAAAATTGATGATTCAGTAAAAACTGAAGACATATTTGAAAAAGAAGAAGATCTTTTAATTAAAAATGTTGCAAGTAATTATTCTGAAACAATTACAAAAACTGAAGATAAAAATACAGAAAAAACTGCTGAAATTAAAAAAGTAGAAAAAATAGAAGAAGTAAAAGAAGAAGTAAAAGAAAAAGAAATTGTTGAAGAAAAAACTATTGTTGAAGAAAAAACTATTGATAAAAAAGATCAAGACGAAGATGACATCAAAAAAGATGACAGTGTAAAAGTACTTGGTAAAATTGATCTTGATTCAATAAATTCTCTTACAAGACCAAAAAAGAAAACAAAGAAAGAAAAAGAAAAAGAAGCAAAAGAAAGAAATAAAGGCAAAAAAGAAGTTACAAAAAAAGAAGAAAAAGAAACTGTTAAACCTACAAAAGCTAAAACGGAAATTGAAGAAACTGTTATAGAAAAACAAGAAACGCCTCCCGAGGTCACTCCTACCGCTAAAGAAGAAGAAAAAACTCCAGTTAAAAATGATGATAATATCATTAAAGCAAGAGCTGTTAAACTTACAGGTCCAAAAATTTTAGATAAAATTGACCTTTCAAAAATAGAAAAAAAATCAAAAAAGCCGGTTGCCTCTTCAAAAGAAAAAAAGATAAAAGAAAAAAAGAAAAAAAGAAAAAGAATTATAAAAGATACTCCTAAAACAGAGGTAAAATTTAAAGATAAAAGAGGGAAACCATCATTTGAAAGAAGTAAATTCAAAAAAGGCAAAAGAGAACCAAAAGTTGAACCTACTGCAGAAGAAATTCAAAAGCAAATTAAAGAAACACTTGCCAGATTAAGCAAAACAGGCAAATCAAAAGGTTCAAAATACAGAAAACACAAACGTGAAGTAGTTAGCCAAAATATTGAAAAAGAACTTAAACAACAAGAAATAGAAAAAAGCACAATACAGGTTACTGAATTTGTTACGGCAAATGAATTAGCAACAATGATTAACATCGATGTAACTAAGGTTATTCAAACATGTATATCTCTTGGAATCTTCGTATCTATCAATCAACGATTAGATGCCGAAATCATTACTCTAGTTGCAAATGAATTTGGATATAAAGTAGAATTTGTAAGTGTTGATGTTCTTGATGCAATTAGTAAAGAAGAAGAAATAGGAGACAATCCTGAAGACTTAAAACCAAGAGCTCCCATTGTTACTGTTATGGGACATGTTGACCACGGAAAAACTTTACTTCTCGACCATATCAGAAAATCAAATGTTATAGCAGGAGAAGCCGGAGGAATAACTCAGCACATTGGCGCATACGAAGTTACACTGGAAAACGGTCAACAAATTGCATTTCTCGATACACCCGGTCACGAAGCATTTACTGCAATGCGTGCCAGAGGTGCAAAAGTAACAGACATTGTAATTGTAATAATTGCTGCTGACGATGATGTTATGCCACAAACAAAAGAAGCAATTAATCACTCTAAAGCCGCCGGAGTACCAATTGTCTTTGCTATCAATAAAATTGATAAGCCAAATTCAAATCCTGAAAAGATTAAGGAACAATTATCAAACATGAATATCCTTGTAGAAGACTGGGGTGGAAAATATCAAAGTCAGGAAATATCTGCAAAAAAAGGAACTAATATTGATGCCTTGATTGAAAAAGTTTTACTGGAAGCTGAAATATTAGATCTTAAAGGAAATCCTGACAAACATGCCAGTGGAACAGTTATTGAATCTTCTCTGGATAAAGGACGTGGTTATATTGCAAAAATCCTTGTTCAAAATGGAACAATGAAAATTGGTGACATGGTATTAGCAGGATCAAGTTATGGCAAGGTAAAAGCAATGTACAACGAAAGAAATGCAAAAATAGAAAGTGCTGGTCCTTCAACACCTCTGCTTCTTCTAGGACTTAATAGTGCACCTCAAGCAGGTGATACTTTTAATGTTATGACTGATGAACATGAAGTGAAAGAAATTTCTACCAAAAGAAAACAATTACAAAGAGAACAAGGTATTCGTACTCAAAAGCATATTACTCTTGATGAAATCGGTAGACGAATTGCAATTGGTGATTTCAAAGAATTAAATATTATTGTAAAAGGTGATGTTGACGGTTCAGTGGAAGCATTATCCGACTCATTACTAAAATTATCTAACGAAGAAGTATTAGTAAATGTAATCCATAAATCAGTTGGGGCTATTAACGAAACTGATGTTATGCTTGCATCTGCTTCTGATGCAGTAATTATTGGTTTTCAAGTTCGACCAACTCCAGGATCAAGAAAGCTTGCAGAAACAGAACAAATCGACATACGTCTTTACTCCATTATTTATCAAGCAATTGAAGAATTGAAATCAGCGATTGAAGGTATGCTCTCACCTGTTATTGAAGAAAATATTGTTTGTAATATCGAAATCCGTGAAGTATATAAAATATTAAAAGTGGGTAAAATTGCCGGCTGTATGGTTCTTGACGGAAAGATTACAAGAAACACAAAAGTAAGAATTATAAGAGATGGAATAGTTGTTTATACAGGTTCTCTAGGTTCTTTAAAACGATTCAAAGATGATGTAAAAGAAGTTAAATCAGGATTTGAGTGCGGACTGAACATCGAAAACTTTAATGATATTAAAGTTGGTGATATAGTTGAAGGATTTGAAGAAATTGAAGTTAAACGAAAACTTCAATAAT
>CAYOKJ010000129.1:0-8394 GCA_964404485.1 uncultured Bacteroidales bacterium | reverse complement strand
TAACAATGTTTATCATTAAATTTACTCCTTTTGGGATTTTTGGTTTGGTTGCAGAAAAAGTTGCTGAGCAAGACAATCTTATTGCTTTGGTGCAGAGCATGGGTTTGTATATGGGAGTTGTGTTGATGGCATTAGCAGTTCATGCTTTTATTACTTTGCCATTGATTGCTAAATACGTCGGGAAAATCAATCCTTTGAAAAACTTCCATGCTGTAAAAACTCCTCTGATAACAGCATTTTCAACCTCATCATCAAGTGCAACACTACCATTAACTCTCGAAGCTGTTGAAACAAAAGCAGGTGTGTCAAATAAAATAAGCAGTTTTACATTGCCACTCGGTGCAACAATAAATATGGATGGAACCGCTCTTTACGAATGTGTTGCTACGATGTTTATTGCTCAAGCTTATGGAATTGATATGAGCATCGGACAACAAATAATTATTGTAATTACAGCCATACTGGCTTCTATCGGAGCTGCCGGAGTTCCAATGGCAGGTTTGGTAATGATAACAATAATTTTAACTGCTGTGGGATTACCTCTCGAAGGTGTAGGATTAATCCTTGCCGTTGACAGGATACTGGATATGTTCAGAACTGCAGTAAATGTATGGAGCGACACCACAGGTGCAGCTGTTATTGCCAAATCGGAAGGGGAAACCTTGAAGATTTAAGATATAATTTTATTTTTGATGTTAATAAACTAATTCCTTTTAGTAAAATATTAGGTTTATCCTCGACAAAAGAATTACTTTTAATCTTCTTTTATATTTCAAAATAAATTGTTCGTATGTGTACAAATTACTGAACGATACTGTTCAGTTTTGTTCAGCTTGCGATAATATCTTATATTTACTGATTTAATATACAGTTCTTTATAATCACTGGCACACATTTCGTTAAGAATTAATTTCAATCACAAAGAATAAATAATATTATGGATAGAATAATTGAAAAGAAAAAGTGGACAATAAAAAAGATTTTGACCATTTTGTTTATCAGCATATTTGGATTTTTAATTATTTACTTATTGTTCTTTAGAGATAAGTCTTCGAGACTTTATGTTGATAGAAACCAATTGTCAATTTCAGAAGTCAAATTTGATAAATTTATGGAATTTATTCCTGTTGATGGTGTGGTAAATCCAAAAACCATAGTTTATATCGATGCGGTTCAGGGTGGTGTTATTGAAAATGTATTTATGGAAGATGGTGATAATATTCATAAGGGTGATACAATTTTAAAACTTTTAAACACCCAGATGGAATTAAATTACATGGAGCAGGAAACCAGAATGCTTGGAGAAATGAACCGGCTTCAAACCAACCGACTTACTTTAGAACAAAACAAATATTTAAGACAAAAAGAGATAGTACAACTTAATTATGAAATTGATAAGGTTAAAAGAGATTTTGGGAGAAAGAAAAAACTATACTCCGAAAAAGTTATCCCGGTAGTAGAATTCGAAGATGTAGAAAGAGATTATCAATTTACTTGTAAACAACTTGAAATTTCTTTAAAACTTCAGAAAATTGATTCCATCGCAACTGTTGAGCAAATTATGGATATTCAGACATCACTTAAAAGGATGAATGATAATCTGAAGTTGTTGAGAAAAAATATGGAGAATGCTTATGTTAAATCTCCAACCGATGGAGTGTTGTCTTCATTTGATGTTGAGATAGGTCAAACAAAATCTGTTGGTCAACATCTCGGACAAATTGATAAAGATGATGGTTATAAACTTGAAGCTAATATTGATGAAAGATATATTTCAAGAGTTTATGTAGGGCAATCTGCAGAATTCGATTTCGCAAGTAAAACCTATCAACTTTTTATCAATAAAATATATACTGATGTTACCAATGGTTCTTTTAAAGTTGACATGTTATTTAATGAAGAAGTTCCAGAACATATAAAACGTGGTCAGACATTACAAATCAAATTGATATTTAGTAGTGCACAAGATCAAATAATTATTAAAAGAGGTGGTTTCTTCCAGGAAACCGGAGGTAACTGGATTTATGTTGTTGATGCAAATGAAGAATTTGCAACTAAACGTAACATCAGAATCAACAGACAAAATTCCAATTACTATGAAATAATGGAAGGCTTGCAAGTAGGAGAAAAAGTTATTGTTTCTTCATACAAAACCTTTGGTGACAAAGACAAACTCATTTTTAAAAACAATTAATTTAATAAAAAGATATGCTTGTAAATTACTTTAAAGTAGCATTTAGAAACCTGTTAAGACAAAAAGAATATTCCATAATAAATATTTTGGGCTTAACAATTGGTATTGCCGCATTTATTATGATTATGCTTTATGTTCAGTATGAACTTGGTTTTGATAAAAATATTCCAAATAACGAAAACATTTACAGATGTGTGGAACTTCAGTATCCTGAAGGAATTGATGATCAGCATGTGGCAGTAACAATGTCTCCCCTTGGGCAAACTTTGGTGGAAAATTTCCCGGAAATTACAGATATGGTAAGACTTTGGTTTGTTTGGAAAATGCCTATTATGACTGCAAAAGGTGAAGTTATTAATCAGGATTTTGTCAGCTTTGCAGATAGTAATGTATTTAATATGTTTGGTGTTAAACTGATCAGTGGTGATGAAAAAACTGCATTAGTTAATCCAAAAAATATAGTACTTTCTGAAAGAGCTGCAAAAAAAATATTCGGATCGATTGATAATGCCATGAACCAAATAATTACGATTTTTGGCTATGAAGGTTTTAAAGTTAGCGGAATAATGGAAAATTCACCTAAAACAACGCATTTTCCATTTGAAGCATTAATTTCAATGACTACAGGAGAAAATTTATTTCCATGGTGGGATTCATGGGGTTCAAATTCACTTGCAACTTATGTAAAACTTCAGGATAATGTAGATTATAAAAAACTGAATAAAAAACTCAAACCATTTTTGTTAAAGTATCGTGAAATTCCTGATGATGAACAGGAAAGGTTTTTTGATCTCTATTTGCAACCGTTAAAAGATATTCATTTGAAATCAAGTCATATTAAATTTCAGATATTGAATTTTAATCAGGGAAACATAAACACAGTTTACATTTTTTCAATAATTGCTCTTTTAATAATAATTATTGCCTGTGTAAATTATATAAATATTGCCATTGCTCGTTCAATGAAACAAGCACGGGAAGTTGGTATGAGAAAAGTAATGGGTGCAACAAAAAGAAGTTTAATTTATAGATTTTTATCTGAATCCTTTATTCTTACTTTTATTTCTGTTGTATTATCCATTTTACTTGTAGAATTATTGCTTCCATTTTTTAGTGATATTTTAAATATCGAACTACAAATAGATCTAATTAATAATTGGATGTTAAATATTGGACTTTTAGTATTGCTATTTATTATTAGTATAATGGCAGGGGCATACCCGGCATTTTACCTAACTCGCTTTCAGCCGATAAAAGTTTTAAAAGGAAATCTTGGAGAGTTAGAAATTAAGTCCGGGGTCATGAGTAAAATCCTTGTTGTTTTTCAATTTATAGTTTCTATTGCCCTGATATTTTCGATTATTGCTTTAAACAAACAAATCAATTTTGTGTTAAATAAAGATTTGGGATATAATCCGGATAATGTTTATAATATTTCCTTACAGAACAATAATGATTCTGATGATTTGAAACAACTAAAAGAAAATCTGCTTCAAAATCCAAATATTGTTGGTGCTGCTGTTTGTTCGAATTACAACGGAGTAGCAGGGACTCAAGGAGGAGTTATGGTTGATGATACGGCAAATACAGCTCTTATGATGAGATATGGCTATGTTGATTATAATTTCTTTGATGTAATGGAAATGCAAATAATTGCAGGAAGAAATTTTAGCAAATCATATTCTCTTGATAAAGAAAATTCTGTTATAATAAATGAAGCGACAGCTAATACTCTTGGTTGGGAAAATCCTTTGGATAAAGTATTTGAACCCTTTTACATGGATACTCTTCATAAAAGAAAAGTAATTGGTGTTGTTAAAGATTATCATTATTTTTCTCTTCGAACAAAAATAGAACCAGCAGTTTATTTTATTTATCCTGAGGAATTCCGAAATCTCGTTGTTCGTGTAAAGAATACTGAAAATATTACTCAATATATTGAAGAGTCCTGGCAGAAAATCTTTCCCGGGAAACCTCTTGAAATGAATTTAGTAAATGAAATTCTTGAAAAAAATTATCGTGGCGAAAGAAGGATGATGGAGCTATTCGGATATTTTACAATATTATCATTGATAATTTGCAGTTTGGGACTATATGGACTAACTTCATTATTAATACAACAAAAACGTAAAGAAATAGGAATAAGAAAAGTACTTGGTAGTCCTGTCTCCCATCTTGTATTTTTACTTGCTAAAAATTTCTTAATACTAATTATAGTTGCTGCTGCAATTTCTTTGCCCTTAGCTTGGTATTTTATGAATGACTTAATTAATGGTTTTGCTTATCGAACCGAAATTTCATGGTATATTTATGTGATCGCTTTACTTTCAACACTTATAATAGCAATGCTAACAATTATTTATCATACATATAAAGCAGCAAATTCTAATCCTATTGATTCAATTAAATGTGAATAATTAAAAATATGAAAAAATGAGAGAAATAGTTGTTTTAATTCCGGATGTTGAACCTGAACAAAATGTAGAAATTGAAGTTCGGATAAACGGACGCAAAAAAACTTTACAATACAGAGTAGAACTTCTGGATTTTGAAGGATCGGAGCAAATGCAAATAAATGATAAAGTTACGATTTTGCGTCACAAAATTACAAAATACGATAAAGATTGGGAACTTATTGAAATCGGAGCTCCTGACAAAGAAGAAAATATTCCTCTGATGTTTAAAAAAAAGAATAGCTTAATTGATAAATAAACAACATAAATTAGTTCCAAACTTTGGAACTAAAGAATATTATATTTAAAATATTGATAATTGTAATAAATGGTTAATGATATAAGTGTTTAAAAAAACATTACTTTGAATAATTAATTTTCAATAAAATCTCAGTAGAATAATAATTTACAAAATATATTGTAACATTATAAATATAGAAGCGTCATAAATAATAATATATAAAAACTAAAAAGCATGATAAAAACAAATAATCTAGTCAAAGAATTCAGAACAGATGAGGTAGAAACTACAGCACTGAATAAAGTTTCATTTGAAGTAGAAAATGGTGAATATGTTGCTATAATGGGACCTTCGGGATGTGGTAAATCAACTTTGTTAAATATTCTTGGTTTGCTTGACAATCCAACCAGAGGAGAATATTTCTTTTTGGACAAAGAGGTTTCAAACTATTCTGAAAAACAAAGAGCAATGTTAAGGAAACAGAACATAGGTTTCGTATTTCAAAATTTCAACCTGATTGATGAATTAAATGTTTATGAAAATGTTGAATTACCCTTAATCTATTTAAAATGGTCATCAGCTGATAGAAAAAAACGAGTAGAAGAAGTTCTTGAAAAGATGAAAATTATCCATAGGAAAAAACATTTTCCGCTTCAGCTTTCCGGTGGTCAGCAACAGAGAGTGGCAGTAGCCAGAGCAGTTATTGCAAACCCAAGCCTTATTCTTGCTGATGAACCGACAGGAAACCTCGATTCTGCGCATGGCGAAGAAGTAATGAATCTTCTTTCGGAGCTTAATAATAATGGAACAACAATAATTATGGTGACTCACTCTCAGCGTGATGCAGAATATGCAAGCAGGATTGTAAGACTCTTCGATGGTCAGATTGTTACGGAAAACATACGTGCGAGCGTTATATAATAATAATTGTTTTTAAGTCACTATTTCAGATATAGTGGAATATAAACAAATATTTAAGCATTGCATTATTTTATCATTATAAATTAATTTACTAACAGAACCATAAAGTATTAGTTTATCATTAAAATCACTTAGGATCTAAATTATATTACCATGTTTAAAAACTTTATTAAAACTGCATTAAGAAATTTAGTCCGAAGCAAGTTTTATTCCTTGCTAAATATACTGGGACTTTCAATAGGACTAGCTGTTTTTATTTTCCTTTTTCTTTATATTAAGAGTGAGATTAGCTACGATGCTTATCATGAAAAAGCTGACCGCATCTATAGAATAGAATCTCATTTTACTATTTCCGGAAATTCAGATCTTTTTGCCATTGTACCTGTGCCCATGTGTCATGCATTAAAGATTGAATACCCTGAAATTGAAAATTTTGTTAGATTTAATCCTGTTGATCGTACTTCATTTACTATTGGTGAAAAAGAATATTTTGAAGATAATTTCTATTATGCCGATTCATCGGTATTTGAAGTATTCACTCATAAAATGCTTATTGGAGATTCAAAAAGATGTCTTGTTGAGCCAAATACAATTGTGTTAACAGAATCGGTTTCAACAAAATATTTTGGAGATGATGATCCTATGGGTCAGATTATTGAATCAGAATCAGGACGAAAATACAAAGTAACCGGTGTAATTGAGGATCTTCCCAAAAACTCTCATTTACGTTTCGAAGCATTAATTTCTGCAAGTACTTTAATAAATATTGTTGGAGAAGAAAACTTTAATAGTTTGGAGCCTGGTCGTTTTTGGAATATTGGCGTTTTTTCTTATGTGCTTTTAAATGAAAACACAAATATGCAATCTATTCACGATAAGTTTGGTGGATTTTATGACAAATATATGCGCCCAATCGGAGATATGATTAATGGAGATTACAACTTACTTTCAACACCTTTAAAAGAAACTCATTTTGTAAAAGGTTTGGATATGGATTTGCCAAAAGGGAATATGACCTACGTTTTTATTTTTTCGGCTATTGCACTTTTAGTTTTAATTCTTGCTGCCATTAACTATATGAACATGGCTACAGCGAGATCTGCAAAACGTGCAAGAGAAGTAGGTATAAAAAAAGTAGTCGGTGCTTACAGGTCGCAGTTGATTATACAATTTATTTTCGAGTCATTACTGATAACATTTATTGCACTGGTGTTTGCAATTATTCTGGTTTATGTTTTCTTGCCAAATTTTATTAATTTGTCAGGAAAAGATCTTTCTTTTAATCTGTTTGCCGATCCTGTTTTACTGATGGTAATTATTGGTGTTACAATATTTGTAGGAGTATTATCAGGGAGTTATCCTGCATTTTACTTATCTTCATTCAAGCCGGTTACCGTTATAAAAGGAAGCATAATAGGAGGTAAGAAAAGAGGTATAGGATTAAGAAAAATTTTGGTTGTCTTTCAGTTCTGGATTGCTATTTCAATGATAATTGCAACATTTGTTGTTTCTGATCAGATTAAATTTCTGATGAATAAAGATGTTGGTTTTAAGAAAGATAATATGATTATTCTGGAACTTCAGGATACTACTTTTATTCGAAAATCAGAGTCATTCAAAGAAGAATTATTACAAAATCCCAATATTACTAATGCAAGTTTTTCCACCGGTGTTCCCGGTCGAAACCAATGGATTCAGGTTGTGAAAGTGGAAATGGATACTGCGATGGTTGAAAAAACAATATGTATTTGCATTCCTGATTATGATTATTTGAAAACTTATGAAATTGCACTTGATACAGGCAGATTTTTTAGAAAAGATATGGGGACAGATTTAGAAGAAGCAGTTGTGATAAATAAAACAGCAGCCAAAGCTTTCGGCTGGGGCGATAAGGCATTAGGGAAAAAAATAAATTGGGGATTCGATCTTGAAGGAAATCCCGGCAGGATAATGAAAGTTATTGGTGTTATTGAGGATTATAATTTTAAGTCCTTGCATAACGAAATACAACCTCTGATGTTATTTATGCATGAGGGAATTCCGGGCCGTTTACTTACTCTCCAAACCACAGGAAATAACCCTCAGCAAACAATTGAAGTAATTGGTGATAAATGGAGTGAATTTGGCTCAAATCGTCCTTTCGACTATCGCATTTTGGAAAACACCTGGGATGAAATGTATGAATCTGAGAAAAAATTAGTTGTCATTTTCAGGATAGCTACATTGCTGACTATATTTATTGCATTGCTTGGTTTACTTGGCTTATCTTCTTTTATTGCTGAGCGAAGAACAAAAGAAATTGGTATCAGAAAGGTGCTTGGTGCTACTGTACCAAACATTCTCATGCTGTTATATAATGAGTTTTTACTGTTGATTGGAATAGCATTTGTAATTGCTGTTCCCATTGCTTGGTGGCGCTTATCAGAATGGCTGGAAACAACATTTATTTATTCAACATCAATTTCGTTTCAGGCATTTATCTGGGCAGGATTATTATCACTACTGATAGGACTGATTACAATTAGTTTCCATTCTGTTAAAGCAGCACTAAACAATCCTGTTGATTCTATAAAATACGAATAAAA
>CAYOKJ010000128.1:0-8497 GCA_964404485.1 uncultured Bacteroidales bacterium | reverse complement strand
TTTTGAAATATTTTTTTCTTTGTCAAGGCAAATATTCTTTGCATAGCAATAGCTACGGAAATAATATTTAACGCAGAGAAAGGAAAAAAGAAACGAAATATATCGGTAATTTAGATGTTCAGTTGGTATTATTATTAAAATAGTAGTAAAACCTATATCAATAAGCTTTTGCAAAAACAACTCTCTGTGATGAGGGTTTTCCTGTATAAATACATTTTCCTTCCTCAGCTTTTCCATCAAGAGGAATAGTACGAATTGTTGCTTTAGTTTCGTCTTTAATTTTTAGCTCGGTTTCGGTAGTGCCATCCCAATGGGCATAAATAAACCCACCTTTTTCCACTCTCTCCTTAAATTCATCCCAAGAATCAACATAAAAAGTTTTTTCTTCTCTAAAAGATAATGCTCTTTCAAAAAGATTTGATTGAATTTTTTCGAGGAGATTTTCAACTTTGTTTTCAATATCAGTAATCTGATAAATTTCTTTTTCTAATGTATCACGTCGGGCAAGTTCAATTGTACCATTTTCCATATCGCGAGGTCCCATTGCCAATCTTATCGGAACTCCTTTAAATTCGTATTCTGCAAATTTCCATCCTGGTTTGTAAGTATCACGATTATCAAATTTCACACTGATGCCTTTATCTTCCAATGCTTTCTTAATCTTTAATACCTTTTCTGATATCTGCTCAAGTTGTTCTTTTGATTTATATATAGGAACAATTACAACCTGAATAGGTGCTAATTTTGGAGGAAGAACCAAACCTTTATCATCTGAATGAGACATGATGAGAGCACCAATCAATCGTGTTGAAACACCCCATGAAGTAGCCCAAACATAGTCTAGTTTATTTTCTTTCGAAAGATATTTTACATCAAAAACTTTAGCAAAATTTTGTCCTAAAAAATGTGAGGTTCCTGCTTGCAAAGCTTTACCGTCCTGCATAAGTGCTTCGATACAATATGTTTCAATTGCACCTGCAAATCTTTCGTTAGGCGATTTTGTTCCTTTTATTACAGGAATAGCCATAAATTTTTCTGCAAAATCAGCATAAACATTAAGCATTTGTTTTGTTTCTGCAACTGCTTCTTCTTTGGTTTCATGAGCAGTGTGGCCTTCCTGCCATAAAAATTCAGTAGTTCGTAAAAATAATCTTGTTCTCATTTCCCATCTCACAACATTTGCCCATTGATTAACCTTAATTGGTAAATCGCGATACGACTGAATCCATCTTTTATAAGTATCCCAGATAATTGTTTCTGATGTTGGCCTAACGATTAATTCCTCTTCAAGTTTTGCATCATCATCAACAACTATTGACTTTCCATCATCAGAATTTTTTAATCTGTAGTGAGTAACTACTGCACATTCTTTAGCAAAACCCTCAACATGACTAGCTTCTTTACTAAAAAAAGATTTAGGAATAAATAATGGGAAATAGGCATTTTCGTGCCCTGTGTCCTTAAACATTTTATCTAATGCAGCTTGCATTTTTTCCCATATTGCATAGCCATAAGGTTTTATTACCATGCAGCCTCTAACTGCAGAATTCTCTGCAAGATCAGCTTTAATTACAATGTCGTTGTACCATTGTGAATAATTACCTTCTCTAGTTGAAAAATTTTTTGCCATCTTTGTTTTTGGTATAGTATTTGCTTATTTTCATTTTGTAAATCTAAACGACAAAAATAATAATAATAATGAATTCAATAATAAATATAATAAATAAGAAGGAGGAAACAAAAATGAAAACACTAATTGGATTATTACTCACATCATTTTTATTCTTAAGCGCATGTACTTCATCATATTACGCAACAGCACCTTATGATGATGTTTATTATTCGGTTAAAACAGAAAAAGCACCTATTCAATCACAAGAGGTGATAGCACAAAATGAAAGTTCTGAATACAGTTCAGAACCGGTTTACGAATCTTCAGAATATGTTTATGAAGATGCGGAATATCAGGAAGAACCCTCTTATTCAACAACTGAATCATTTGCAACTGAAGATAGCACAACATATGTTACCAATAATTATTACTATGATGATGATAACGATGATATGGATTATTACAACTACAGCTATACATCAAGAATAAGGAGATTCCATCGTCCATCATACGGCTATAGTTATTATAATAGTTATTATACTGATATGTACTGGTACGATTACAATCCATATAACTGGGGTGTAAACATGTATTTTGGAAATCCTTATTGGGATGTTCCTTGGTATGCATCATCATTTGGATATAACCCATATAGCTTTTACAGATATCGTCCTTGGATGTATGGTTATTATCCATATTCATATTATGGTGGTTATTATGGCGGTTATTATGGCTATTCAAATTGGGATTATTACGGGTACAATGGATATAATTCATATAACAACGATAATTCAAATTATTATGGTCACAGACCATCAAGAGGAAACACAAATGGAAGTTATGGAGACACACCAAGAAGTAGGGGACATAATTCATATGACGGATCAACAGTTCGTGGTAAACAAGTAAGCCAACCACATGCAAATTCAAAGGTTGCTCCCAATACCGGAAGAAACTCAGCAATTAACAATGCTGTTGGTAAAAAAACAAGTCCAGCAACTGTTGCAAAAACAAAAAATCCTCTTGGAAAACAAGTTAAACCAATGCCTAAAAATAATGCCGGTAGAATGGTTAAACCAAAAGTTAGCAAACAAACTATTTCCAGAGAAAAAACAGCTGTTAATAAAAAATATAATAGTAATAAAAAGCTTGGAAATAATGTTTCTTCACAGAAATATTCAAAACCTAAACAATATAATAAACCAAATACTAACAAAACCAGTAATGGTAAAATATATCGTAAACCAACAACAAATAATTCAAAGTCATTTTCAAGACCCCAAACATCAAATGTAAAAAAATACAATAAAACTGCCTCGCAGCCAGCAAGAAAAAATTATACTGCTCCAGCAAGAACAAAAAGTAAGAAATATACTGCACCGAGCAGATCAAGCAAAAAGAGTTACAGTGCGCCTAAAAGATCAAGCAGCAAAAGTTACTCTGCACCATCAAAATCAAGCAGTAAGAGTTACTCTTCACCATCAAGGTCTAGTTCTAGCAGATCATCTTCCAGTAAATCTTCGGGACGATCTTCAAGTGGATCTTCAAGTGGATCATCAAGAGGAAGAAGATAATTCTATAATATAAAATGGCAAATGGAAAATTCAAATAATAAAACACTTTTGAATTTTCCATTTTTTTTCAAACAATTGTAATTTAATATCATAAAAAATGAAAAAGATAACAATAATAATATCAATACTACTTTTTATAAGCCAATCTTATGCTCAGAATTCTGTTGATGCTTTACGTTATTCCAAAATTCATTTTGGAGGAACCGCCAGATATATGGGAATGAGTGGTGCATTTGGAGCACTTGGAGCAGACATTTCAACATTTAGTATTAATCCGGGAGGTATTGGATTATACAATAGTTCTGAGTTCGTCATTACTCCAAACTTAAATGTTTCAAGTATTAATTCTGCGTATAATGGATCTGCCGGTGAAGAATCAAAATACAATTTTAGTCTTAACAATATTGGCTTTGTAATTTCAAAAAAATTGCAAAATGATAATGGATGGAAAAATCTTCAGTTCGGAGTTGGAATTAACAGATACAATAATTTCAATCAACGCGTGCTAATTAATGGTGTTAATTCTGATAATTCGATATCCGATACTTGGGTTGAATATGCAAATGGAACTAATTGGGAAAACATTGAATCTGAAGATAATGAAATTGGGACTTTTGATTTAAATCTTGCATGGTGGACATATCTGATTGACACACTTAACGGCAACCCAAATTATTATCAAAACGCTGTACCTGATGGGGATATTAATCAAAGAAAATATATCAACTCAAGCGGATATAATAATGAGGTGAGTCTTACAATGGGAGCAAATTACAACAACAAATTATATATTGGAGCTACAATTGGATTTCCAAGTATTCAATATTCATCAACAGCTACATATACCGAAACTGCAATAAACTCAAATATTGCAGACGATCAGTTTAGAAAATTATCTTATCAGGAAACTTTAACCACAACAGGTTCCGGTGTAAATCTAAAGTTGGGAATGATTTTCAGGGCAACAAATTGGCTACGTATTGGTGGTGCATTTCACACGCCAACATTCTACACAAATATGACTGATTCATGGAGCACTTATTTACGTTCGGATTGGGATGTTTTTAATAGTGAAGAAAAAAAATCACCAATTGGAACTTACTATTATGAGCTAAACACACCTCTAAAAGCAATTGGAAGTATTGCAATTATTCTTGCTCCTTATGGATTAATTAGTGCCGACTACGAATATGTTGATTACTCTGCTGCAAGACTTAGGTCAGATGATTACGATTTTTATTCCGAAAATGGTGATATTAACAATAAATACAAATCAACCGGAAACTTACGTTTAGGAACCGAATGGAGATTCATGAATTTTAGTTTCAGAGGTGGATATGCACTTTATGGAAGTCCATTTTACAATAAAACTAATGATGGGAAAATTACTTCTTTTTCTTTAGGCATGGGTTATAGGAGCTCAAATTATTTTGTTGATTTGGCTTGGGTAAATTCTAAAATGTCGGAAGACTATTATTTATACGGAACAGAAAATATTTCGGTTAATCCGGCAGCAGTTGATTATAAAACGAATAATTTTATAGTGACTGTCGGATATAAATTTTAATACAAGAATTGTATTACAAAAAAGCAGCAAAAATATTTGCTGCTTTTTTATTTATTTTTAATACGACTTATTCCGGCTTTAGCTTTTTGAGTAATGCTGGTTTTGTATTCATCAAAATCTAAAGAAAGGCATTTGTTATAATAATAACGGGCTTTTTCAAAATCTTTTTTACTTTCGAAAATCATTCCTGATTTTAATGCTGAGTTTGCTGCAAAATAATATTCTTTATCACCACCAATTTTGATAACCTCATTATAAAATTCAATTGCTTTATTTGTTTTACCCCATTCATGAAGTATCCGGGCATAACGATATTTATATTCAAGTGTATCTTTAAAATTTTCAAGATCTTCACTTTTTATTTCATCAAGCAAGCTAATTGCTTTTTCATAATAGCCACCATCAAATAACAATCTTGCTTTTAATAAAAATACATTAGGTACAATCCCTGATTTAAATTCTTTTAATGCTTGTTTATCAGTATCAACAACCAAATCATTTTCACTCACTTTATTAATATACTCAAAATATTTTACCTTATTTCCATTAATCAAATAATGCCAAGCTATTTTCTGATAAGCATCATTTACATAATTTACCCCTTTAAAATTAGAAATATATTTTTGAAAATAATAAACAGCATCTTTATCGAAACGATGAAGTTTTGCAATTCCGGTTAAATAATCAAGATAATAAAACTTGTAACTCTTATCATTTTGGGGGCTTGAAAGTAGAAGTTCTATCGCTTTATCATTCGAAGCAGTTTTCATTAATATTCTTGCTTTCGAAAAAGTTTTCAAAGGATTATCACCTGATAATTCATCTAAATCAGGAAGAATATTTATTGCTTCAATTTTATCACTTTTTAAGCTTAATTGAATTATTGATAGAAAAAACAAACTCTCTGCTTTCAGATATTCATTTTTGTTATTAATTTCCGAATCTTTCAAAACCAATTGTAATTCGCTTATTCCTTGTTCGATAGTTCCATCCATTCCAATTATATTTACGATCCATTTATATTTATCGGGTATGGAACCAATTATTGTATGTAGTAAACCTAAGCCAATATATCCGGGCATAAATTCAGGATAATTTGATTGATTTTTTTTTAAAAGACGGTATGCAATATTTATTTCAAGAGTGGCTGTATAATACTCTTTAAATTGCAGTCGTGCAAAAGCCCACTGTAAATAAATATTTGCAAGACAATAACGATAATATGGACTATCTTCATCAGCATTTTCCAAGGCATTTATCCGTATATCTTTATTACATTCTAATTTCCTAAACTCATTTTTATCCTGACCAATAATGATTGTTAAAAAATCAATATAATTTTCGAGATAATTTATGATATTATTGTTTGGGTTATTGATTTTTTCCTTATCAATAATTTTCCTGCCTTCATCAAATTTTAAATTAATAATAGCAGAATAAGCTTTTTTACAATTTTCGTTAAAATCAAACTGAGCAAAAGAAGAAAATGAAAATACGATCAATAATAAAAATAAAATTATTTTACGAATTTTTCCAAAAATTAACATAATAATAAATGCTTAAAGTTTTTCGTAAAGATAAAAAAAAAGGGAAGTCTGTACAGACTTCCCTTTTTAAAAATTAATAATATTTTTTTATTCGTATTTCTTAACTGCATCATCAATAGCATCATCAACTAATATTCTGCCACAATATTCGCAAACGATAATCTTTTTATGCATTCTGATATCAAGCTGATGTTGAGGAGGGATTTTATTAAAACAACCACCACAGGCATCTCTTTCAATCATAACAACTGCTAATCCATTCTTAGCGTTTTTTCTAATTTTTTTATAAGCAACTAATAATCGTTCTTCAATCAGTTGTTGATTTTCCTTAGATTTCTCCATCAGATTTTTTTCTTCTTTTTCTGTTTCTGCAATAATATCATTCAGAGCTCCTTTTTTAATAACAAGCTCATTAGTAAATTCTTCAAGATCAACTTTTGATTCATTAATGTTTTCATTAATTCCAATAAGTTTTATTTCATATTCCTTGATTCTTTTATCTGCTAATTGAATCTCCAGAGTTTGAAATTCAATTTCTTTTGTTAAAGAATCAAATTCACGATTATTACGAACATTTTTTTGTTGTTCTTCGTATCTTTTAATTTTTGCCGAGCTATCAACCTTGATATTTTTCTTTTCAGTAATAGCATTTTCCATAGATTCTTTATCAGCCTCAATTTTTTCAATACGAGTTTCAATTCCTGCTACTTCATCCTCAATATCCTCAACTTCAAGAGGAAGTTCGCCTCTCACAATTCGTATTTTATCAATCTGGCTATCAATTTGTTGTAAGCTGTATAAAGTAATTAACTTTTTTTCTATTGTTACTTCAATATTATCTTTTTCACCCATTTTCGGATCAGCAGACACTAATCTAATTATAGGTTTTTTAAGCTTCTCTTTTTTCAGCTTCTTCTTCGCCATTTTTTCAGTTTCCGGCGTTTCTGTTGATTTACTTCTTTCCATTGGTGAAATTCTTGCATTAGAAGATAACTTTGCCATAATATATATTTACTGTTTAGTTTATAAGTAATTGACTGAATTGGTATTTAACTCCGAAATTCGGAGTGCAAAAGTAGTAAATTTTTTATTAAGAATAGAAAAAATTAAATCTTTTGTAAATTGTTCGCTTTCATAATGACCAATATCTACAATGATAATCTTTTTTTCAGCATTAAAAAACTCATGATATCCAACTTCTCCGGTAATAAAAACATCAGCTCTAGCTGATATTGCAGCATTTATTAAAAAACTCCCTGAACCTCCACAAACTGCAATCTTTTTTACTTTTTTCCCTAAAAATTCGGAATGCCGAACACAAGAAGCACCAATATTTTTTTTCATTTTCAGTAAAAAATCTTTTTCATCCATAGAATTTTTCAATTCACCAATCATTCCGGCACCTACATTTTGGTATTTATTTTCAAGTGGATAAATATCATAAGCAACCTCTTCATAAGGATGTGCAGCAAACAATTTGCTTAAAACTGCCTGTTCTTTATCAAAAGGAAATATTGTTTCAATTCTTTCTTCTTCTTCAAAATGCAATCTATTATTCTTTCCAACATAAGGTTTTGCATTTTCATTCGCCCTGAATGAACCTTTTCCTTTTGTACTGAAACTGCAATTATCATAGTTACCGATGTTACCTGCACCGGCTTTAAACAAAGCGTTTCTTACTTCTTCAGCTTTATTTATTGGGCAAAAAGTAACTATTTTTTTCAATAATCCAGCTTTTGGTTGCAAAATATGATAGTTTTTTACCCCTAGTTTTTTGCATAACATTGCATTAACTCCGGAAGAAATATTATCAAGATTTGTATGTGCCGAATACAAAGCTATATCATTTTTAATAGCTTTAATTAACACTTTTTCAACATAATTTTTTCCTGTAATTTGTTTTATTGCATTAAATACTAATGGATGATGTGAAATAACTAGTTTAAATCCATCATTTATTGCTTCATCAATAATTGCTTCAGTAATATCAAGGCAAATTAGTGCTTTATCAATTTCACTATTGGGATTTCCTGCAATAAGACCTGCATTATCATAAGATTCCTGATAATTGAGGGGAGCAATTTCTTCAAGATGATTAATTATTTCTTTTATTTTCATTTCAACAACATTTGTTAGATACAATAATCTGCAATAAATTATATTTTATTTAAATATACACAAACTTAATAAAATCATA
>CAYOKJ010000127.1:4645-8497 GCA_964404485.1 uncultured Bacteroidales bacterium | reverse complement strand
GAGCTGAAAAGCTAGCTTCTGAAAAAGCCCTCACAATTATTCTTCCTGAAGAAAAGTCATAACAAAAAAATTATGTTCTAGTATTGTAATAATAGTCACGAAAATTTTCGGGGAAATAATGATATAATAAAAATAAAGGTATTGGGTTTCCTATATTTCAACTACAGCCGAAGTGAGTCTATATAGATTTCTATACTTCATTTTTTTCCTAAATTTTATAGTATTATAAAACAAATAAACTTTGATAAATTTATATATTTCGGCACATAGTATATTCCTCTTTTTTTTTGTAATTTTATAGTCTTCTATTACTTTGTTCTTTAATCGCTCAAAGATTCTGAATAAAAAGGAAATGAAAAAAAAGCTAAGAATAAATTTTGACATTCAATCGGAATATACTCTGTTTGGAATTTCCACACAATTAAAAGATTATCGTCTTGCTTTTCATGTCAATAATGATTTGAAATTAGAACTTAAAAGAATGGAAGACTTGCTTATTACAGATGAAAACAGCAAACAGGAAAACAAATTTTCTTTTTATTATTATTTTGATGAAGAATCTCAAAATACATTTTCACTTATTTCTAACAATAACAAAAACGGAAAACTCCTTCCTTTAGTTAAACAAATTGATTATTTTTTAATTATTAAAGATTTCATAAAATCAGAGCAAAAACAACAATATTTAAGTCTAATCAGAAAAATCAGAAATGTTCATGCAGCTCTTGAGCTTGATATTAAAAAAATCAAAAACACAGATTTCATGCTCTCAGATATGGAAATTCATATTACTGAATTAATACGCAGAGAAAAAGAAAAAAGAAAAAATCCGATTCAAAAAAATAATTAATATTTTTTTGAACCGGATGTATAATAATGCAGTTTATTTCGCCTGACTCTATAATGCATCTCTAAATTGCTCTAAAAATCTGCTGTCATTTTCGAAGAATAATCGCAAATCATTAATTTGATATTTCAACATCGTTATTCTTTCTATTCCCATTCCAAAAGCAAATCCAGTATATTCTTTGCTGTCAATTCCACAATTTTCAAAAACATTCGGATCAACCATTCCACAGCCAAGAATTTCAACAAAGCCGGTATATTTACAAATATTACAACCTTTTCCGCCACAAATATTACAAGAAATATCCATCTCAGCCGAAGGTTCGGTAAACGGGAAATATGATGGCCGGAAACGAATTTTTGTTTCTTCGCCAAACATCTCTTTTGCGAAATAATACAAAGTTTGTTTTAAGTCGGCAAAAGACACATTTTTGTCAACATATAAACCTTCAACCTGATGAAAAATACAATGAGCACGAGCCGAAATAGCTTCGTTACGAAAAACTCTTCCGGGATAAATCTCACGAATTGGTGGTTTAGAATTTTCCATTGCTCTTACCTGAACCGAAGAAGTATGTGTTCTTAATGCAATATCAGGATCTTTTTCAATAAAAAAAGTATCCTGCATATCTCTTGCCGGATGTTCTTCAGGGAAATTTAATGCAGTAAAATTATGAAAATCATCTTCAATCTCAGGACCTTCGTTTACAGCAAATCCAATTCTGGAAAAAATATCATTAATCTCATTTCTTATGATTGATAATGGATGCCTTGCACCAAGAGAAATAAATTCGGTTGGCATGGTAAAATCTTTATCACTTTTTTGAATTTTCGCTCCCGACTGAAAATTCTTTTGCTCAGCATAATGTTTTTCCTTGGCTTTGTTTTTTAAATCATTAAGCAACAAACCCATTTCTTTCCTATGTTCTTTAGGTATATTTTTAAATTCCAAAAACAAATCCTGAATTTGTCCTTTTTTACCAAGAAACTTAATCCTGAAATTTTCAAGCGACTCAATGTTTTCAGCTTTAAATTCGTTTATTTGGCTAAGGATATTTTGTATTTTTTCTTTCATTTTCTTCTATCTGAAAAATATTACTCTAATATTTCAATTTTCATTGTAAGTGGTTCAACAGGTCTGTTGCCCATTTCTTTATTTGTTTTAACGGCAGCAATTGAATCAACAACATTTAGTCCTGAAATTACTTCACCAAAAACAGTATATGCACCATCAAGATGGGGGGTCCCTCCTATTGTTTTATAAACTTCGCGTTGCTTTTGGGTAAACTTGATATTAGCTTTCTGCTCAAACATATTAAGATATTGGTCATTGAATTTTTGTCCCTGAACAATATAAAATTGCGAACCGGATGATTGTCTGTTTGGGTTTACTGCATCGCCTTCTCTGGCAGCAGCGAGAGCACCTTTTTTATGAAACAAATCAGCATGAATTTCTGCATCAATTCTATAACCGGGATCCATAGCACCTTTTGCGCTTTCTCCTCCTTGTATCATAAAATTATTAATTACTCTATGAAATTCAGAACCATCGAACCATCCATTTTTTATCAATTTGATAAAATTATCTCGGTGCTTTGGAGTTTCATTATAAAGCTTTGCAGTTATATCACCTTTATCAGTATGAATAATAATTACAGTTTCTTTTTCTAACTGTGCAAAAACCAAAGTAGCAGTAAATAAATATATTATCACAAATGCCGAAAAAAATCTTTTCATAATAAAATAATCTTTAAATTTATAAAACAGCTGCAATATTACTAAATTATAGGAAAATATGGAAACAAACTGAGTTGATTTATTGTTTTCTTAACAACAATGAAACAGTATAAGGGCAAATCAGTGCAACAATTAATTTTTTTTTCGTGCTTCAAAAAAACATCTGCGACAGAGAGGCTCGTAACTATCTTTTTCTCCAAGAACAACTAGTTGATCACCCTTTATAATTCTATGAGAATATTGTGCGAGATTGCCACATCTCATGCAAATAGCATGAACTTTTGTTACATATTCGGCAGTGGCCATTAGTGATGGAATTGGACCAAATGGTTTCCCTGTAAAATCCATGTCGAGCCCTGCAACAATAACACGTTTTCCTTCATCGGCTAATTTATTACAAACTGCTGATAGTTCATCATCAAAAAACTGGGCTTCATCAATTCCTACAACTTCAAAATCTTTTGAATAAAATAAAATGTTTGAAGCCGTTTCTACTGGAGTTGAATGAATAGAATTGGAATCGTGAGAAACAACATTCTCGTCATCATAACGTGTGTCAATTGTTGGTTTAAAAATCTCAACCTTAAGTTTAGCTATTTTTGCACGCTTCAAGCGTCGTATCAGTTCTTCTGTTTTTCCTGAAAACATTGATCCACAGATTACTTCAACCCATCCATTGCGTTTATGATAATTATTTGATTTTTCCAGAAACATTTTTTCTTCTTTAAACTAATGTTTTATATCTTTATCCGAAAATAATATTTTACGAATTTTGATGTTTTTTAATTTATACAAAGGTGGAAAAAATATTAATAATAGCGTATTGATATCTGAAATTATTTTATTCCGGATGTTCTACTTGTTTTTTGTCTTTAAAGCATAAAACTCTAACAAAAAAAAATGACAATTTATTAAAAAAAATAAATCATGGATATTAAAACAATAAAAGACGAAATCTCTTTCATTAATGATGCTATTAATGAAGAAATTGAAATGATTTTGAAACACAAAGGCAGAATCCCAAGAATTGAACTTGATATGATAATGTCAAATCTTCGGGAGATTTATGAATATTTTTATAAACTTCAGGAACTAAATAATAATTTAATTACAAAACCTTTGAGTCCTTTAGAAATTCCTGAAGAAAAAGAGAAACCAAAATTTAAAGAAAAAACAGAAACAGAACAGATAAAATTAAATCATCCCGTTGAAGTAAAACCAAAACCGGAAATCAAAACTGATGAAATAATTAAACAAGAAGAAGTAAAA
>CAYOKJ010000127.1:0-4545 GCA_964404485.1 uncultured Bacteroidales bacterium | reverse complement strand
AAAACCAAAACCGGAAATCAAAACTGATGAAATAATTAAACAAGAAGAAGTAAAAGCTGTTGAATTTAAAATTGAAACAGAGCCGGAAAAAACAGAGGAAAAAATTGTAGAAGTAATTCAACAATCCGAGGAAAAAGTTTTTGAACCACCACTTCAACCAAAAGAAAAACCTGTTGAGGTAATTCCGCCGCCGGAGGATAAATCTATAATAACAAAATCAGATATTAAACCTGGAAAATCAAAAACACCTGAACAAAAAAAATCAACTTTAGATTTATTCGCAGAAAATTCAAACACAATCGGGGATAAATTTTTAGAAAAAGATGATAAAAGTATTGCTGCCAGCATGTCGCATAATCATATTAAAAATATTAAAAAAGCTATAGGTATAAATGAGAAATTTCTGTTTATCAACGAACTTTTTCATGGTAATATGCATGATTATAATCTGGCTTTGGATAAATTTAATTCTTACGAAACCGTGTACGAAGCCGGACAATTTATTGATGAACTTAAATCAAAAAATAATTGGAAAACAGATGAAAACCCTTTTAATCAATTTGTAGATATAATTAACAGAAAATACACCAAATAAACTTTTTGATTAAATTCAATTTTTAACAATGAAAAAAATATTTCTATTACTATTTCTTTTCTCTTTTATTTCAGTTTTTTCGCAAGACAGAAATTATGCGCTCAGGTTGATAAAAGATCTAACTTCAACTGAAATGCAAGGCAGAGGTTATGTAAATAAAGGAGAAAAAAAAGCTGCAAAATACATCCGCAAAGAATTTAAAAATATCGGACTTAAATCATTTTCGAAGAACTACTTTCAAAAATTTTCTTTTTCAATAAATACTTTTCCTGAACCCATTTTTGTTTCAGTTGACGGAAAAAAACTTATGCCCGGGTCAGATTTTTTAATTGAATGTTCTTCGCCTGCCATTTCAGGAACTTATGATATTGTTTGGATAAACAATACTGAAATTGAAAAAGAAAAATATCATGATCTTTCAAATAAATTTATAATCACCAATCTAAAACAAAAAGAACTTGCTAATTTGGATTTACCAAAATATAAAGGAATAATAAAGTTAAGTGAGAAAAAATTATATTGGCATATTTCAAACGGCAGAAAACAAGGTGATTATGTCAGTTTGAAAATTAAAACTGATGCAATTCCGCCTGAAGCGAAAAGTATAAAAATTTCTGTTCAGAATCAGTTTTTTACTGATTACAAAACCCAGAACGTAATAGGATATATTGAGGGCAAAATACACCCTGATTCGTTTTTCGTTTTTACAGCACATTATGATCATCTCGGAAGAATGGGAGAGAGAATTTATTTTCCGGGGGCCAATGATAATGCAAGCGGAACGGCAATGATTACTGATCTTGCACGCCATTATTCCCTTCCCGAAAATCAACCTGATTATTCAATTGTTTTTATGGCTTTTTCGGGTGAAGAAGTAGGTTTGATGGGCTCAACTTATAACGCAAATCATCCTCTTTTTAACTTAGAAAATATTAAATTCCTGATTAATCTTGATATGGTTGGAAGCGGAAGTGAAGGAATAACTGTGGTTAATTCAAGTGTATTTTCAAAAGCATATAGTTCTCTGGTTTCAATAAATAAAAATAAAAACTACTTAAAACAAGTAAAAAAACGAGGGGAATCTTGTAATAGCGACCATTGTCCTTTTTATAAAAAAGGAGTTCCTTCTGTTTTTATTTACACAATGGGAAACGAATGTTCAGAATATCACACTCCCGATGACAAAGCAGAAAATCTTCCATTAACCGAATATGAAAACCTTTTTCGTTTATTGACTGATTTTATTTTAGAATTTTAACATTTAAACTTATGTCAAAACTAATTTTAGTTCCGACTCCTATTGGTAACCTCGAAGATATAACTTTAAGAGCAATTCGTATGCTTAAAGAGGCTGACCTCATTCTGGCAGAAGACACCCGAAAAACCGGTTTCTTATTAAAGCATTATGAGATTACAAACAAGATGATGCCTCATCACCAGCATAACGAACACAAGGCTGTTGAAGGTTTAGTTGAAAGAATTTTGGGAGGTGAAACCATTGCTTTAGCTACTGATGCGGGAACACCCGGAATTTCCGATCCCGGCTTTTTACTTGTCAGAGAATGTATTAAAAATAATATTGATGTTGAATGTTTGCCCGGAGCTACTGCTTTTGTTCCTGCTCTTGTAAATTCCGGTTTACCTGTCGATCATTTTGTTTTCGAGGGTTTTCTTCCTCACAAAAAAGGAAGAATGACAAAACTTAAAGAGCTTGCCGAACAAAAATATACAATGGGTTTTTACGAATCTCCTTTTCGTCTTGTAAAAGCTTTAAATCAATTTATTGAATATTTTGGTGCCGAAAGACAAGCTTCTGTTTCGAGAGAGCTTACAAAAATTTATGAAGAAACACGCCGAGGAACCCTAACGGAGCTTTTTGAATATTATGATAACCATCCCCCGAAAGGAGAAATCGTTATTATTATTGCTGGGAGGAAATAGGGTAGTTTAATAGTTGTTTATTATAACCTATACTTATCTTTTATAAATTAATTTTTAATAATTATCTGAAAAGATAATAAAAATTAAAAAGTTAGCAATTATAGACTCAACCACAAATACATTTTTCAGCTAAAAACAATTTTTGCATTTTTTAACACATATTTAACATCTTTCACAAAAACCTTTTATAACAAGTCATTCAGAACATTTTTAGTTTTAAAACTAAATTTTTCATTTAGTATTAGTGTAACATAATGATTTTTATTCCGTCATATTATCAAAATAAAACGTTCTTTAAAATATTGTTCGGATATGGACAAGATTGTAAAAAAACGAACACATTTTTCAAATTTTATCTCGTCTCATATTCTGTTTTTCAACAACTTACAAGTTTGGCATTAAAATAGATAAACAATATTACAAGAACATAATAAAAACCTAAATCAAAGAAACTAATAAAATGAAAACAAAAACTTTAACACTCGCTTTAGTTTTTATTTTCTGCTCTCAGTTTTCATTTTCCAATAACTTGAATCCCGAGCTTGAAGAAGAAAGCTACATTGAAGACATCGCTTTTAATACTGAAGAAATTGTTTTTAATATTCTGAACAATTCAACTTTTTCTCAAATTCTTACAATGGAAGAAGAAAATTATGTTGCTGATATTCTTTTTAGTACAAAAAATATTTATGACAGTTTGAGGCCTAATACATTTCTTAAAAATTTCCAATTAAAAGATGAGGCATATATTAACGATATTCCTTTTAATACTGAGACTATCTTTTATGATCAGCTTGCTTTGAAAAATTTTTACGAATTTGAAAACGAAAAAGGAATAGATGATATTCCTTTTGATACAAAGAAAATTGCAATGAATGCTATTTTAACTAATAATGAGTTGGTTTTCGAAAATGAAGAAAAATATATTGACGATATTCCTTTTGATACATATATAATTTCAATTCGTAGTTTAGAGTATTATCAAATAATTTTTGCAAACATAGGCAATGAAATGAAACTGTTAATTAATAATTATTATAATGAGCAAGTTGAAAATTTAACTCAAAAAATGATAAATAACTTATTTTATAATATTGATAATAATGGTTTTAATTTGTTAAACACGAATAATTTAAAACTATTTCAATATTAACATCTATTACATAATAAATATTTTTGGTTAAATATTATTGATTAAGAACTCCCCTCTTGGGAGTTCTTTTTTTATACCAAATAAATTTCTATTCACTATATTGTTTCTTTGTATAAACGGCATTTTCTTATCTCTGAGTTTCATTAAAAAACTTTGTGAGATATTGTTCGAACATGGACGAATATGTAAAGAAAACGTACACATTTTTCAAGCTTTCACACCTTACACATTCTGTAATTCAGCTAATTACAGTTTTGGCACAATATTAGATATTACATAAACCGAAAATGAAAAAACAAAACAAAAAGATTAACACAAAAAGAACCAAAAAAATGAAAACAACAATTTTAACTCTTGCATTAGTTTTCACATTCTTTGCTCAATTCTCATTTTCTAATAACTTGGCAATTGAGTTTGAAGATGAAAAATACATTAACGATATTCCCTTTAATACTGAAGCAATTGCTTTAAGTGTTCCCTTCTTTTCGGTTTACCATCCTAAACTAATTCTTGAAGACGAAAATTATATTAACGACATTCCTTTCAACACCGAAGCAATTGCTTTAAGTGTTTCTAGCTTTTCGATTTACCATCCTGAACTAATTCTTGAAGACGAAGAATATATAAATGATATTCCTTTTGATACTTACAAAGTTTCAGCAAACAGTCTTGAATATTATAAAATATTATTATCAAACATGAACAATAAGATTCAATCAATATTTAAGAATTGTTGTAGTAAACAAATTGAAAACCAATCTCAAGACATTTTTAATAATGTGATAAATGTAATTAAAAAAATGTAACTAATCAGTTTGCAAGTTAGCAATAATATTTAGAGACCCAAGCACGTTTT
>CAYOKJ010000126.1:0-8813 GCA_964404485.1 uncultured Bacteroidales bacterium | reverse complement strand
AGAATAAAATAGAAGCAGCCATTAAGCTTTTTAAACTAAATGTTGAAGAATACCCAAAATCAGCAAATACCTTCGATAGTTTAGCTGAAGCATATATGAAGAACGGACAAACTGACCTTGCTATTGAGAATTATAAAATATCTTTAGAGCTAAATCCTGAAAACAAAAATGCAAAAGAAATGATATTGCAATTGAGGAATTAAAATCAAAAGAACAAAAAAAGAAAAATTAAAATCAGCATGACCGAAGAAAATCATTGTTATGAAAATGCAATAGCAGAGCGGGTTAATGGTATCTTAAAAGATGAATTTTATCTCGATCAATGCTTCTTTAGTACAGCCAATGCAAAAAAAGCGGCATAAATCAATTTTAACCTGTAGCCGTATTTTAGGACTAGACAATGTTGAGTCGTCCTAAAATATGTATACACTAAATGTATCACATATGCATAGAAATGATGGAATAATCAGACATTACAGTGAGAGTTTGATTAATTTGTTTTTTATCTGAAACATGCGCATCTAGCACCTGTTTTTTTATGTCCTCTTACACCGTTTTCTGCACCGTTTTACTCCTCTAAGCCTTAATTATAGGGTTTTGTTCGAGTCTTGTTGGGGATACAAAACGAGACAAGAGGTCAATTTCGACCTCTTTCTTTTTTTTGAATCTCCCAAAGCATTACTTTGTTATTATTTTTACTTAGCTTTGTGTTGTAATAGATTTTCGTCATAATTCTTTTAAAATAAATTTTAAAAACGGGGTCGACATATTTTAAATTGTTTAATACCGAAAAAATGAAAAAGATAATTCTTTCTATTATTATTTTCTTTTGGGTTTTAGGATTTTCAGCCGTTTATGCGCAAGAAAATGATACACTTAAAACGGAAGATATCTTAAAGATGTCGCTTACAGACTTATTAAATGTACAAATTATTTCAGCCTCAAAAACACAGCAAACCTTAAAAGAAGTTGCAGCCACCGTTCATGTAATTACTGCAAAGCAGATTGCCGAACGGGCTTATTTTACCCTCGAAGAGGCACTTTCCGATTTACCTGGATTTCAATTCAGAAACATCCAGGGATTCAATAGTTATATTTTTATGCGGGGAGTCCCTTCGCAAAATAATCTCATCCTGCTAATGGTAGACGGCATTCAAATTAATGAGTTGAACTCAGGAGGGTTTTATGGAGGTGGGCAGTTTATCCTTTCCGATATAGAACAAATTGAGGTGGTTTATGGACCTGCATCAGCACTATATGGATCAAATGCAGTTTCGGGTATCATTAATCTCATAACTAAAAAGCCATCTGGAAAAAGCGGACAGATCAGTCTGCTTGGTGGAAATTTCAAGACAGGAATGCTTGGACTAAATTTTAAAAATTATGATGCTAAAAAAGATATAGGCTATTCGGTTTCCGCTCAGTACAAGACTTCTGAAAAAGCCGATCTTGAAGGGGCTCATGGAGATAATAACTGGACAAAAAATATGGAGAATTTTGAAAATGATTTGTCGTTTTCAGGGAGGTTAAAAATTAAAAATTTTAATGCCGGAATTGATTATCAGGAAAAGAAATCATCCATGACCACCAACTTTAAAAGCATAGATGATATTTATCTGGATAAAAATTCTTTATGGAACATCATGTTTTTAAATGCTTTTGCGAAATATTCCTACAACAAACATGAAAAATGGGATTTGAATTCAACAGCCTATTACCGTAATGCCACTGTTAAACCAAATACGATCAATGCTGTGATTAAAGCTACAGAAACAACGCCAGGTAATCAAATTGGCTATTATAGACCCAATTATTTATTAGGTATTGAGAATCAGGTAAATTATAAGCCGATTGAAAACTTGCTTATTATTGGAGGTATAATCGGGGAGATAGAAAATCTTTCTGAAGGATTTTCGGTGACCTATAGTAATGCTCAGGATATACCTCCCCCGACACCCTTAAAACCTCCACTATTATTCAATAAACTTTTTAGCTATTATTCACAGTTGCAGCTCAGTATTTTTAAACACCTCTCATTTAATGGTGGCATCCGGCATGATTTTTCGAGCTATTACGGACAGGTATTCATTCCTCGTTTAGGTTTTGTGTACAACAATAAAAGTCTGACAGTTAAGGCTTTATTTAATAAGGCATTCAGATCGCCAAAACCATGGGATTATAATTTTGGAACTGGTAATAGTGGGTTAAAACCTGAAAAAATGAAATCCTTGGAATTTGCTTTCTCCTACCAGTTTAATGAAAACTTAAGTATGGGGGGAGCCATCTATTTCAATACTATTGATAATAAACTTACAAAAGAGATTGATATTGATGTTGACCGATGGATTAACAAGGATAAATTAAACACTACAGGATTTGAATTGTATTGGAATTATTATACCGAGAACTTTAATATGTATGCAAACTACACCTATAACAACTCAATCGATCAGGATGATCTGTTTATTCCTGAAATTTCTTTACACACTGCCAATACTGGATTCACTTATTCCTTGAGCCAAAAATTTTCAATAAATTTAAGAGCCAACTATTTGGGAGGCAGAAAAAATCCAGAAATCATTCCGTCAACGGGTGATGATAAAATCAAAGATGCTTTTATTGTTCACGGATGCTTTACTTATGCAGTCTTGAAAGATTTAAAGATCCAGTTAAAAGCAAACAATATTTTTGATCAGGAATATTATCATCCTTCAAACCGTTTCGATGGAAGGTACAGACAGGCTCAAAGAACTTTTTCGTTATTAGTAGCATATAATTTCAACTGGGAAAATAATTGATATATAGCAAATTGAATGATGTTTTGGTAAAAATGAGAAGCTTCAATATACATAGTCTAAAAAGAATTTTGGTCTTGATATTTATTCTGTTGGGAGTTCTGAATGATAATCAATCATTTGCTCAGTCAAGAGAGTCATTAATTAAAGCTGGTTACATTGAAAAATTCACACACTTTGTGCAATGGCCAGTCAATGTAGGCAAAAATGATTCCACGGAGATTTTTCAGATTGCCATTATTGGACAAAATACTTTTGGTGAGGTATTGGATGAATTGTTTAGCAAAGTAAGAATTAATGGGAATCAAGTGATCATTAAGCACATTACTTCTATTGATGAAATTAAAAACAGCATGATCTTATTTATTTCTGAATCGGAGGAAAAAAATCTTGATAAAATACTTGAATATACAACAGATAAACCATTATTAACTATTAGCGATAGCGAGGGATATGGGGAAAAAGGAGTTCTTATAAATATGTTTACAGAAGGTAATTATATTCGATATGAAGTAAACCGTACTACCCTTGACAAATCAGGTCTTAAGATCAACAGTTTGCTTTTAAGTTATGCAGTAATAATTTAATCAGATGGATAGATTTAAATTCATAAGGGATCTTTCAATAAAAAACAAGATTGTAGCGATTATTTTCTTTGTTACTTTTGCCGTTGTTTCCATCGGTTTTGGATTTATCTCATTCAAGGATATAAAAAGATTAAAAAATGAAACACGATCAAATTTATTATTAAATGCAAAACTTATTGGTGATTATTGCATTATCCCTCTCGCCTTCGAAAACAGACAACAGGCTGATGAAGCCTTATCACGCTTAAGATATATTGAATCGGTTGATGAAGGATATCTTTTTGATGGATCTGGAAATTTATTTACTACATTTCCTGACTCGATAGAAGACCCCTTATCTGCTGTAACAGATTTAAATCAAAGTGCAATATACAAGGATGGATTTTTTTATATTACTGAACCCATCAGTTTTGAGGGTGAAATAATAGGTGCACTTTATATCAAGGCAAATTCTGAACTTTTAAAAAAAGAAAATCAACGTCTTGTCCTTATCCTTTCAACCGTATTCGTACTCATGTTGATATTATCCTATTTTCTTGCTTCCAGATTGCAAAAAATATTTACAAAACCAATTTTGTTGTTAGCAGATACGGCTGCAAAAATTTCTGAAAGTCAGGATTTTTCTATCAAACTTATACCGAGGGGAAAAGATGAAGTAGGTTTGCTTTTTCGTCAGTTTAATATTTTAATGGCGCAATTACTAAAATGGAAAAATGAAAGAGACGAAGCAGAAAAAGATATTTCTTTTTTGGCTCAGGTACTACGAAATATTAACGAATTTGTGAGTATATCGGATTTAAAGGACAATATCATTTTTGTAAACCAATCTTTTATAAAAGCTTATGGATATAGTAAGCAGGAATTGATCGGGAAAAACATTACAATGGTAAGATCTTTGAATAATCCTCCGGAGCTCGTCAATGAAATTCTTCCGGCTACCTTGAAAGGGGGTTGGACGGGTGAAATGATGAATAGGCGGAAGGACGGAACTGAATTCCCGATATTACTTTTCACGACCATTATTAGAGATAATGATGATCAGCCTGTAGCACTGGTAGGAATTAGTACAGACATCACCGAAAGGAAAAAAACAGATGAGGAGTTACAACTTCACCGGCATCACCTCGAAGAACTTGTCATTCAACGGACTGCTGAACTCGAAAAAGAAAAGGAACGTGCTCTATCTGCTGATCGTTTAAAATCTGCATTTCTGGCTACTATGTCACATGAACTTCGTACACCCCTTAATTCCATCATTGGTTTTACTGGTATATTGATGCAGGAAAAACCCGGGCCGTTGAACGGTGAACAAAAAAAACAACTCGGGATGGCTCAAAATAGTGCCAGGCATTTGCTTTCATTGATTAATGATGTCCTTGATATTTCGAAAATTGAAGCCGAGCAACTAAAATTGAATTATGAGCAGTTCAATCTTCCCGAACTTATTCAAAAAATTGCAGAAACGAATAAGCCTTTCGCAGATAAGAAAAACTTGAAAATTGAGGTATCAATTGCTGCAGATGTAACAGATATGGTTAGCGATAAGCTCAGGGTTCATCAAATAATTTTGAACCTGTTTAACAATGCTATTAAATTTACAGAGAATGGTTTTGTTGGAATTAAGTGCTTTTTGGTTGATCATTCGGTGAGAATACAAATCATAGATTCTGGGATCGGTATTGAAAATGAGAAGTTAGAATTGTTATTTAAACCTTTTATGCAAATAGATACCGGGCTTACCCGCAAGCATGAAGGCACCGGATTGGGATTGTCAATCTCTAAAAAACTTACAGAAATGCTAAATGGGGAAATTGATGTTGAATCAACCATCGGGAAAGGATCTGTTTTTACAGTTAGCCTGCCGATTAATAATACTAAATAAATGAAACAAAAAATACAGATTATTGAAGACAATGAGCAAAACATGTATATGCTTACTTATCTGCTTGAAAGCAATAATTATGAGGTTTTTCAAACATTTAATGGTATTGATGGAATAGCGCTTGCTAAAAAAATTAAACCTGATGCGATCCTGCTCGATATTCAGTTACCAGAAATGGATGGATATGCTGTAGCTTGTGAACTCAGGAAAAATGAAGCATTAAAATCAACCCCAATAATTGCAGTTACTTCTTATGCGATGACAGGGGATAAAGAAAAAGCATTTGAATCGGGAGTTACAGGCTATATTGAGAAGCCTATTGATCCGGATACTTTTATTTCTCAATTAGAGGTTTTTATATAATTATGGAGGAACAAATTATGACTAGAATACTTATTGTTGATGACAAACCAGAAAACCTGTATTTGTTGCAGGCCATGCTTGATTCAAATGATTTTAAGACCATAATTGCAAAAAACGGGGCAGAAGCCTTGGGCTTGTTGAGAAATAATATGCCAGATCTTATCATTTCAGATATTTTGATGCCCGTAATGGATGGATTTACTTTATGCAAGGAGTGTAAAAAAGATGAAAAGTTAAAAAACATTCCTTTTTTCTTTTATACAGCCACTTATACTGATACTAAAGATGAAGAATATGCACTTAGCCTTGGTGCGGATCGCTTCATTCTTAAACCTCAGGAACCGGATAACTTTCTTAAAATTATTTATGATTTCATGGAAGATGTGAAGAATAAAAAAATCCAATCCAAAGAAATTACTCAATCTTCTGAAACAATTGTATTAAAGGAGTATAATGAAGTTCTTATTAGAAAGATAGAAGATAAGATGCTTCAGACACAGAAAAATGAAAAGGACTTAAAATCATATTCTGAAAAACTTGAAAATGAAATTCGTACACGTCAAGAAAAAGAAGAAATCCTCCGCAAAAGTGAAGAATACAATCGTTTGCTTTTTAACACATCGCCTATTGGTCTAGCACTTTGCAGAATGGATAGGTCTTTGGTTGATATCAATCCTGCATATGCAAAAATTCTGGGACGAACTGTTGAAGATACCTTAAAATTAAGCTATTGGGATATAACACCTGAAAAATACGCAGCCCAGGAAGAAGAACAATTAAAGAATCTGGAAAAAACAGGTCATTATGGCTTGTATGAAAAAGAGTACATACATAAGGATGGACATCTGGTTCCTGTTTTGTTGCAAGGACTGACCATCGAACGTGATGGTGAATGTTTTATCTGGTCAACAGTTGAGAATATTACCGAAAGAAAAGAAGCTGAGATTGCTTTGCAAAAAAGCCAACATTTATTTCAAACGCTTGCCGAGGTTTCCCCTGTTGGTATTTTCAGAACTACTCCAGAGGGTGAAACAACCTATGTAAATCCAAAGTGGACAGAATTGTCAGGATTGACTTTGGATGAAGCTTTAGGTGACAAATGGCTTAAAGCAGTTCATCCTGAAGACCAGACTAAAATTATTGAAAACTGGAATTCGGATATAAAATCCCAAAAATTATCCAATGCCGAATATCGATTTTTGAGGGATGATGGGACTATAGTTTGGGTGATGGGGAATGCAGTTCCGGAATGGGATGAAGATCAAATAATCGGTTATATCGGAACCATAACGGATTTTACCGAACGTAAAAGATTAGAAGTAACTCAAGAAGCCTTGGTAAAAATCTCAAATGCAGTTCTTTCATCTCAAAACATCGAAACGTTTTTTAGATTTATTTTTACTGAACTCCAAGAAATAATCAATACCAGCAACTTTTACATTGCATTATACGATGAAGAAACGCAGATGATATCAACCCCTTTTATTGCAGATCAGTTAGATGAAGATTTGAAGGGTTTTCCGGTTGGGAAAAGCATGACCGGTTATGTGATCAAAAATAATAAATCGATGCTGATTAATCAGGAAGACATGGCTGATCTGAGGAAAAAGGGAGTTGTGGAAATGGTTGGACCTCCTTCGGAAGTCTGGATTGGGGTTCCATTGTTTGTTAAGGAAAGTGTTACAGGGGCAATTGTTATTCAAAATTATGAAGGAGAAAAAATACTCGGAGAAGAAGAATTAAAAATACTGGAATATATCGCACCACAAATTAGTCTGGCAATAGAAAGAAAAAAAACTTTTGAAGATTTGAAAGTAGCATTGGGAAAAGCGCAGGAATCTGATAGTTTAAAATCGGCTTTTTTAGCAAATATGAGTCATGAGATTCGTACACCAATGAATGGCATCTTTGGCTTTGCGGGATTATTAAAAGAACCCGGCCTTACAGGTGAAGAACAACAAGAATATATTAGTTTAATTGAAAAAGGTGGTGAAAGAATGCTCAATATCATTAATAATATTGTAAGTATTTCGAAAATAGAATCAGGGCAGATGGAAATTAACATTCAGGAATCGAATATCAACGAACAAATTCAATACATTTATACTTTCTTCAAGCCACAGATTGAAGAAAAAGGAATGCAGTTTTTGTTTAGAGATTTTTTGCCTTCGAATAAAGCCATTCTAAAAACCGACCAAGAAAAATTTTATGCAATACTTACAAACCTTGTAAATAATGCAGTTAAATACACTGAAAAAGGTTTTATAGAAATTGGCTATTATAAACGCGACAATTACCTTGAGTTTTATGTAAAAGACACGGGTCTCGGTATTCCAAGAGACAGGCAGAATGCCATATTCGAAAGATTTATTCAAGCCGATATTTCCGATAAAATGGCACTTCAAGGGGCAGGATTGGGTTTGTCAATTTCAAAAGCGTATATTGAAATGCTTGGTGGAAGAATTTGGGTGGATAGTGAAGAAGGTGTTGGCTCAACATTTTATTTCACATTACCATATCAAATTAATTCAGAAGAAAAATTGATGGTTAATAATTTTGTTCCTGTTGAAGGAAAAGAGTATAATATTCGAAACCTGAAAATTCTCATTGCCGAAGATGATGAAGCAACAGAAATATTGATTTCCATAATTGTTAAGAAATTCTGCATAGAAGCTTTAAAAGCAAGAACAGGAAAAGAAACCGTTGAAATTTGTCGTAAAAATTCAGACATAAATTTAATTTTGATGGATATTCAAATGCCAGATATGAATGGATACGAGGCAACCCGTCAAATCCGTCAATTCAACAAAGAAGTAATAATTATTGCTCAGACAGCTTTTGGACTTACAGGCGACAGAGAAAAATCAATTGAAGCAGGATGTAATGAATATATTACAAAACCCATTATTACAGACAAACTACTTGCATTAATTCAAAAATATTTCAAAAAATATTCAAAATAAATTAATGGTTAAATAGAAGAGAACAAACCACATGGCTCTAATAATGTTTAAAAATAATAGCCGATTCAGTAATAAATTCAAGGATTGTTGCCCGCTTCCCCCGATAGTTATCGGGGTCTTGTAACTTGACAGGAAAGAGCTCCGAAATCGTCTACTATTCTTATACTAAACGTGAGTCCGTGTAACAACCCCCTAAATTATTTTTAACATTATTTGGTCTTCC
>CAYOKJ010000125.1:0-9178 GCA_964404485.1 uncultured Bacteroidales bacterium | reverse complement strand
TATTTTTCATAAGTCGAAGACCCGGACCAGATTGGGCAGTATATTGGGCAGATGCCGGCTTTATTGATGATTTAAAACCAAAAGATTAAAAATAAATCATGAAAAGAAAATCAATTATTGTAGTTATTGTGCTTATTATTTCATGCATTGGGTGTAATGCACAAAATGAAAAGGAAGAAACAAATTTTCCAGAATTAACAGGTCTATACCTTGGTCAAAAACCATCTGGTTTAACTGCTGAAATATTTGCCTCGGGTATCATTTCTCGTAATGGCTATTTCGAACACAGTGCTGCTGTTTTTTCTCCTGATCTAAGTGAAGTTTTCTGGTCTGCAAAACCTGATGGGCGTCGTTATTTCAAAATTTATTTCATGAAAATGATTAATGGAAAATGGACGCAACAACAACTTGCTCCATTTAATGGAAATAAAAATAATGGTAAGCCGACTTTTTCATCAGATGGAAAAAAACTGTTCTTTGATTCAGAAGGTGATATATTTTTTGTAAAGAAAGAAGCTAATACTTGGACCAATGCAGTTAAGTTATCATCAGCCATTAACACACATGCATCAGAATCAGTTCAAAGCATCACAGAAAATAGTTCAATTTATTTTTTACGATTTAATCCAAACGCGAAGATCAGAGGTAATGCTCATGAAATGTTTGTATCTAAAGTTGAAAATGGAAAATATTCTAAGCCTGAAAAACTTGATAAAAACATTAATTCTATTGAACAAGAAAATGCAATATCTGTTGCTCCGAATGAAAGCTATATGATTATTGAAGAGACCAAAGATAATAGGCTTTGTGAACTTTATATTAGTTATAAAATGGCAGAAAAAAAATGGTCTAAACGAATTCTGCTTCCAATAGCTTGGGGCCGATTTCCATCCGTTTCACCTGATGAGAAATACTTATTTTTTATGACACGTGATGCTATATACTGGATCGATGCCAAATTTATTGTAAAATTTAAAAAAGAACAAATAAAAACATAACAAAAAGAGTACACATCCATCACCTATAAATTATTATATGGAAAGCTATGAATATGCCTAAAATAAACATAAATATTTGATATTAAAATTATTAAAAATTAGTAAATTGTAACCAACAGGCATTCGAAAACGTCAAACTATAAACATGAAAAATTTATAGAATTATTAAAAATATTATTACTGCAGCACTTAGAAACCTTCATAGACAAAAAGGTTATTTTTTAATAAACCTATTGGGATTGGCAATAGGTTTGACCAGTTTTATTTTTATTGCCCTTTTTATTATGCATGAAATGAGCTATGATCGTTTTCATGAAAACAATAAGAATATTTACCGCGTAGAAATCAGCGGACAAATGGCCGGACAAAAGGCAGATGCCCCCGTCACTTCCCCACCCATGGCCCAGGCACTTTTAAACGATTATCCGGAAGTAGAGCATGTTGTAAGATTAAAAAAACAAAGCTCAATGCTTGTTAATTATGAAGATAAAAATTTTATAGAAGAATATTTCTTATACGCCGACTCAAGTTTTTTCAATGTTTTTAGTTTTAAATTATTGGATGGAGATCCGAATCAAGCTTTGGTTCAACCATATTCAATAATCCTTTCTGAAACATCAGCAAAAAAATATTTTGGAAATGATGACCCAATCGGAAAATTGCTTAAAGTTGGAAGAGATAAAAACCCATATAAGGTTACTGGCATTATAAAAGATGCCCCTGAAAATTCACATTTTAAATATGGTTTAATTGCTTCGCTGACAAGTATCTCAGCCTCCAGCTTTCAAATGTGGACAAATAATATATTTCATACGTATATCCTACTTAAAGATGGTACTTCAGCCATTGATTTTGAAGAAAAAATGCAGGCTATGATCAAAACATATTTGGGGCCTGAAATCAAAAAATTTATTGGTATCACCATTGAACAATTTTTTGAGATGGGAAATGTGTTTATGTATAAACTAAAACCGCTAAAAGATATTCACTTAAAGTCAAATTTGACAGATGAATTGGAGCCCAATGGAAGCCTGGCATCTGTAAAGCTGTTTTCAATTTTGGCCCTGTTAATTATTATCATTGCCATTATTAATTTTGTGAACCTTAGTACTGCAAAATCTACAAAAAGAGCAAAGGAAGTTGGGATCAGGAAAACACTGGGTGCCAATAAAAAAGGATTGGTTTTTCAATTTCTTAATGAGTCAATCTTTTTAACCTTTATTGCTATGATAATTGCAGTCGCCATCGTTGAATTATTAAGTCCAAACTTCAATCAATTAGTGGGGAGAGTACTCTCAGTTGGCATTTTTACCAATCCGTTCAATATAGTTTTAATACTTGTTTTAGCGGTTGTTGTTGGAATATTAGCCGGAACATATCCAGCCTTTGTTTTAGCAGCTTTTAAACCTATTAAAGTCCTGAAAGGGACTTTATCGAGCGGTGCAAAATCTGGATGGTTACGGAGTATATTGGTAGTCATTCAATTCATTATTTCAATAAGTATTATTATGGGTGCCATCGTCGTTTATAAACAACTCCATTTTATGCAAAATAAAGATTTGGGATTTGATAAAGAGCAATTATTGATCGTTGAAAGACCGGATGCATTAAAAAATCAATTGGAGGCATTTAAACAAGATCTGCTTAAAAATTCTTATATCCTGGGCGTTTCAAATTCAGCTTGCATTCCCGGAAAAACCTATCCAAATAATGCCAAAGGAAAGGATGACGACCCGGATAACAACACCTTCTTACTATTGCAAAATGATGTAAGTATTGAATATCCCGAAGTGATGGGCTTGGAACTATTGGAAGGACGTTTTTTCTCTCATGAATATGGAACTGACTCAAACGCAGTTATTGTGAATGAAGCAACAGTAGAACTATTGCAGTACAAAAATCCCCTCGAAAGCCATATCATTGAATTTTATGACGATGGCCCTCATAAGCTACCTATCATTGGAGTTGTGAAAAATTACAATATTGAAAGCCTACATAAAGAAGTTGGTCCAAACGTTCTGAAAATTTCAGCTTCTAATAACAGTGGATATATGCAAATACGATTAAATACAGCTGACTTAAAAAACACTATTGAGTATATAGAAAATCAATGGAATAGTTATGTTTCTGATATTCCGTTTCAATCTTACTTTTTCGAAGATGAATACAAACAGGTATATAAAGCAGAAGCAAAGACAGGACAGCTCTTCAGCATTTTTGCATTTCTGGCCATCTTCATTGCATGCCTAGGTTTAACTGGATTAGTTACTTATACATCAAACACACGTACAAAAGAAATCGGAATCAGAAAAGTTCATGGGGCTGGCATTATAGATATTGTAAGATTGTTTTCATCAGAAATAATGAAATTAATTTTGATATCAACAATTGTTTCATGGACTATCGCCTATTTCTGGATGGATCAATGGTTCAGTAATTTTGCTTATCACATTACAGTAGGTCCGATGATCTATATAATACCATGCCTCATAACTATTGTCATTGCCTGGCTAGCTATTAGTTATCAGATTATCCGTGTTGCAAAAAACAACCCGGTTTATGCGCTAAGGAATGAATAAGCTAAGCGTTTGTGTATTTAGTAAAATAGTACGGGCATTTTATAAAATCAACATTTTACAACAGACCAATAATATGAATATAAATATGAAAACTAAAATTAAATCAATGAAAACTAAAATTAGATATCAATTATTAGGATTGCTAATATGCATTTTTATTTTACCAAATGTCTATGGAAAAGATGATATAAGCAGTGCCTACAAAGCATTCAGAAATGCTGATTACCATAAAGCAAAAAACTTATACGAGTCAGTTATTACCATTAATCAAACATCAAGTGATGACAAGGTGACTGCTTATCAGAAACTGGCTTACTTTGCCTGGAAACTCAATAGAGATATTGAAGAATCAAGAAGGTTAACAGAATTGGCCTTTAATGTTGATTCCACATCAACGGATATAATGATATCCCAGGCTAAATACGAATTAGAAGCCAATAATTTTGAGGAAGCCGGAAAATTAATTGAAAGAGCTTTGCAATCAAATCCAAGTGAAAAAGCAACTCAAAAAATACGGATGGCAAAAGTAAATATTGATTTGCAAGAAGCCATTTACCAAGTCATCAATAAAATACCACTGGATCGAGAAAAACTTGCTGAGTCATTAAAAACAGCGGAAGCTATCAGCATGAGTAATTTAGGTGATCTGGATTATGCAGAAATTCAACTAGGGTTGGCATTACTCGTGAGAGATGGTGAATCGGCTTACAAAGCCTGGAAAAATTATTTCCGAATTCCTAAAGGAGAAAAAGCAGAAGGTATCCTACAAATAGCCGAAAATAAATTGGTTCTGGGTTTGAAACATTTGAGTGATAATCAAGCTGGGGATAGTGATAGAAATAATTTAATAGTGGGCTTGGCGAATTCCCGATTTTATCAATATGCTGACTTAATGCGCAATTATCTGAGATCGGATAATTTGTTAGAAGATATTGAGATAACTGATATTAAATTTTACTATAAATTTTGCCTTGCCATTGATGCCTTATCAACGAATTATCATCGCGATGTAATTCTGAATGGTTTAAGCGATGAAAAAAGAGAGGCTTTCTATAATCAATTAAGGGAGATAAAACAGCAATTATGGTCAAATCTTTCATGGCCAAACGGAGCAAAGAAGCTGAGTGATTCTAATTTTGAAGAAGAACTTTACCAACGTTTCGGCACCATTTTTAAAGATGTGAAACCTTTTTATAGTTTTCATGGTAAAGTGGGTCTCTTTTTTATGGCACATACCATCAGTGATAAAAATATTGTGGTTGAGCAATTTGGGTATAAAGCCAATGTGCATTTTGTCGTACTTGATTTTTTGTTCGCAAATTCGATAGATGGTTGGTTAATTGAAGATAACACAGCCCGAATGGGTGGATGGAACGAAGGGTCACTTATAGTTCAGATGAGACGGGCTTATTCTGACTCACCTATTCTCTACTGGGAAAAAATTTCTGATCAAGAGCAAAAAACTGCCTGGGAAGAAAGAATTTCAGAACTAAAGATTACAGATGAAGAAATTGCCAAAAAGAATCCCTATGCTTACTTACCCGGACTGGATAATAGCATGAGATATAATGCAGTTATCAAGCTGAAAAATTCATTGGAGAAGCAGGGTTTATCAGGAGCTGATTTGAGATTGGCCTTTGTTACAGCATTTGAGTCCAAGAATATTCAAGCCAGCATTATAGGGCATGAAGGACGACACCGGATTGATGGCAAGTATCGTTTAATTTTTGAGCCTTTTTGTAAAAGTTATGAATATCGCGCTAAACTTTCAGAAATTCTGCAATCCAATGATCCCCTTTTTACGCTGGCTTTTAGCCCTATCTATTATAGTGGTATAGAGGGGAGTAATAAACATGCTTACGGAGGCAAAAAAATTATCACTCAATTAGTGGATTGGATGAATGCCAACCAAAACACAATTGCTGGTTTTAATCAGAAACGCCCTACCTTACCTCAATTGGAGTTATTATCTGAACAGCAGTTAATTGCGGCGATTAATACTATGGAACCATTAAATAGCTGGAAACGAAAAATTAATCCTTACATCATTGTTTTGCTGATTGTTGGATTATTAATTACCGGGATATTCAAATTAATTAAAAGACGAATTCGAAGGCGAAAAAACAGTATTTAACTTTTGTAAAATATTAATACCAATTGATTTGAAATAACTGACAGAATATCATGAAAACAAAATCAATTATTGGAGCTATTGTACTTATTATTTCCTTCATTGGATGTAATGCACAGAACGAAAAGAAGAAAGATCATTTTCCTGTATTAAAAGGCCCTTATCTTGGACAGAAACCACCAGGCCAAACTCCTGAAGTTTTCGCACCAGGAGTAATATCTCGTGATGACTATTTTGAACATAGTGCTGCTGTTTTTTCTCCTGATTTAAGTGAGGTTTATTGGTCTGTAAAACCTGATGAAGAGCGAAATTTTAAGATCTATTTCATGAAAATGATTAATGGAATATGGGCAAAACAACAGCCTGCTTCCTTTAATGGGGCTAAAGATAATGGAAACCCAACTTTTTCATCAGATGGAAAAAAACTGTTCTTTGATTCAGACGGTGATATATTTTTTGTTAAAAAAGAAGGCGATACCTGGACAAAAGCAATTAAGATTTCATCAGTCATTAATACTACTGCAACAGAATCTGTGCAAAGTATCACAGAAAACGGTTCTATTTACTTTTCACGATTTAATCCAAACGCGAAGATCAGAGGTAATGCTCATGACATGTATGTATCTAAAGTTGTTAATGGAAAATATTCTAAGCCTGAAAAACTTGATGAAAACATTAATTCTATTGAACAAGAATATGCAATATCTTTAGCTCCAGATGAAAGATATATGATTATTGAAGAGACCAAAGATAATCGGCTTTGTGAACTTTATATTAGTTATAAAATGACAGAAAATAATTGGTCTAAACGAATGCTGCTTCCAATAGCTTGGGGTCGATTTCCATCCGTTTCACCTGATGAGAAATACTTATTTTTTATGACACGTGATGCTATATACTGGATCGATGCCAAATTTATTAAAGAATTAAAACCAAAATACTTAAAATAAAAAGTATGAAAACCTATAAAAAAATTATCCTTATAGCATTTACAATGTTAGTTTCTGTATTTTCTTCTAGAGCTCAGGAAGAAGCTATAAATGCAGCTACTCTTATAGAAACAAGCATCAATGAACAAGGCTTAGCAAAAACTCAAAATACAAATGAGATTTTAATCAAACAACTGGAAGCTGATATACCTATTCTAATGGAAAAAGCAATGATTCCAGGTTCTTCTATTGCATTAATCAAAAATGGGGAAATTATATGGAGTAAAGATTTTGGTGTAAAAAGCATGGAATCAATGGAGCCAGCCCCAACGAATACTATATATCCTGCTGCTTCATTAACCAAAGCATTCTTTTCATATCTGGTAATGAAAATGGTGGATAGTGGGGAACTAGATTTGGATAAGCCTTTAGTAGATTATGTCCCTACTAGCAAGATTGAGAATATGCTAACTCACTCGATTAACGTGGAAGGGTTTCGAGTTGAATGGCTAAATAAAATAACGGCAAGAATGGCATTAAGCCATACTTCTGGTTTTATGCATGGTTATATTGCAGTTTCTGTCCCTTACCCTTTGAGTTTTGAACCGGGCACTCAATATCAGTATTCCAGTGATGGATATGGTTTTCTCTCGATGGTTATTGAACACATTAGAAACGAACCCCTTGAAACACTGATGTTGGAAGAAGTAATTAAGCCATTAGAAATGAATAATACTTATATGATTTGGCAGGATCGTTTTGAAACAAATATAGCTTACGGACATGATATGTGTATGAATCCACAAAATAAATTGTCAAAGTCCTACACAGCAAGCCCTGCTGCAGGCCTTTATACAACGGCTGAGGATTATGCCAAATTTGTTCTCAATATTATCAATGGGCAAGATATAAATAAAAATACAATATTGGATTTTCTTCGCCCTCAAATTAGTTTAGGCAATGGAGTATCATGGAGTAGTGGGTTTGGAATCGATAGCACCATGTTTGGAGATATGTTTTGGCATACAGGAGATATTGGCAATTACAGACACTTTTTTATTGCCAATAAAAAAGAAAAATACGGACTTATTTATTTAACAAATAGTCATAATGGATTAAGAATTGCGAATGAACTTTCCCGACGAGCATTTGGCATAAAATGTAATGGTTTAAATTGGCAAGGTTACGAGAACTTTGAAACACCCAATTTCAAAATAATTCAAGCGATTAATAAAACTGGTAAAGAAAATGCATTTGCTCTTATGAAGGATCTGGTTCAAAGCAATCCAGAAGAAGGTGAAAATTTGATTCGTGGTGTTGGTAATAGTCTAATGAATTGTATGAAGTTTGAAGAGGCAATTGAAATCTTGAAGGAAGGAATAAAGCTCTATCCTAATGCTCCAAGATTGTACAGTGCTCTTGCGAGTGCTTCTTATCGTAAAGGCGATTATGATGAGGCAATTGATAACTTTAGACATGCACTAAATATCGATAAGGATAATGCTGTTTATTTTAGATACCTACAATATGTTCAATTATCAAAAACACTGACAGTTGATAGTTTTGATAATGCCCTAGCAAATTACAGTAAATTGATTAATGACGATCCAGGAAATTTCAATGAATTAAATCTGTGGAGATATGGGAACAGGCTATTGCGGTCAGGAAGGGTAAAAGATGCAATTGAAATTTTTAAGGTAAATCTTCATTTTAACAAGGAATCTTCAGATGCTTACCTTAGTATGGGTGATGGTTACGCCGCAATTAATGAGAACGAACTGGCACTAAAATACATTAAGAAAGCCTTAGAAATAAGTCCAGGTAATGCATGGGCAAAACAATCACTGAATAATCTTATAGATAAATAAGTTTCTAATCATATTTGTGATATGCTATCAATATTTAAAAGAGCATCGATATTCTTTTTTGTGATTGCAATAGGATTTTCTAATCATGCATCTGCTCAAAAAATCTTCACAGCATTAATAAAAAAGGATATTGATTATGCAAAAGTGTTTATGGAGGATGTTCATCCTGATTTATATGCCTGTGGGATCGATTTTTGGGGTATTTCAAATTATTTCACATTTTATAACAATTTTCCTCCTCAATGGAAGCCATATATGGCAGAAATTAATAGACGTTGGGGAGATGTAGTTTCAGATAGCCTCTTGATGTATCAAGTTTCTCCGGTATTTCATGTAAAAAATATAAAAGCACCTGTTTTTATTGGTCAATCTGCCAATGACCGGAGAGTTGTTTTTCAACATTCAGAGCAAATGGTTGAAGAATTAAAGAAGTACAATAAAGAATACGAATATGTTTTGGTAGAGGGTGAAGGGCATGCTCTAACAAATGAGAAGAAACTGATTGACTTAATGACAGAAGTAGAGAATTTTTTAGCCAAACATATGCAAAAATAATAGAAGAATTAAAACCAAAACCTTTAAAATAAAATATTATGAAAAAAATAATTATTGTCCCGACTCTAATGATAATCATCTATATTATCATGCTATTTAGTAAAATTTGGATTGAAGA
>CAYOKJ010000124.1:0-9233 GCA_964404485.1 uncultured Bacteroidales bacterium | reverse complement strand
TTTTAGATTTTTCTGAAGCCGGGCAAATTCCAATACCCTTCTCGTCCCTTCAGTGATTGTGTCTAACATCAGAAGAGGATTATCAGCATTGAGTTTTGCATCAGCATCTGTAGCTGCATGGATAATGTAATTGAAATGATTATCTGGAAACGTGAAATCTCGAATATTACTTTCTAAAAAATTAATATAATCGTTAAGTCCTAAATGTGGGTATTCTATGAGAAATAATTTTGAATTGCGTGTTAGAACAGTTATCTTAGCGTTAAGATTCAATTGTTCATTTGAATAAATAATGCTTTCGAGTAACCATTTCCCTATGAATCCTGTCCCACCTGTAATAAAAATATTCGCATCTTTAAGAAGATAAAGATCAATGCCTAATTTTTGCGAAATATATTCTAAATCTGATAATACTTCTTTCATATATTTAAAACCTAGGTACAGTACAATACCGTTTCGAACAAATTATTGCCATGAGAACGAATATAAAAATTGTATCCCAAATTCCAACTATTAATTAACAATGGGATTTCAAAAAGATGGTTAGGACAATGATATAGACTTATTGCCATTGTAGGCTTATATTTTTTAATGATACTTTCACTACCCTTTAAAGCATGAAGCTCAGCTCCCTCAATATCCATTTTGATAAAACCAGGAACCACATCTAATAAAGTTTCGTCTAATGATAAACACTGAATGCTAATATCGCCATCTTCTTCTATTGAACTACTTTCTCCTCCACCTGACGAAAATTTTAAAATTTCAGTTTTGGACCAGACACCACATGGAATAATAAAAATCTGGTCAGCTAAATTAATTTCTTGAATTTTATTCTTAATGCGATTTATATTTAATGGGTCAGGTTCGTATGCAATTACTGCTTTTAATTTTCCATATTTATTATATGCTTCTAGAAGTGTTTGCCCATCAAATGAGCCAATATCAATAAAAGTATTCTTCCCATCCCAAAGATTAATGTCCTCAGGAAAATATTGATTTTCAAACTCAGGGTGAGGAAGAATGCTAGAATCAAAAGTTCTTTGAAATTTAATAATGCGATTGAAAATATCCAAACTTTTAGATTCTAAAAATAATTTCTTGACTTTGAGAAATTTTGACGTATTATCTTCATAATACTTTCTATTTGTAAGCCAATATAAATTATCCATTTGGTTTGAATATATATCAAAAAAATCAAATAAATTAATGATCTTTTCGAATTTTAATTCCCTTAGATATTCTGTAATATAGCTCATGTGAGAATTTTCTTCTCTGTTTAAAACAGCAATTACTACAGGAATTGATTGATCTAATTTGTGCTGATTTATTGAAAGATCAATTACAGGAATATTATCGATTACTGATACCTGACCTTGAGAGACCAAAAATGAAACAACTTGTTTGTTATTTTTCTCAAGAATTGATTTGAATATTTTTGCAGTTTTCCCTGCTCCAAATATGTAGAATTTGTCAGAAGTAGGATAATTCATAGTCATAGACAATTGTTTTAATGAGTTTATTTTTAACTTGAAAAGTAATTATTTTATCCAGGAAATTATAACTTGATTTTTACTCCCAGTCGTCGGTTAATATTTGTTTAACTGGAACTCCTCTCTCCATCAAAGTTTGTTTAAATGATTTAATCATGGCTGGTGGACCGGAGATAAAGTAGGTTGAAAAAATGCCATTATCTTTAACTATTTGCTGAATGTCAATTACCCCATCAATATTCTGGTAAAAGAAAATAACAGGAGCCTTTACCGGTTCTAATTCAGGGATATATATATTGTATCCTTTAGAACGAAAACCTAGATAAATTCGAGGATTGATGTATTCGGAAAAAGATTCGTGGGTAAATAGCGAGAGGAAGGGTGTAATACCTGTTCCCCCGGCAATAAAAACGGTGTTATTTTTGTTATGCGCTTGAGTAAATAAATCTCCATAAGGCAGTTTCAGCCATATCTCAGAACCTACCCCTAACATTTCTTTCATTTTTTTTGTAAAACGTCCTTTTATAGCATAGGTGATTTTAATATTTTCTTCCTCAGGATTACTTTGCATCGAGAAACATCGAGAATCAGGCCATTGTCCTATTCCATCATAAGTGTCATCAATGGAGAGATGTAGGAATTGTCCAGGATGATATTTAAATTTTCTCCCTAAAGATTTAAATTCAAGCGTATAAATACCCTCCAAAGGATTATTTATAGAAATGACTTCTGATTTGTATTTCTTTGCTAACATTTATTTCTTTTTACTCATAAAATTCGCAATGACCCCTTCTGTATAATCAAACATCTCTTTTGTTAATCCTGGATAGGTGCCTAAAAAGAAAGTATTATTCATTATATAATCGGTATTGTTTAAATGGTCTGCAATGCGCCAATTTTTGTTCAGAAAACCTGGTTGTTTAGTAATGTTGCCAGCAAAAAGAACACGGGTTTCGATAAGTTTTTCGTTTAAGTAGCCTGTAATTTCATCTCGAGTAAATGGTGCTTTATTTTTTAGTGTAACTATAAATGCAAACCATGCAGGATCAGAATTTTCAGTTGCCTCAGGTAAAATAAAATAATCAGGATATTTTGCGAAAATTCGCTTCCATTCCTTAAAATTCGCTTTACGTTGATTACAAAACTGTGGAAGTTTGTCAATTTGAGCTGCACCAATTGCGGCTTGAATGTCAGTCATTTTTAAATTATATCCTATTTCAGAATAAACATATTTGTGATCGAAACCGAGAGGTAGTTCCCCAAATTTCTGTGAAAATCGTTTACCACAGGTATTGTTTTCACCTCCAGCGCAATAGCAATCACGTCCCCAGTCGCGAAAAGCTCTAACTAATAAAGCTAATTGAGGATCGTTGGTACAAATTGCACCACCCTCTCCTGTAGTTATGTGGTGTGCAGGATAGAAAGAAATAGTAGATAAGTGAGCAAATGAGCCCGTTTTCTTTCCTTTATATTCGCTTCCAAAGGCATCGCAGTTATCTTCAATAACCCAAAGATTATGTTCATCAGCCAATTGCATTACTGCTTCGATGTTAAATGGATTACCAAGTGTATGTGCAATGAAGATACAACGGGTTTTAGGAGTAATTGCTTTACGCATCATTTCAATGTCGATATTGTAAGTTGGTATATCAACATCCACAAAAACAGGTATCAGACCATATTGGATAATGGGAGTAACTGTTGCAGGAAAACCTGCCGCTACTGAAATTACTTCATCACCAGGTTTTAATCTTTTATCACCTAGTTTTTCTGAAGTAAGTGCAGAAAAAGCCAAAAGATTGGCAGAAGAACCTGAATTGGTTAATAGCACATTTTCAACATCAAGAAAGTCAGCAATTTTATCTGAAAACTCTTCTGAAAACCTTCCTTCTGTAAGCCAGAAATCCAAAGATGCCTCTACTGCATTACATATTTCCTTTTCATCGAATACCCTTCCTGCATAGTTTACACGACTCCTACCTGGAATGAATTCGTTTTGAGTAAATTTAGCCTGATGGTATTGTATGGTTTTTTCAATTATTTCTTTACGTAATTGCTTGAAATCGGTCATGATTAATTTCTTTTATAAAATAGAGTATAGTTTAAGAGACTTAAGATTGGTGCTTAAAATATTTTTCAATTTGTTGCTCAGTTAGAATTCTCATATTGTCGCCATTTAAAAAGCCTTTATTCCAATCAACAATAGATTTGAGAGTAGTTTCGATATTCCATTTGGAAATCCAGTTCAATTCGGTTTTTGCTTTGGAGCAATCTAACTTTAAATAGTTGGCTTCGTGAGGTTGAGGATTGTTATCAATGCTAAAAGAAGCTTTATCACCCCATAGTTTGCAGATTGTTCTTGTAATCCACTCTACATTTCTGGCATCGTTATCCTCAGGTCCAAAATTCCACGCTTCAGCATAGGCAGATCCTTCAGAAAAAAGTTTGGCTGCTAAATTTAAGTAACCTGTTAGAGGTTCTAGTACATGTTGCCATGGACGAATAGCATAAGGACTGCGTATTTTTACTTCTTCGCCCTGGGTAATTGCCCGAATAAAATCAGGAATTAGGCGATCATCAGCCCAATCACCTCCTCCTATTACGTTTCCAGCACGTGCAGTAGCTATAGCCACACCATGCATACTATAGTCTTTTGGGTTGAAATACGAGTTACGGTATGAAGAGGTAACGAATTCGGAACAACCTTTACTACTGGAGTAAGGATCATAACCTCCCATTGGCTCATTTTCACGATAACCCCAATGCCATTCACGGTTCTCATAGCATTTGTCGGTAGTTACATTAACGATTGACTTTACACTAGTAGAGTTACGACAAGCTTCAAGTAAATTAACCGTACCCATAACATTAACAGAGAAGGTTTCAACAGGAAATTTATATGATTCACGAACGAGGGCTTGAGCTGCCATGTGAATTACAATTTCTGGTTGAATTTTTTGTACAACCTCACATAAATTCTCGTAATCACGAATATCATGAATAAAGGAAGTTATCAGCTTTTCAATTTTTGCCTCTTTAAAAAGACTTGGATTGGTGGGTGGATCAAGTGCATAGCCATATACATCAGCTCCGAGTTTGTGGAGAAGAAGGCATAGCCATGAACCTTTAAAACCTGTATGTCCTGTAACCAGAACTTTCCGATTATTGAATATTCCGTTAAAAAGATCTTGCATTGTATTATTGTATTAAAGGGATTTGTGATTTACCATTTAATCCATGGAGCTTTATTTTTTTTGATTAAATCTTCCAATTGACTCATATCACGTTGAGTGTCCATGGGTTTCCAAAATCCTTCGTGTTTATAAGTATATAGTTGTCCATCTTTAGCCATGCTTTCAATCGGCTCCCGTTCAAAAACGATTAAGTCTCCCTCCGGAATGTAGTCCAAGACTTCAGGTTGGCAAACAAAAAAACCTGCATTGATCCATGCTCCATCACCTTTTGGTTTTTCCTGATATGAAAGAACTTTATGTTTATCATTAACTTCAAAAGCCCCGTAACGGCCTTCAGGCTGAACAGAGGTCATCGTGATCGCTTTCCCATGGCTTTTATGAAATGAAATCAAATCATTGATATTTATATCAGATACTCCATCCCCATAAGTAAACATAAAGGGCTCGTTTCCGATATAATTTTTTACTTTTTTAATACGACTTCCGGTCATTGTTTCAAGGCCTGTGTCAACAAGCGTAACTTTCCATGGTTCTGCATGATTTCTATGGTGAGTAATAGTGTTCGTTTCCATATCAATAGTCATATCCGACATATGACTGTAATAATTTACGAAATACTCTTTGATCATGTATCCTTTATATCCACAGAGAATAATAAAGTCGTTATAGCCATATGAAGAATATATTTTCATGATATGCCAAAGAATTGGTTTTCCACCAATTTCAACCATAGGTTTGGGCTTCATGGTGGTTTCTTCGGAGAGGCGCGATCCAAGACCGCCTGCGAGAATAATTACTTTCATTAAAATATGTTTTTAAAATTTAGACTGATACCAATCATATATTCTTTCAGTACCTTCATTTATCTCAATTGTATGCTTCCATCCCAATTTATTCAATTTAGAAGGATCAGTAAGCTTGTGCATTGTTCCATTAGGCTTTTCAGTATTGAAATTCAATACTCCTTTAAATCCTATGGTTTGCTTAACAAGAAGAGCCAAATTGGAATACTAATCTCCTTTTCTGTTCCTATGTTGATGTGAGTATTTCGGGTTTCAGGCTGAGTCGAGATAGTTAGCGAGAGAGGTTGAGAATTTACATCGGAGAAATTCACACTTTCCATCAAAAAGATACAGGCATCGACCATTTCTTCAGACCATAAGAATTCACATATGGGTATACCGGAACTCCATATCTCAACAATGCCTTTGTGTTCTGATATCCGATAGACCATAATTAAAAAGAGTTTATGAATATTATTTTAATGCTAATAATTATTCACGACTTTTGTTGGTCGTTATATTTAAGGATTTATAAGGTATTGCCCATTCCTTACATTCTTCTCCTTTTTGAATTTGACTATCTATTTTTAATACAAACTGGAGTTATAGATCACTATTCTCTTCTGTCAGCATTTTCCTTATTTGCAATATACCATTCTATAGTTTTTTTTAAACCATTTTTCAATGAGATCCTTTTAAAGTTAGGAAGTAATTCTTCTATTTTATCTCCATTTAACACTTTTCGCGAAATTCCATCTGGTTTTGTACTATCCCATTTTATATAAGTGGTGTCTAAACCCACAGTATCAGCAATAAGATTTGATAAATCTAAAATTGAAATTTCTTCACCATTTACATTTATTGGTTCTAAAGAATGATCAAAACCTATAGATCGAACAATTATTTCTGCAGCGTCTTCAACATATACAAATTCTCTTTTTGGCTTACCAGTCCCCCATGCATTTACATTTGTACTATTTTGTTTGGCCTCAACAATTTTTTTAATTAATGCTGAAATAACATGACTTCTTTTTTCATTAAAAACATCGTGTTCCCCATAAAGGTTTGTTAAAACTAACTGATTTGATTCAATTCCAAACTGTTTATAAAAGGCACTCTGAAACACCAAATGAATTCTCTTATTAAATCCATATGCTTCTACTGATTCATGACATCGTCCATTAAACATGTCTTTTTCATACAATTCATCTATAATGCGCCCAGGATAACTACATGCACTTCCTACTGAAATAAATTTTTTTACATTCCATTTAGCTGCTGCTTCAAAAATGTTAATTGTCATTTTTGTATTCCTTGAAATTAAACCTGCTGGATCAGTCTGATTTATTCCAATTCCACCATAATATGCTGCTGAATGTATTATACAATCAATAGTTGTTTTTATGTTTTCAAAATAATCATCTACACCAAAATTTGTCTCCAAATTAAATTCTGTACTTCTTGGTGCAAATACTTTATAGGCCATTTTTTCCGCTTGCCATACTATTTGTCTTCCTAAAAACCCAGAACCCCCAGTAATTAAAATATTTTTCATTATGCGTTCCTCCATTCATTAATAATTGTTAATGGTTTTAAAACTTTTATTAATTCATCTATCCCTATATTCATATTAATATTTGCTTTAAACCCAAGATTCTTTATCTTTTCGTATGAGACTTCGTAATCTCTTTTATCAATATCTTCTCCGAAATCAGCTTCATGTAGGTAATAATCTATTTTTGCTTTTATTTTTAATGCAATCTCTTTTTTAGTAAAATTCATATTTTCGTCACCAACATTATATGCCTCACCTTTCATTTTATCATAATTATCTATTGAGAATAAATAGCTCTCCACAGCATCAATGGCATGTAAAAAAGTGCGCTTAAAGTACCCTTCAAACATTACAATTTGCTTATTATGAATTGCTTGATAAACAAAATCATTAATAAGTAAGTCAAGACGTAATCGTGGGGAAATTCCAAATACTGTAGCAAATCTAAGACCAACCCCATTCTTATCTAGAACCATTTTTTCTGCTTCCCATTTCGTTTCACCATATAAACTTAATGGGTTAATCGGTGTTTCCTCTGTACAAATACCTTCAACCTTGCCATAAGTTGAACCAGTAGACGCAAAAATTAATCTTTGGTCTTTTGTAACTACAGAACAAATATTTTTTGTTCCATCAATATTTACACTTCTTGCTCTTTCAGGATCTGAGGAGCACGCCGGATAACCTACAATTGCGGCTAAATGCAATATATTATCATGTTTATATACTTCTTCTTTAATTTTTTTCACATCTCTTACATCTCCTTTAATGATTCGTAAGTTTTTATTTGAAGCAAAATGAAGTATTGGCTTATACCCCCATGTAAAATTATCGAATAAAGTAACTTGGTACCCTTTTTCCAAAAGTTTTGGAATTAATAATGTGCCTTTGTAACCTGCGCCACCTGTGACTAGAACATTTTCCATAGTATTAATATTATTGAGTTAATTTAAAAAAAATTTTTTAAAAAATATGATTTATAAAATAAGTGTGTGTTATAAATTGAAAATAAAAACTGATTATTTTCCTACCGAATACTTGTGAAATTAATACCATAATTCATATCACAATATTGCAATATAAAATTAACTGCATCACCTTGAGGATCCTGATATAAATGATCTATTCTATCCGTATTAAAAAGTGAGGAGCGGCACTTAAGTCCATGAACAATATAACCTTTTTTGAGCAGGAATTCGCTCAGGTAGGCTTCATCTTGTCCTGTGACTCCTGTTATTAATGCTATTTTTTTCATTATATTTTTTTATTTCTTTCGGGTTTTAGAATTCGGGTTAGTTTGATGATAAACATTTTTCAGAGGATTCTTTATTTTGTTGATCCGTGGATTTTATTTATCATCGAATTGTGCGAATTTAACGAATTTGATGTATTATGCCCCCGCGGCAGTGATTGTAGTGGTAGCTTGTTGAAATGGCAGCTAATATTTTTTGTTAGCTGGCGGATTCTGCCTAAGCGGAACACGCACGGCTTACAAAAATACGGCGGGCATGAAACATCCTGTGAAATAAGATTTGAGGAATATGGTTTATTCACCTCTCCTTTCTGATGAGCCTCAAATCTTGATTATAAATTATTAGTGTAACCTGTATATTTTTTACCATCTTTTAAACTTAGAAGAATATAAACCCAATAAAAGTCTTCAAAAAAATTTGTCATCATTTCACTGGATTAATATCTTGCTGTAAAAGCATTTTTATATTTTTTATTCTTGTGACTTTCTATTCTGTGTTTTAATTCAGTTGTAACTCCTGTATATATAACACCATTTTTTTTGTTTGCTGTTAAATAAATCCAGGCTTTCATTTTATAAATATTTTTCAGCAATGTCACTCGTCACTTGTCACTCCCGATAGCTATACGGGATGTCACTTGTCACTCTTTTATTTTTCAGTAATTGAAATGTTCAAAAGTTCAAAGGATCAAAAGTTCAAAAGTTCAAAGGATCAAATGTTTAAATGTTTAAATGTTCAAATGTTTAAATGTTCAAATGTTCAAAAGTTCAAATCTTTAAATTTTCAAATTTTCAAATTTTCAAATTTTCAAATCTTTAAATCTTCAAATCTTCAAATTTTCACATCTTCAAATTTTCACATCTTCAAATTTTCACATTTTCACATCTTCAAATTTTCAAAAGTTCAAAGGATAAGACTAAGATTTCCTCCTTCGCTATTTTTTTCTCTCACCCACC
>CAYOKJ010000123.1:0-9294 GCA_964404485.1 uncultured Bacteroidales bacterium | reverse complement strand
CAAAAAAAAAAAAGTTATTTACATTTATTTGAAAGAATATCCAAAAGAATAAATCCTCCAATAAGCCCAAGAATTACCTTTCCAACTTTATCCCAATCATCTTTATATTTTAAAACTAAGTTAATTAATTTCATATTCATAATTTAATTCTTCTAAATTTTTTTTTCTTTTGAAACATTGTTTGTTTTGCGTATCTATGTTTTTTATCTAATTGTGTTTGATATTTATCATTTCCTAAATAATCTTTAATCTTAAATTTATTTCCATTTGCTCTCGTCCATAAAAATATATGATAGCCTTTTGAATTAGATTTTTTAATTATTATTTTACTATTTTTCCCGATGATAAACTTAAAACATCTATTTAAATAAAATATAATTTTCAAGGGATTTTTAAAATCCCAATCCATAGTTATTCTTCTTAGTCTTGTCATTTTAATATTCTGTATAAGTTGTTTGTCCTCTAATATTTAATTCTATTGTAATAATATTTTCGTTTAAGTTTGCGTCTTCTCTTTTATCAATTTCTTCTTTTTCATAACCTGAAGTATTAAAGGGTATTGTTTCGAGTTCTTTATTTGAATTTAAAAATTCTTGTAATGTTTTCTCGAGTTCGTCCTCTGTTTGTTTATTAAATCCTATTGCTCTTAAACTAACTCGATAGTTTGAATTATAACATACCTGTGTTCTTGTTCTTTTTCTTATTGTCGGTGTTTTATCTATAAATTGACTTTTTAATATTGCTTTTCTTTTGTAATAATCTTTTAATTTAAAAGATAAATATTCTTTTGCACTTTGTCTTAAATGACCCGCCTTTATACCTGTTTTATAATTCCATAATCGAGGTTTATTAATAATCTTCATAGTTACATTCTCCCTTTCTTAATTTTTTATCTTTTATCTCATCGTCAAAATCGGGTTCAAAATCTACACTACAATTTTGTGTCATTCTTTCAACATCTCCGTTAATAATCTATAAATATTATTATTTAATCCAATAATATTATTGTTTATCTCATCAAGTAATTTTATTTTTTCAGTTTCGCATTTAACTTGATATTCTTTAATTTCTAAAAGTCGTTTAAATCTTTTTAACATTTTTTAAAATATTCCTTTTTTGCCGTTGGTGTCTTTAAAGGTTTATATCCTTTACTTTCAAGAGAAAATAATTTTTTGTAGTTTTCTTTTTCTTCTTTAGTTTCGAACCAATCATTTTTATTATTAATATATTTAGTGTCAATAAAGAGAGGAGTTAATCCCAAATATCCAAAAGGAAATTTATTTCCCCCACCATTAAAATGTGTATTAAATTTTTCATAATCGAAATATTGAAGTTTAGCTTTTTTTCTTAATGCTTTAAAAATCAAATCTTTAAATGGGATATTCTCTATATAATTTCTTAAAATTGGGCATATACTATCTTTTAAAAAGTTCACAGCTTCGTTATATCTTTTATCTATTGGGATTTGAACATCAAATATTTTAAGTTCTCTGAAAACAATTCCTTTTTTATGTGCCTCTATTTTAAATTTGTCAAATCTTTCGTCAAATTTACTAAAACCCGCCATAATAATTGAGGGGTTCGCAATATCTTGTTTCATTTTGTTTTAAAAAGTTTTATTAAAACTTTTCTCCATTGTTTATATTCATTTTCTTTTAAATAAGTTGTAGTTTGAATTTTATTAGGAAAGAAAAATATTATTCTTTTAACATAAGGTCTTTTTGTATAATCTTTTTCTAAATATCTGATAAATTTTTGATTTTCGAATGTTTCTCTAAGTAATGTAGTCGTCGGTAATTCTGAGTTTTGTTCTTTTTTAGTTTGCATTTTGATTTATTAAGTATAAAAGAAAAAAATAAAAATAATAAAATAAAGAGATTTTTCTTTTAATAAGTTTATTCAGCTTTTTTTAAGAAAAAATCAAAAGTTAAATACATTCTTCCCGAAGTTTTAGATTTTTCTTCGCCAAGATATACAATTTTAATTTTATCTTCAATTACTAAGTCTTTCAACTTAGAATTTAAAGCTGTCAATTCTGGAATAAAAACTAATTCTTCAGAAGCATTAGTTAAAATTCCGATTTTTTTTCCGCCATAGTTTCCGACTTCAATAACTTTGACAATTCCGACGATTTCCTTATCTTCTTTTACATTCCAAAAGTTAAGTTGTTCGTTTTCTTGTTTGTCTTCGTCTTTGAAGTCATCTATAATAGCGTTTGTTTTATTTTTTGACATTTTTTCGTATTTTCGTATTTCCGATTTATTTGTTTTTCCCAAGTAACTTAGGGTCTTCTCCAACTTTCTTAAAAACACAATTATGTTTTTCTCGAGAAAGTTGAGGGAGTAGAATTTTCATTTCTTTATGTAAATTTTCTAAATATTTTTTAACATTAGTGCCCTCAACAGCAAATATAAAAGAATAATCCGAATTTTCATAAACTTTAGTGCTTAAATTTTGTGGTCTTTTACTCGCAAAAATTAAAGTTAAACCTAATTGACGCATTGAAATAAATAATCTGTTTGTATTTGGATATTTTGAAAAATTAGTTCCAAAAAATAAATCTGCGTCGTCTACAAATAAACAATCGTAAGTTTTATTTTTTTCCTGTTGTTTAATTAAATCTCCTGCGAATTTTTCGAAAGTTTCCATAGTATAATCTTTAGGGATAAAAATTTCAATTCTTTTGGGTTCATTTTCCCATTCAAAAGGATAAACTCCATAGATTAAAGGTTTTTTAAATGCTCTAACTAATTGTTTACTTCTATAAGTTTTCCCGCTTCCCTGCATACCAATTAAAGTTATTTTAACATTTTTTAATTCTTCTTTTGTTAATTTCATTTAAATTCAATCTCCGCTTTTGCTATTTTATTTATTGCTGTTTTTAAAGTAGGTTTAACCATTTCTTTTAATAATTCCCACTTTTCTTTTATTTCTCCAATAGTCATTTTTTCGTCAAGAGTATTTTCTGTAAATATTCCATCGAGAAATAAATTTAATTGATTTTCATCTAATTTTAAAACTCCAACAGGAATTTTATTTTGAACTTTTGGAGCATTATTAAAATCTGTCATTGGTGTAGTTTTGCCCTCTTGTGTCTTTTCTTCGGGTTTATTTTTATTAGGCATTAAACCTTTTAATTGATTAACCCCTTCAACAATTCCTTTAATATCAGATACAATTTTCCCTAAATCACTTTGAGTTGGGGCTTTAGGAATATCTAATAAACCTTTTTCGTTAGCTTCTGAAATATTTTTAACAATTTTAGGCATTTAAAACATCTCCTAAAATTTCTTTCATTGTTAAGGCTTTTTCTTTTAAATTATCTCTTTGTAAAATTGATTTAATAACTTTTTGAGAAGTATAATTAACTAAATAAAATTCTTCTTTATTCATCGTCAGACCCCCAAATAATTTCAGCTTTACATTCTGGGTTTGTACAATCTCCGTATTGTTCAACAATAGAGCCACATTCAGGACATCTAAATTGCTCTCCGTGAGCATTCTCCTCAACTTTTTCGACTTCTTCGGGTTCTTCTTCAATCTCAAGGTCTTCGTTCTCTCTAACTTCTTCTTTAGGAATTTCCTTAGAAATTTCCTTAGGTGTTTCTTTTTCAACTTCTTTTAATTTTGTTTCTAATAAAGAATTTTCGATAGTTTGTTTTTCTTTACATTGGTTGCAAGTAAAAAACCATTTTGCATAAGTGTCTTGTACATTCCCACATTTTAAACATTTTACTTTTACCATTTTATTATATCTATTTAATACAAATATGCTTTATAAACATTTGTGTTATTTGGTATATATGTTTATTTGTCATATTTATTCTAAATTTTTATTTATTTTTCCTATCTTCATTTATTAAATCATTTAATTCTTCTTCATTGATTAAAATTTTATTTTCTATTTTTAATCTATAAATAATTTCAAAGTCAGCAACTCCATTTAATAACCAACCCTTTATTTTATGTAAAATTTCGTCTTTCATTTGAATTTTTTACTACCCAATTTAATTATTAAATCGTACATTTTAAGATTATGTTTTTTTAAAACTGCGAAAACTCTAACACAATCCCCAATTATTCTTAAATAATTTGTCCCATCGTTTTTATTATCAACATAATCCACAATTTTTTTATAATCTTTTTTAAAAACAATAATTTCTTTTTCTTTAGGTGTTAAATCTTTAAAAGAAAATAAAGGCTCTCCGTGAGCTATTGCTTTTAAAATTTCTTTTTTTGGGTAAAAAGGAAGAGTAATACATCTTGAAACGAGGGCTTTTAATTCTTGATTTTGAGAATTATAAGGATATTTCATAGTAACTATAATTAAAGAAAATCTTGTTTTAACATTAAATTCTCCATTCTTAAAAGAATAAAATAAATCTTCGTCTATTTCTTCAGTAGGGCTTGAAAATGCCGCCAATTTTTTATTATATTCGCCCCCCTCGATTAATTGTAATAATGTTCTAATATCATCTTTATTTCTTTTTCCAAAGTCAAATTCATCTAAAAGTAATAAAGAGTTTTTACATTCCCAACAAGCCCCGATTAATAGCTGTCTTGTTAATTTATCAATGCTCCCAATTAATGCTGGATAAGTTAAATCTGTAAATGGTTTTTTACAATTAGTTTTTTTACTTATTTGATTTAATAAAGTGGATTTAGTAGAGCCAATTTCTCCAAAAATAAATAAATTAATATTTGTTCGTAAATTCCAATCTCCGTTTTTTTCTTGAACTACAATTTTTTTTATTTTACTCGTCGACAAAGCAATATTAACAAATTCAGAAATAATATTTTTATCAATATTTTCTAAGTCGATTTTTATGTTGTTTTTTATCATTCTTCTTTATAGGGGGTGCGTTCTATGTAGTGATATACTAACAACCCTTCTTTAGGGGGTGTGTGTAATGTAGTATACATACTGCACTACCCCTTATATATCTTTCTATTAGTAATATTTATAAAGTAAGGAAATTTTAATAATTAAGAGGTGCTTAGCATCTCTGGAAAAATTAAATGAAAAACCAAAAAAAATGCCAAAGATTTTAGGTGCTACTGCTGGACAGATTTCTGTCGGTGATAGCTTTATGATTGCGGGTACTAAAATAGTTCTTGAGAGAATTTTAGCTAAGTTTGTCGGAAACGGCTCACTTATTTCAGGTGGAGTTAAATTAGGTGGAGCTTTTGCCATTAAGAAATTAATGGGCGGAAAAATATCTGATATTGTTTCTACTGCTTTAACTGTTGATGGAGCCGAAGATTTAGTAACTGCATTTATACCAAGAATTTCAGGCGGATTATTCGGTACTTCAGATGTCAAAGTTGACTTAATATAAAAAAAATGCCAAACGCTTTTGAAAGATATTACACTGACTCAGACTTTAGTTTCGGTTCTGCCGACTCTGATGTAACATTAACCGCTGGTAAGTGGACAGAGATAGGTTCTTTACAAGTTGGAGCACAACAGCAATTAGCTTGGGGAATTGGTACGGCTCTCGGTTCTAATGATACTCGAAGAAAAGTAACATTTAGAATCGACCATACTGATGGAACTCAGATAACTGCAGTTGTTAGATTTGCTTACGCAAATGCTACTAAAACAGATATAAGAATAGTTTTAGAAGATAGAACAGAGAACTTAGATGATGGTGTGTATATGCCCGAAAACAAATTAAGAGCAAGAGAAGATAGCTATTTAGTTATTTATGTTCTTATCGACGGAACTTCTGACAAAGTTCTTGATGTTTCCGACGCTGACACAACATTACTCGCCCCCGCTACCCTTTATCAATAGATAAAGTTAGGTTAAATGAGAACACCTTTATTGGTTGGAAGGTTAAACCTCTTATATTCAAAAAAAAATGATAGCCCAAACAAAAAAAGAAGCTAAATTTTCTCGAGAGAGAAACGCTACTAATTATTATAGAACATACGAAGATAGTCCAAACTTTTATAAAAATTTAGGAGCATTTACAAGTTCTCAAAAAAAATTAACTGATTTAGAAACAGAATATCCAAACTCTAAAAAATTCTTTCCAATTACAAATGTTCAAATTATTAATTCTTCGTCAGTAGATATTATATTTTATCCCAATCAAAGTTCAAGTGGTTTTTTAATTCCTAATGGCTCATCTGTTATTTTTGATAGAAAAACCCTCGCTGGTGGTGTTCGTTCTTTCTACGTTTCGAATACATCAACAACAACAGCAATCGCCGATAAAGATGTAGAAGTTAATTTTTGGAGAGAGGGAATTACACAAGATAGGGCTTTTGAACAAATGCATAAAGCATTTTTTAAATTTTTAAAACCAATGAATAGAGGTACTTTTTAAAATGGGTCTTTTTAGTTTTAGTTCTCTAAGTCCGATTAATTTTTTACTTAGTAAAAAAGAAAAAATTATAACTCCCAAAGTTAAAACTTTTCAAGATGTACCTTTTGGAAATTTAACAAAAGCGAAAGACTCTAATGTTAGTTATATTGGAGATACAAAAAGTTATGATTATGGTGTAACAAATTATTATTCAACTGCTCAAGACGATGCTATTATAACTATCCAAACTAAAAAAGAACAAAATGTTAATCCCAATGTAGACCAAACAACCATAGAAGAAAAACCCGTTAATATTGCACCCTCTCTTTTAGGTTCGGGGGGTTCAACATCGACAGGCGGGGGTAATATTGAAAGTTCTGGAACTCCAATTTTAACTTATGCTTTAATCGGTGCTGGTATTCTTGCTAGTGTTTATATATTAAAGAAAAAATAAAATGGATACAAATCAATTAATTAAATTAGGATTAATAGGAGCAGGGGCTCTTTTTATCGCACCTAAAATATTAGGTTCTTCTCAAGATGAAGAAAAAGATAGTTCTGGCGGTGGTGGTGTAGAATGGGGCTCAGGTTTTTCTGGTAGTGCTCAGGGTACTTCAAAAGGTGCTGTTTCAGGCTCAGAGATGGCTTCTAAGAAGACTTCTTTAGGTGGAACAGATAATATTACAATTTATACAATAAAAGCCCCAAATGTCCCTATTGAGCAAATTCAATCAACAAAAATAATAAATCAAACTAAAAAAGAAAGTTCTACTGCAAAAATTCAATCTTCAGACCCTATTAGTACAACTTACCCAATTTACAATCAATCAAGTAATTTAGTTTCAGGTTATGAAGTACAAACACCCCAAGGTGGAGTTTCAACAACAACACCCGAAGCATATGGCGGTTCTCCTTTTGACGTCGGACAAGAACAATCAACAGAAAGCCCAATTTCATCAAGTAAAAAACAAAATAATATTTTTTCAATGACAGGGAATACAATATTTAGTCAAAAAAAAGAGGGCGGTACAAAAATCGGAAACTTCTTTAGGAGTTTATTTGGATAATGGAAATACCTAAATTAAAAGATTTATCTGTAATAATAAGTTTAATAGCTGGTGGTTTTACAATTTATCAAATCTTCAAAAAAAATAAAACTGAAACATCAGAGGAGATTTTAATATAATGGAAATAACTCAAATCTCCCCCGTCTATGTTTACACTCAATCAACAACTCCGAACGATGTTACAGAGGGTAAAATATGGGTAGATACAACAACAAGCCCACCAATAACTAAAATCAGCGACGGAACTACTTATAATGCTCTTTCAACAGATTTAAGTTCACTTTTAACAAGACAATTTCAACAGGCAATAGGAATTTTAAAACTAGAAGCTAACGGCACATTAACAACGCAAGATTATACCACAATGTTTTTAGATATTTTTAGCGACGCTACGGGCTACGATAACACAATAGACACAGGAAACACAACCGCTTTTTTTGACACTGATAAATATATTAATCTGGGGGGAACACCCACAGACGAAAGCATAAATCAAGCTACAACCGACCAATCCCAAACGGGTAAATCAGGTATGGCGATTACTGCCGACGTGGATAGTTTATTAAATTCAATTACAAAAGTATCAACTTGCGACGCAACAATATGTTATATACACGCAAGAGTAGGCGGGGCATTATTGGGACAAGCTAATTTCAGCGGAGATATTGCGACATTTTCAACACCGATAAAATTAACAGCGACGGAAACATACGAGGCAATAGTAGATAAGGCAGGAAATTCTTATAGTTCGAGATATATAGGCGGACAATCACACCCCGAAGACACAGGTAATTTAAAATGGGAAGGGGCTATATTAACTTTAAATTCTGCTATTGAGGCAGGTTATAATAGAACAATTTATAATGCTAATGTAAGCCCTTCAGAGAATGTAAACACAATAGTTCAAACAAACGCTATAACCATAACAACAGCTCAAACCTCACATCAAGTTTTTTCAGAGAATACCCTCGCTGGAACTGGAGCAATATCTTACGATATTTCTTTTGACAACGGCTCGACGTGGGACACCGACCAAGCATTAAACACTAAAAATGCAAGAGCGTCTACAACAGGAACTCAAATGATAATTAAACTAAACCTTAACGGCACAGGTTCAAGCAATACAGCCCAAGCAAATAACTACGCCGTTATGTTATGGTATTAAATTAAAATGAAAATAGAAAACGAAAAGAAAAAGGAAAAAAACAAAGAAAAGAACAACTATAAAAAGTTAAAAGACGATAGCCAAAGGATTAATTTTATAGCTAAATTAATGGGACTTAAATAAAATGAATAATGAAAATAAAACTTTTAAGAAAATAACTAATAACGATATTTATAATTTAATTCAAGAACAAAATAAACAAATTCAAAAAAATAAAATTAAATCAATAGTAAACTCGTGGATTTCTTCAACAGCATTAAGTATTTCAATAGGGATTTTAATCACAGGAATTTTAATATGATAAAAAAAATATTATTTAAAATAATGAAAAATCTTTTAGCTTATTCTTTTAATTATGTTTATTATTACATCGACAGCGACGACGACGGCAAAATAAGTCAAGAAGAATTAAAACATTTCATTAATAATTTAAAAAATCTTATTAATAAACATAAGAAAAGGGCTTAATAACTTTCTTAATAACTTTCTGAATAACAATACATTTATAAAGCATAATAACATAGTAATATCATAAAGGAGCACAATATAAACAATGAATATCACAACACACGACACAAAAAACATAAAGATTTCAAAAGTCCAAAAGCATATAAATCAAGATGGAAATATTTTTTTCACTAAAGATTTTATAATTACTTCAATAGATGGAGAAACAATCGAATTAACTTGCTTTTCTCACGACATAAAAACTTTAAAATCTAAATAACTTTTAACTTTTTTTTTTTTG
>CAYOKJ010000122.1:0-9295 GCA_964404485.1 uncultured Bacteroidales bacterium | reverse complement strand
AAGATACTTCAATACCTACTTCAGCAAAACATGTTCCGGTTACTAAACCAACATAGCCGATACCTACAATAGTGATTTTCATGATTTAATGGGTTTATTTGTAATTGTGATTAAGTTTTACAAATTTATTAAATAAATAAGAAATAAAAATATTTTTTTTTATTTTTTCTAAAAAATTATAAATAAGCATTTTGCAAAGCTAATTATTTTGATATTCTTTTAATATTATTTTTGTATATTTGGGAATTAATTAAATTGATTTCTCAATTATTAGAAATTATTATTCTGCCAAAATTGACATATAAAGACATTTTTAAGATAAATATTATTAAAATTTAATATAGTATTAATGTTTCACGGAGGAGTACCCTGGCATTCTCAGATGATAATGAAAAAGCCATTAAAGCCGGTTGTAATAATTATATTTCAAAACCTATAAATAAAAATAAACTTATTAAAATGATTGAAAAATGGATAAATCTTAGTTAGCTTAGGTTTCCTATACGGACTTGCTTTGCTTCGCAAATTTAAGGTTTCATGTTTCATGTTAATATTTAGCTGTTTAATATAAAATTTGAAAAACCTTTATGAACTTATAAAAGAAAGAAACTGAATATCGAATTTTGATTAATAAATAATGGTTTGAGAAGGGATAAACAATAAAATTATGAATTCAAAAAAAAGTATTTTCAGGAAATACAGGGAAACAGTTTTTTTAATTATAACAATAATTCTTGTATTTATATCAATAGTATATTTATTCATACAATTTAGTGAATATAATAAAGAGTGTGAGTTAATTTCAAATATATTCGTAAGCGAGCAAGAATCAATTTTTAAGTATGAAGTTGAAAGAGCTGTATATGACATTGATTATAGAATAAAAAAATCCGTTTTATCGCTTGAGGATATAAAAAAGGTAAGCATTGAACATTTAAGGGAGATTCGTTTTCCAAATAGTGGAAAAGAACAAGGATTCTTTTTTATAAGATCTTTTGATGGAATTCAGATGCTGAGTGTTAGTGTACCGGATGTTGAGGGTAAGGATGTTTCTCAATATAAAGACCCTGAGGGAATAATAACACACGAATTGTTTATGGATATTGTAAATGCTTCTGGAGAAGGTTTTGCCGATTATTCTTGGTTTAATCCTGCTACCGGAAAAAATCAAAAGAAAAGATCCTTTATTAAGAAAATACCTGAATTGCAATGGTATATTGGAGCCGGTTTTTGGTTTGAAGATATTAATTCTGTTATTAATGTAAAAAAGGCAAATCTCAGAAAAGATGTTCGAAATTATGTTCTTGTTTTGTTTATGACCATTGTTGTTTTGGGCATCATAATTTTTATAGTTTTAAAGAGCATTTCAGATAAGATAAATAATAATTTTAAAAAATTCTCTTCTTTTTTTAGTAATGTCTCTACTAAATATACTTTTATTGAAAAAGAAAATTTGCATTATCTCGAATTCGATGAACTTGCAGATTCAGCAAATAAAATGATATTAGAGCATAAAGAGGCAGAGAAAAAAATACGAGAAAGCGAAGCACTCTACCGACAGTTATTTAATTCGCTACCTTACGGTGGAGAAATTATTGATACACAGGGTATAATAGTAAATTGTAGTCTGAGTACTTCAAGGATGCTTGGTTATGAAATGGATGAGATAATTGGAAAGCATATTACAAATTTCGTGGATGAAAAGACTATTAAATTATTTAAACAGAATTTCCCGAAACTATTAAAAGGCGAATCACTTTCTTTAGAAGCATGTATGATTAACAAAAATGGTAGCAAGCTTAATATTTTGCGTGCAGCACAGCCTATTTTTAATGCAGATAAAAAAGTTGAAAGCATGCTTTCACTAAACATAGATATTACAGCACGTAAGAAAGCAGAGGAAGAACTCAAAAAACTTTCAAAAATAGTTGAAACAACAAGTCAGAATATTATAATGACAAAAAGGGATGGTACAGTAATATTTGCAAACATTGCTTATCTTGATGAAAGTGGTTATACCAATGAAGAAGTAATTGGAAAATCCATGTTTACATTTAGCACAGACGAAGGAGCTAAAATACTAAAAGAAGAAGTCATTCCGGCAATACTAAATGATGGCCATTGGTTTGGAGAAATAACTCAAATCAGAAAAGACAAATCAGTATTTCAGGCAGAAATGATTTGCTCACTAATAGAAAACGAACTACACAAACCACAATTTTTTGTAGGTATTTTTACTGATATTACTGAACGCAAAAAAACAGAACAAGAACTCGCAAAAAATAGAGAGAATCTTGAAGAAATTGTTAAAGAAAGAACAAAAGAAATAGAAGAGAAAAACAAAGAATTAATACATTATAATAAATTATTTGAAGGAAGAGAAATTAGAATAAAAGAGCTAAAAGATAGAGTAAAAGAACTGGAAGAAAAACTTGGGATTAGGGAAGATTGGGATGAAAGTGAATAAAAAAAATATTTCTATGAAAAATCAGGATAAATCTAAAGTTGAATTGAACAAAGAAAATGAAGTATTGCTTAGTAGAATTAAAGAGTTAGAGAAATTTAAAAATAAAAACATTAAAACAGAGGAAGCATTACGGGAAAGCGAAGAACGATACAAAAAAATCTTTAATTCATCAAAGGATGCGATAATGATTCTTGAATCTCCTACATGGAAATTTATTTCTGGAAATCCTGCTTATATGAAAATGTTTGGAATTAGGAGTTTGGAAGAAATTAAAAATTATAAACCTTGGGATGTTTCTCCAAAAAAACAACCTGACGGAAAGCTTTCGTCCGTTAAGGCAAAAGAGATGATTCAGATAGCTGTAAATAAAGGATCAAACTTTTTTGAATGGAGACATAAAAGTTTGAAAGGAAAAGAATTTACAGCAACGGTATTGCTCACAAAAGTTGAAAGGTGTGATAAAATGTTTCTCCAGGCAACGCTTAGAAATATTAGTAGAGAAAAGGAGGCTGAAGAAAAACTTAAAGAAAGTGAAGAAAGATTTGAAGCATTTATGAATTATATACCTGCAGGAATGTTTATTAAGGACATAAATGGACGTTATTTATATTCAAACCAATTTAATAGAGATACCTTCGACATTATAAATTGGAAAGACAAAACAGTGTATGATTTTTTCCCAAAGGAAGTTGCGGATAAATTTACAAAAGATGATAAAAAATTGTTGAATGGTGGAAATTTATTGATAGAGGATTCTATTATCGATAAAAACGGAAAGGAATTTTATTATAAAAACTATCAATTTGGTATTAAACAAGCTAATGGAAAAATTTTGATTGGAGGCATATCTTTTGATGTTACTAAAGAAAAGCAGGTAATTAATGAACTTAAAGAAAGTGAAGAAAAATTCAGAATACTAGCTAAAACTGTTCCTATTGCTATTATGCTTTATCAAAATGATAAGTGGATTTACGTGAATAAAAGAGCAGAAGAAATTTGTGGATACAAATTTTCGGAGTTGAAAGATTTATATTTCTGGGAATTTGTTGCTCCCGAATATCAGAAAATTATAAAAATGCGAGGTAAAGCCAGAGAAGAAGGAATTAATGCTACTACTAATTATGAATTCAAAATCATTACAAAATCCGGAAAGGAAAAATGGGTGCTTTTAAATGGTAATAAAATTAAATTTGGTAGTAAATATGCAGGTTTAATAACTGTTTTGGATGTTACAGAGCGTAAAAAGATTGAGGATAACCTAAAAGATAAAATGAATAAACTTGAAAAATGGAATAGACTTACAATAGGTAGGGAGCTTAAAATGATTAAATTGAAAAAAGAAATAAATGAACTTTTGGAAAAAGCAGGACTTTCTGAGAAATATAAGTTTAAGAATAATACTAGGGAATAATTATACAATAATTTGGTTATTAGGCGGTTATTAGGAAATCATTTCATGTTAATTAAGTAAAAAATTACAACGAACCAAGTAACAATAAATTACACGAAACAAACACAACTTTACTATTAGAGAGTTTTGTAAAATTCAAAAATTACAAAAGATGAAGGTTAAATATAAAATATTATTAATTACAGTTTTAGTTTCATTAGGAACTTTAATTATTGTGGGTTCTTTTTCGTATTTCTCAATGAGAAAAGTTTTAACTAAAGAAGTTACAAACAATTTATTATCTGTTGCAAAAATTCAAAAAGAAAGATTAAGTAATTTGATTGAATATAATAATGAAAAAGTTGCTTTGATCTGTAGCTGTACATTTCTTCGTATAAGTTTAAATAATTATATTAATAGTGGTGATGATAAGGAAATTAATAAAATCGTCATAATTTTAAATGATGCTAAAAATTCAGTTAAAAATTTAAATACTATTTCTGTATTAACATTGGATGGAAAAGTTGTTGCATCAACCGATAGTATTGAAATAGGTAAGATACACAAAAATGAAGAGTTTTTTGTTAATGGGCAAAACAAAGGTATTTCCGATATATTTTATTCAAGTGAAAATAATGAATTGATGATGAAATTATCCGTTCCAATAATATTTAACGATAATCTTATTGGCGTCATGTTTATTAATGCAAATTTAGATAATATTACTTCTTTTCTTTCCGATTATTCAGGTTTGGGAAAAACAGGATATACCCGTATTGTAAAAAAATATAGAAATGGTTTTTTAGCTTCTTCCATACGTTCTGAGAAACCTGTAAATTTCAAATTTAATGATAAAGAAAATTTTGGACAGATAGCAAAACGCTCATTACAAAAAGGTAGGTTTGTGTTTAATGATGTTATTGATTCACAAAATAAAAGGGTGATAGCTGTATGTGATTTTATTGAAAATTCCGAAATAGGTATAAGCGTACGCATCTGTTATTCCGAAGCATTTTCAAATTTATTGTATTTAAAGAAAGTAATAAAGATAATAATATTATTGTCTGTTATTTTTATTATCCTACTTTCATTGTACTTATCAAACTCTTTTGTAAAACCAATTATTAATATTTCGCATCTTGCTGATGAAATCAGTAAAGGAAACTTTTATAAAAAAATTAAAATTAAATCGCATGATGAGATAGGTATGTTGGCAAACTCCTTTAATAGGATGTCCGAAAATTTGCTGATTGATATTACTAAAAGGGAAACTTTGGAAAAGGAATTAACAAAATCTAAAGAAGAATTACAATTAAGCGTTAAATCGCTTAAGGTTGTACAAGATATTTCCAACGCAATACGTAAATCAAGTACATTGATGAAAGTAGCTGAGGTTTCTATTGATGCTATGCTGAAATATACAGATACGCAATTTGCAGTAATATTTACATATAAAAAATATTCTGATCATCTAAAATATCTTTATGCAAAAGGTTTTGCAAAAGAAGTTTTAAATTCAATTAAACAATTTAATTTGGATGATAGTTTAACTGGTATTGCAGTTAAAACAAAAAAAGTACAGTTTAGCGAGGAAATGATTAATGATAATAGTATTAAATCAACAACAAAAACTGCTCTAATAAATTCTAAGTTTGAAAATGCTATTTTTATTCCTATTACCTTTCAAAATGAAGTACTTGGCGTGATGAATTTATTATTTAAAGAAAAACAAACTTATACAGAAACAGAAAAGGATACATATTTATCTATTGGAAGGTCAATAGGAATGGCATTTGCAAATATTCAATATTGTAACGATCTAAGAAAGGATGCAATAGAAAATAAGCAAAGTGAAGAAAAAATTAGAGTATTAATAAAAACAGAACAAAATAGAACTATAGAGCTTGAAGAATCATATAAGCAACTTCAGCAAGCTCAAGATGCTTCATTGAATATGCTTAACGATCTTAACGATGAAATTGAAGTAAGAAGAAAAGCCGAAAAAGAAATTGTTAAATACCGCGATCATCTCGAATACCTTGTAAAAGAAAGAACAAATAGTCTGGAAAAATCGCAATATTCTTTAAGTTTATTGCTTGAAGATGTTAATGATATTAATGCTCAATTAAACAAAACAAACATTAAATTAAACTCAGCTAACAAAGAGCTTGAGGCATTTTCATATTCTATTTCTCACGACCTTCGAGCACCATTAACAAGAATGGATGGTTTTAGTCAAATTTTAATTAATAATTATTCAGATAAACTTGATGTAGAAGGTATACACTTTTTAAATCGCATAATATCATCCAGTAAGCACATGGCAAAACTAATTAATGATGTGCTTGCTTTATCAAAAATTTCAAAAAAAGATATTTTCAAACAATCACTTGACCTCACTCAATTAGGGGAAAATATTTCTCAAGAACTGATGAAGGCAGAACCAAAAAGAAAAGTGGATTTCAAAATAGAAAAAGGACTAAAAATTAAAGCAGATCAAAAATTTGTTATAGTTTTACTTCAAAATCTTCTAGGAAATGCATTTAAGTTTACAGGAAAAAAAGAAAATGCAGAAATTACATTTGGTACAAAAACAATTGATAGAAAAGAAGTTTTTTTTATTAAAGATAACGGTGATGGATTTGATATGAAATATTATGATAAAATATATATTGCATTTCAGCGACTGCATCACGAAGAAGATTTTCCCGGTACTGGAATAGGACTGGCAATTGTGCAAAGAATAATAAATAAACATGGCGGAAAAATATGGGCAGAAAGTGAAATGGGAAAGGGAAGTGTGTTTTACTTTAGGCTGGGGTGAATTAGAAATTAGAAATTAGAAATTGGAAACTGGAAACTGGAAACTGGAAATTAGAAATTGGAAATTTGGGTGCTTTGCTGATTTATGTGGAATTCGAAAAGCGTTTTGTGAAAATGTTGTTTAATAAAAATGAATATAGAAATTCTTACAAACTGTGCAGATAGTCCAAATTTATAGTTTCCAATAACAAAATAAAAAATGAAAAACATAAATATACTTATTATCGACGATGTTGCAGATGATGCTGAATTGGTTGCATTGCAATTAAAAACCGATAGGATCAAATTTACGTGGAAACATGTTGATACTGAGAAAAAGCTTAAGGATGCATTAAGAAATGAAGAATGGGATGCAGTGATCTCAGATTATGCTATGCCAGGATTTGATGGACTTTCGGCATTGAAAATTATTAAAGAATGGAATGAGAATATACCATTTATAATGGTTTCGGGTACTATTGGAGAGAACGTTGCAGTAGATGCTATGAAAAAAGGTGCTCAGGATTATTTGATGAAAGATAATCTGAAAAGACTTGGCCAGGCTTTGTTGAGAGAAATTAAAGATGCTGAAATAAAACGCCATAATAAAGAAGTCAGTTTGGCTCTTAAACAAAGTAAAGCTGAATTGCAAAGTGTGTTAATGACTTCTCCTGTTGGTATCGGTATTATTCTTGAGAATATGATATTGCAATATATAAATGAGAAAATAAGTGAAATTACAGGCTATAATAAAGATGAACTTATTGCAAAGAGTTCAAGGATTTTTTTTGCTGATGATGATGAATTTGAAAGAGTAGGAAAGAAAATTTATTCTGATGTTGAAAAAAAAGGTGTTGGATTGGTCGAGGCTCGTTTAAAAAGAAAAGATGGAAAAAATATAGATGTACGAATTAATTTATCCAGAATTAATGAAAAAGATAAATCCAAAGGTTTTATTTTTACTTTCGAAGATATTACAGATAGAAAAAGAGATGAAAAGATAAAATCAATTTTGTATAATATTTCTAATGCTGTAACTTCATCAAAGAATCTTAAAGAATTAGTAGATTTGATTAGAAATCAATTAGGACAACTTGTTGATACAACAAATTTTTTCGTTGCCCTTTATGATGAAAAAACTGATACTATTAGTTTGCCATATTATTCTGATGAAAAAGATACTTATGATTCTTTTCCTGCTGGAAAAACAATGACTGCTTATGTTATCAAAACTCAAAAATCTATTTTAGCTAAAAAGGATTTTATTGAAGAATTAGAAAAAAAAGGAATAGTTGAAACTATTGGTGTTGGTTCTGAAATTTGGTTAGGTGTTCCATTAAGGATAAAAGATAAATATATAGGTGTTTTGGTATTGCAGAGTTACGATGATGAGAATGCGTATTCTAAAGACGATTTAAATATTATTGAAATTATTTCTCAACAGGTAAGTATTTCCATTGAGCGTAAAAAAGCAGAAGAAGATTTAAAAACAGCTCTGTTAAAAGCCACAGAATCAGATAAATTAAAATCTGCATTTTTATCTACAATTTCTCATGAGCTGCGTACTCCACTGAATGCGATTATTGGTTTTTCAGAAATTATTAGTGATGAACTTCCATTGGAAGAAATTCTTGATTTCACTAATATGATAAATAAAAGTGGTCATGAATTATTTGAAATCATTGAAGATATTCTCGAAATTACTGATATTGAAAGTGGAAAAACACAATTAAGTAAAACCGAGTTCCGTGTCTGTTCGATTTTTGATGAAATTGAAGATGCTGTTGATTTGATACTTGAAAAAGAAGATAAAAAACATCTTGAGATAAAATTGAATTTTCCTGTTGAAGCAAAGGATTTAATGATTATCTCAAATAAATCAAGAATTAAAAAGGCACTTATCCACGTTTTAATGAACTCAATTAAATTTACTGAAGAAGGTTCAATAGAATACGGTTTAAAACCTAAAAATGATAAAATTGTTTTTTATATTAAAGATACAGGAGTTGGAATACCTGAAAATAAACAAAATATTATTTTTGACAAATTTAGGCAAGCAGATGATTCTCATACACGAAAATTTGGAGGTATAGGAATAGGATTAACCTATGTGAAAAAAATAATTGAATTACTTGATGGTGAGATTTGGTTTGATTCTGTTGAAGGAAAAGGTTCAACTTTTTATTTTTCAATACAAAATATTGCAAAAGAGACAGAAGTAAAAACTGATATTAAGAAAAACAGAAAAAATTTGGAAGGAAAAACAATATTAGTTGCTGAGGATGAGGACTCTAATTTTTTGCTTTTACAAAAATTACTTGGACTGGAGAAAATTAATACTATCAGGGCCGTTAACGGAAAAGAAGCAGTTGAGAAATTGAAAGAGTATAACGAAATTGACTTGGTATTAATGGATATAAAAATGCCAATCATGAATGGTTATGAGGCAACTATTGAAATAAGAAAAGTTTCTGATATTCCTGTTATTGCTCTTTCTGCATATAATTCTATTAAAGATAGAGAGGAAGCTCTTAGTTGTGGTTGTAATGAATTTATCGAAAAACCGATTAAGCATTCAGCATTGTTAGAAAAGATAGGTGAAATTATTGATGCTTGATCGAGACCCTCCCGACTAA
>CAYOKJ010000121.1:0-9502 GCA_964404485.1 uncultured Bacteroidales bacterium | reverse complement strand
TCACCGGATCGGTAATGCGAGCGGTTTGGTCTGTTGGTAAAATGCGAAAAGATTCGACGGCAATTTGTGACAGACTTATTGAAAAAAATAAAATTGAAAATGTAACAAAAAGAATAAGTTTTTTCATATTGGAAAAGAAATTATTGAATCTGCTAATTTAAGGATTTTTTTATGACTTATGGTCTCGTCATTATAATAAAGCATTTAAAGCGTGTGAAATAAATCCTAAGTTAGTTGCAAGAATTGTAAATGGCAATTTAGAATTTCTTTCTTAACTTCAAAAAACCCCTACTTTGATGACTTGAGTTATGTTTTTAATGAACTTAAAAATATAGATAATTTTTTAAATGACAAATACCTCATCAATGAAAAAGAAGAACTTTCTTAGAATAAAAAGCGGAAAAAACTATCTATTAGATATCTTGATTATCAAAATTATTTAGTGCCAAACAATTAACTTGTTTTTTACCCTATATTTTGATTTTGATATTTTTAGATAATTGTATTACAATGTGTTAGAAAATATAGCGAGTCCAGGTGGGCCCACAAAAACTACAAAGCCGGGTTAAACCGGCTTTTTTATAAATAAAAAAAAGACACCCGAATTAACAAATGCCTTTCTAATCTCTCCGAGGTTAGTTCTCCGAAGCTCTGCTTCGAATTAATAAATAATTCTGCTTTGATACCTCGTTAGCTCTGCTGCGAGGTAGTTCATTTTGAAATGCTTCTTTATCAAGACTTTACTTAAACTTAGAGTTTTTTTAAAAAGAAAATTAATTATTTTTTCTTCAACAAAACAATAAATAATGGGGGGAGTGTCGTTATACGAAAAATTGTTTTTGTGAATAATTCATAAAAAATAAACGCGTAGTAAAAATTTTATTTAATTTTATACGTTCAAGAAAAACTATAAACGTGCATGGAAGAAGATAAGCAAGAGTTCAAGCGGAATCTTGATGAATTGATCAAGTTATTTCGAAAATTAAAAAACAAAACTTCAATTGAAAATATGCCTGGAGTTGATAAAGCCATGGTTCAAAATTTCGAAGTGTTTTTAAGTAATTATGATAATATGAAAGATCATATTACTGATGATTTATTTGATCAGTTTGGTGTGCCCATGAGACAAATGATTGCAGATCTTGTTTCTCAATTGAAAAGTGAACTAAGCCAGGAAGAAATTTTAGAGTTTAAAAATTTAACTGAAATTGAAAAAACAGATGATGTTGATAATTTTCGGGATATAACTGAAATCGATAAATTGTTAAAAAATCCTAAATTAAGCCATGAAGAAATAGATAAGCTTTTAGATGAAAGATCTTCATTAAAAAAATAACTACATTTGCCCAATTATAAATAACTCAAAAAAATCATGAAAAAATTATTAATTCTCGCTTCTGTAATATTTTTATTTTCAAGCGTATATTCTCAAGACAAGAAAGTAAATCTCAAGAAAAACTTTGGTATTCAAATAAATGTCTTTTCTGATATATGGATGGATGCTCCTGATGATATTGATTTGAAAACCATTAATAGAGGTTGCGATATTTATGGCATGTATAATTTTCCGATAAAAGAAAGTAACTTTAGTTTTGCGATAGGGTTTGGACTCGGGATTCATAATATGTATAGTAATGCTTTTGTTGGAGTAAATACTGATAACGACTCAACAATTTTCAATGTAATACCGGATTCAATTACTTATAAAAAGAGTAAAATCTCATGTGCATATTTTGATATTCCAATTGAGTTCAGATTTAAAACAAAAGGCAAATTTTCTGTTGCAGCAGGTTTTAAAGCAGGGTATTTGATAAATAAACATTCAAAATATAAAGGTAAAGATCTTTTAGGAACAAATATTGATGTTATTGAAAAATCCACCGATATTAGAAATTTGGAGGCTATAAGATTTGGACCAACTTTTAGATTAGGTTATGACTGGTTTAATCTTTCTGCTTATTATTCTTTATCAAAATTCTTTGCAAAAGACAAAGGACCGGAAATGTATCCTGTTTCTGTGGGAATAACTCTTACACCTTTTTAATCTTTTTTTTATTAGTGAAAATTCAAATTTCAAAGACAAGGTGCATTGAAAATTGTAAGTTGTACGAATCTTGATAACTCGGCGTATCTGGATAAATGATATTATAAATCCAATGCTCTGCATCGTACTGAAAAAATTTCTATTTGAAACTTCGTTAGCTCCACTGCCAGGTAGTTTATTAATGTTAAATCAACAGAAACAATAAAAGCATTATTGAAGCTCCCGTAAGAAATCCGACATAAACCTGTGGTGGATTGTGGGAGTTTAATTTTATTCGGGCAAATCCTATCAAACCGGAACAAAATATCACCAACAAAATCAAAAAAGGAATAATTACTTTAAAGATTAAGGATATTCCGAGCAAGGTTCCTAACAAACCTCCTATTGCCACCATGTGAATGCTGATTTTCCAGAAAAAATTAATTATCATTGTGATAATAATCAATAAAGTTGAACCCAAAATAAAAAAATAAAATAGTGGTGCTATCTGAATTTGGCGAAATAAATAGTATGCTAAAAAATAAAATATTGCGGTAACTAAAAATGGATAAGTACGTTCTTCGCGATTGTACATATAATAAGATGTGATTACATTATTCTTTTTTAATAGAAAGATAAAAAATAAAGGCAGAATAAATGTGATTACAAAAACCAAACCTATTATTTGCCATTTAGAAGTTTGAGGAATTAAAAGCGAAAAATATGCATGCAAATTAAAAAGGATTATTAGTGCATAAGTTGGAATAAGTAGTGGATGAAAAATAAATGATATTGTTTTTGCTAATTTTGTTTCCATTAAAAAATATCTTTATGCTGAAACGTATAAACTCTACTGTTTTCGAATAAACTAATTAAATAGTAAAGTACTACTTGTTTCTTTATCTGTTTACATTTCTGTTAAGTATCAGTTTACAATTCTTTTCTAAGACGTGCAACCGGAATATTTAATTGTTCTCTGTATTTTGCAACTGTTCGGCGTGCAATATTGTATCCTTTTTCTTTAAGAATTCCGGTAAGCTGTTCATCGGTTTGGGGTTTGATTTTGCTTTCGGACTCTATACATTCAGATAGTATTTTTTTTATTTCTCTGGTTGAAACTTCTTCGCCTGAGCTTGTTTGCATTGACTCGGAGAAAAAACTTTTTAATAGAAATGTGCCAAAAGGTGTTTGAACATATTTGCTGTTGGCAACCCTCGAAATAGTTGAAATGTCAAGATCAACAATCTCAGCAATATCTTTTAAAATCATCGGACGTAATTTTTTTTCGTCTCCTGCAAAAAAATAATCTCTTTGATAATTCATTATTGCATTCATGGTGATAAACATTGTATTTTGTCGTTGCTTAATTGCATCGATAAACCATTTTGCTGAGTCAATTTTTTGTTTTACAAAAGTAAAAGCTTCTTTTTTTTTCTTGTTTTTTTTGTCATGCGAATAATCTTCAAGCATGTTTAAATACGATCTGTTAAGTCTTAATTCGGGTGAGCTTTTTGAATTAAGAGTTAATTCCACTTCTCCATTAATATTCGAAATTATAAAATCAGGGATTATATAATGATTTGTGCTTGAAGGTTCACTAATGGAATTCCCGGGTTTTGGATTTAGCTTTAAAATTTCATTAATTGCTTCTTTAAGTTCATTATCAGTAATTTCAGCTTTTTTGATAATTTTACTATAATGCTTTTTAGTAAATTCATTGAAATATCTATCAATAATTTGCAGAGCCAGTTTTATGGTTTTTTCTTCAGTATTTTTTCTTTTTAACTGAATAAGTAAACATTCCTGCAGATTTCTCGCTCCAATTCCTGCTGGGTCAAAATCCTGAATAATTTCGAGTATCTCAAGAATATTTTCTTTTGTGGTGGAAATATTTTGAGTGAAAGCCAGATCATCTACCATTGCATCAATATCTCGATGAAGATAACCGCTTTCATCAATATTACCAATAATATTCATTCCGATTTGGTGCTGATCTTTGTCCAGAATTTGTAATCCTAATTGAGAAATCAGACGTTCTTGAAAACTCATTCCGGAAGAAAACGGAATGTCTTTTCTGTCACTATCAGAACTATTGTTGTTAGCATATAATTTATAGTTTGGAATTTCGTCTTCATCAATATAATCGTTTAAATCAAATTCATCTTCTGCATTGTCGTTTGTATCTTCCGAATGTTCATCTTCTGCTTCGGAATTATCATCTTCAACTTCAGTTACATCTTCCAAATCTTCAAGAGCAGGATTTTCTTCAATTTCTTGTTTTATACGTTGTTCGAGAGCCATTGTAGGTACTTGCAATAACTTCATCAACAATATTTGTTGAGGTGATAATTTTTGAAGTAATTTTTGTTGTAACCTTTGATTTAGCATTATTTTTTTTTATAAAAATTCTCTTAAATATTTTTTGAAATTACAAAATTCTATTCTAAATATCAAATATTTTTAAAATTCAGCATTTTGAGGTGCTCTTGGAAAAGGAATTACGTCTCTAATATTTCCCATTCCAGTAACGAACAACATTAGTCTTTCGAATCCCAAACCAAATCCGCTATGTGGAACTGTACCGTATTTTCTTGTTTCGATGTACCACCAAAGATCTTTTTCAGGAATATTTAATTCTTTTATTCTGCTAATAAGTTTGTCATAAACTTCTTCTCTTTGCGAACCTCCGATAATTTCTCCAATCTGTGGAAACAAAACATCCATTGCTCTAACTGTTTTTCCGTCATCGTTTTGTTTCATGTAAAACGCTTTAATATCCATAGGATAATCAGTAATAATAACAGGCTTTTTAAAATGTTTTTCAACAAGAAAACGTTCATGTTCCGACTGAAGATCAGCTCCCCAATCATTAATAATATATTGAAACTTTTTCTTTTTATTTGGTTTGCTGTTTTTCAGAATATTAATTGCCTCAGTATAAGTAATTCTTACAAAATCATCATTTAGAACAAAATTTAATTTTTCAATAAGTTCCATTTGTCGCTCATCTTGTTTTTTGTTCTTTTCCTCGTCATGTAATCTTTTGCTGAGAAAATTTAAATCATCACCACAATTATCAAGAGCATATTTTACAAGATATTTTAACATGTCTTCAGCCAAATCCATGTTATCATTAATGTCGGCAAAAGCAACTTCCGGTTCTATCATCCAAAATTCTGCAAGATGACGAGTAGTGTTTGAGTTTTCGGCTCTGAAAGTAGGTCCAAAAGTATAAACTTCGGAAAGTGCTAATGCAGCAAGCTCAGCTTCTAACTGACCTGAAACAGTTAGATTTGTTTCTTTACCGAAAAAATCTTTTTTATAATCTATTTTTTTCTCTTTGTTAAGAGGCGGGTTTAGTGGGTCGAGAACAGAAACTCTGAACATTTCGCCGGCTCCTTCTGCATCCGAACCTGTAATAATTGGTGTGTGAATATTATAAAATCCTCTGTCGTTAAAAAATTTATGTACAGCAAATATCATTGCATGGCGGATTCTTGAAACAGCACCAAAAGTATTTGTTCTGAAACGAAGATGAGCAATCTCTCTTAAAAACTCAAGTGAATGTTTTTTGGGTTGAAGGGGATATTTTTCAGGATCTGCTTCGCCAAGGATTTCGATTTTTTTTGCAATAATCTCAACATTCTGACCGCTTCCTTTCGATTCGATTAACTCGCCATCAACAGAAATTGCAGCTCCTGTATTTACTTTTAAAATGTCGTTTTCATCAATTGCATTAAAATCAACTACGATTTGGATATTATGTATTACCGAACCATCATTTAAAGCTATGAAAGCTACATTTTTACTTCCGCGTTTGGTTCGTACCCACCCTTTTACATTTACTTGTTTTCCAAAGTTTTTTGCAATTAAAATATTTGCGATCTTCGTTCTTTTCATAAGAGTAACAAATTTAAAAGTTTTTACAAAAAAACGACTTTTTCGGCGTATAACCAACGTTTTAATAAAATTTTCTTTTCGATAACAATAAACTTGTTTGAACAAAAGAATTATTTCTTGTTAATGCTTGGATAAATTGTATTTTTGATTAATAAATGAAATTTTTCATGAAAAGATTAATTTTGTGTCCAAAAAAATAATTTATCCGTTCCATGGAAGTTGTTTTAGGCGATAGATAAAAGTAATAAATAGTAAGTAATTAGTTTTATTAGCTAGATGAGGTTACACTTTTAAGTTTATTATTATTTAAAGGATGTTTAATGGAATAGTAAAAGAGATAAAAGAAAAATGAAACAAAATTTAGATATAATTCCTTTAAAGGATTGGTTAGGCAAAGATACCTTACCAATGATTATTGCTGGTCCGTGCAGTGCCGAAACAGAAGAGCAAGTGTTATCAACTGCCAGGGAAATAGCAAAAATCAATGGAGTGAAAATATACAGGGCAGGATTATGGAAACCTCGCACCAGACCAAAGCAATTCGAAGGTGTTGGAGAAAAAGGATTTGCCTGGCTTAAAAAAGTTAAAGAAGAAACAGGTCTGTTAATAACTACCGAAGTAGCTACACCACATCATGTTGAAGCATGTTTGAAAAACGATATTGATATTTTGTGGATTGGATCGCGAACTGTTGTAAATCCATTTTCTGTAAACGAAATTACAGAAAGTCTTAAAGGTGTTGATATTCCGGTGATGGTAAAAAACCCGATTAATCCTGATATTAATTTATGGTTAGGTGCATTAGAAAGAGTGAACTTTGTTGGAATAAAAAAAATTATTGCTATTCACAGAGGATTTTATGCTTTAAGAAAATCTGTTTATAGAAACCCCCCAATGTGGGAAATCCCTATTGAATTAAAGAGGATAGCTCCAAATCTTCCAATAATTACAGACCCAAGTCATATCTGTGGAAATCGTAAAATGTTGTTTCATATTTCTCAAAAAGCTTTTGATCTTGAGATGAACGGACTAATGATCGAATCTCATATCAACCCTACTAATGCCAAATCTGATGCTGAACAACAAATTGTACCAAAAGATCTTAATAAACTTCTTTCGAAAATTGAATTCAGAAAATCTTCAGGATCCGCTGAATTTCAGAATAAATTATCCCAGTTAAGAGTCGAGATTGATGGCATTGATAATGATCTTATTGATATACTGTCAAGCAGAATGGATACAATTAAAGAAATCGGAATATTTAAACGTAAAAATAAAATCACAATTCTTCAACTAAAACGTTGGAGCCACATTATCGAAAATCGTATAAACAATGGAATTGACAAAGGATTAAATAAAGAGTTTTTAATTAAACTTCTTGAATTAGTTCACATCGAATCCATCAGAATTCAGAATGAAATAATGAATAAGTAAAAAACTCAAACAACTTACATCCATTTATTGGATTTAAACATAGCTATCATACCTCCGGCAATCAAAATCATTGCACCAATAACTATCCAAAAAGAATTAGGATTACCTTGAAACGGTAAGCCTACATTCATTCCATAAAGTCCGGTAATAAATGTTAACGGAAGTAAAATTGATGAAACTAAAGTAAGCACTTTCATAATTTCATTAATCCGGTTTGTCTGCAACGAATCAAAGGTTTTTGATAAACCTTCAATTAAATCTTCGTAATCCTCTGTCATATCCCACATTTTCTGGTAATAATCGAGAATATTACCCCAGTAAATTTCCATGTTTTCCGTAAAACCATCAATTGTACCTGCTTCAAATTTGTGGAATAATCTTAGTTGAGGTTTGAAAAGAGTATTTAAAAGAATAATATTTTTTCGTGTTATTGAAATTTCTCCAATTGTATTTTTAGCTCTTTTGCTAAATAATTCCCTGTGTAAATATTCAAGTTCGCTGCCAATCTTTCTGATTAATAACAATGATTCTGTCATCAATCGCTCTAGAAATAAATAAAGTAACCTATCACTTGTCTGTACCTCAAATTTTTCTTTTCTTTCCTCTTGGTTTTTTGCTTCATTAAACATTTTGGTAACAGTCCAATCTGTATTTTCCAAAGTAATTATATAGTCTTTGCCCCAAAATATTTTTACTTCTTTGGTTTGAAGAAAAGTGTTTTTAGAATCATAAGATGGAAAATGAAGTATCAGAAAATAATAATCATCATAAATATCAATTTTTGGTCGTTGATTTACGCTTCTACAATCTTCAATGTCAAGTGGGTGAAAATGATAAGTGTTTTTTAAATATTTCAAATCTTCATCATCAGGTTTGAGTATATTCTGCCATTTAAGTGTACCTATTTTTAAAGTTTCTCTCATAATACTCCTCCTGATTTTAGTGATGAAATTCTACATTCCTTTTTTTTAAGCCACAAAAGTACGCAAATATGTTTTATTTTTATTTATGGAAGGAAAAAAAATAAAAATCATTATCTGCTAAAGCAAGAGAAATTGTTAAAAGAATATAACAATGACTTTATGTTTAATAAAGCAAGTAATTTTTTAATTCGATATTATAATGATGTTGCCAACAATACGGAAAAACTTGCAAATGATTCATATTTGGTGTATTTTTGCATCAAAACTAGATATTATGGCAAGACAAAGTATATCTTTCACGAAACCAAATGATGAATGGTTAAAAGTACAAGTGAATAACGAAGAATACTCTAGCAAAAGTGAACTCATCAATGATTTGATTAGACAGGCTAGAAACCAGCAAGTTCAAATTGACTGGATTAGAGCTAAATTAGATAAATCTGAAAGTAGTGGATTTACTGATGATTCTAAAAAACAAATTTTAAAACAATCAAAGTCTTTACTTTATGGCTAAATATAGATTAAGTAATGAAGCTAAGGAAGACTTAATACGAATTCATCATTACGGAGTCGAAAAGTTTGGAATGAATCAAGCTGATAGATACTTTGATTCATTTTTTGAGTATTTTGACATTATTGCCCTACGGCCCTTTTCATTTGAATCGGTCGATTATATAAAAAATGGATATAGAAGATGTGTTTGTGGGTCTGATAGTATATTTTACAAAATAAATAATGGAACGATTGAAATAATGGCAATAATTGGAAAACAAGATTTGAATAGTATCCTTTAATTGTTCTAAACATTTACACTATTGTCAACAATACAATGATCGAGAAACGACACAGAAATAGACTTAAGAAGGGAAAACCTGATACGGAATCGCTGATTGAAAGTGATGGACATTTCGGGTTTATAGCTGGATACACTTCTAACAGGGTACCTTATGGATTGTCTCATGAAGAGTGGTGTGAAATAAATTCAGAAACCAAAAAGGAAAAAACAGATAACGATAATACAGTTTTACCTTTCTAAGGATAGAAGAAAGTTCTCGTTCTACCTTACTTGCCATACCGCAATTGTTTTATGGAAATAACCCACTAAGTAATATTTAATAGACAAGTAAAAAATGGGAATAATAAGAATCCATTCATACGAACTTGTTTCACTTCTTACGGACTTAATTTGATAGTTGAATGTTGTTTGTTGAGTATTGAATGT
>CAYOKJ010000120.1:0-9540 GCA_964404485.1 uncultured Bacteroidales bacterium | reverse complement strand
AATCAAGGTCGTTTAAATATTTATTTTCAACTGATTTTTGAAACAGGCTCATATTTTGGTTTTCTCTGTGGTTTTAAATTAGTTTACTAAAATACTATTTTACTTTTAATTCCAATCTGTTAATTTGCACAAAAGTGTAGGTCGGCAAAAAAGCATGTGTTTGTCAGTACTTAACGAACCGCTGTATACGAGACCCGCTTGGCTTATCCTGAACTTGCCGAAGGGTGGTGGTGTGAGAGATTCTCCCTTTCAGTGTTTACTGATGGGGCGGGCTACTCAATTATGCACGTTTTTAATTATTGTCACAAATAAAAAAGCCTATCAATTATGACAGGCTTTTCTACACAAATATGTTTAAAGTAATGGATTAGATTACTTTAACATTTACTGCGTTCATTCCTTTTGGACCTTCTTCTACATCGTAGCTTACTTTGTCACCTTCTTTAATTTCATCAATTAGACTATTAACATGTACAAATACATCTTTATCTCCTTCATCTGGAGTGATGAATCCAAATCCTTTAGAATTATTGAAAAATTTTACTGTTCCGTTATTCATAATTTTTTTTATTTATTTGAGCTGCAAATATAAACTTTTATTTTGATTGTGCTAACAAATATATAAAAATATTTTCGAATAAGTAATATTTTATCACAATTTAGTTAAAATGAGATGCTTTTCAGCAGATTTATTGAGGTATCAAACAGGATTTTTTTTAATACAATGCAGAGCATATGAGAATTAAACTTTAATAATTCATGAGAAATAATATAATTGATGAAATTTCTACGATCTTCCTTCTTCGTTTAATAGCTTAGTACTATGTTTTATTGTTCGTAACGTTAAAGTGATAATTATTGCTATTGCAAGAATATATGTTGATGCTCTGTCCCATTTTATTTCCTGTGTCAACAGAAAAAATCTAAAATGATCGATAAAAGTAAAACATAGGGTTGTTGCTAAAAATCCGGAATATTCGCGTCTTAAAACACTTATAAAAGAAAAAGGAGTTGTGTTTTTTTTGTAATTTTTAAATGATGGAATAAATGCCGGAACTGTCAATGACCATTCAAGATATTTTTGTCCGAATTTTTTTTCCAGAAAGCGTTCTTCAGCAAACATAATTCTTTCGTAATACAACCAAAATGCAAGAGATACAATTATAATAAAATAAATATTGTAAGTAAAAAGAACGATTCCTATCCACATAAAGAAATTTCCTAAATATAAGGGGTGACGTACGGTTGAATAAATTCCTGTTTCGTTAAGCGATTCCGCAACCTGGTTTTTTGTGTTTCTTCCTGATGTTCCTTCTGGTGTTGTTCCAATTGAAGTTGCCCTGATAAGAAATCCCAAAAAACTTAATGAAATAGCAACAATTGTTATAATCGAGTTAAGTGAGTCTGATATTATTGTGTAGTTAGTGAAATATATTACAGGCAAAGCAATAATAAATAATATTAAAGGAATTTGTCCTCTGTATTTGAAAAGTATATTTCCACTTTTTTCAAACGAATGTATTAATGCCATATAAATTGAATTTGTAGCAGCAAAAGTATAAAAATTCTATTATAGAAATGAAAACATAAAACAATATTGTAAATTCGCACAAAAATCAGAATAAAGATTCCTTAGAGAAAATATGGACGAACAGAAAAACAAAGAAAAAGTACTGAAAGTTTTATGTGATCTGGAAATTGAATATGAAATATTTTCCCATCCTCCTTTGCCAACAATTGAAGTAGCATTAGAGTATTGGAAAGATATTGATGCAACGCATTGTAAGAATCTGTTTTTTAGAAATCATAAGGGAAAAAAGCATTATCTCGTAATTTTAAAGCATGTACAAAAGCTTGCAATCCACGACCTCGAACAGAGATTAAAGCAAGGAAAACTAAGTCTTGCTTCGGATAAAAGATTGAAGAAATATCTTGGTGTTCAGCCCGGATCTGTTACTCCTTTTGGTTTAATTAATGATGAAGAAAACCATGTTCATATTTTTCTTGATGAGAATTTGAAAGAATCAGATAAAATTTCTTTTCATCCAAATGTTAATACTTTTTCACTTGTATTAAGTTATAAAGATTTTGAAAAGTATTTAAGTTGGACTGGAAATTCCTATGAATATCTTAAATTGTATGATTAATTGATTTAGTTCCTGATTTTAGAAAGATTATATTTAAACCCTTAATTAAAAAATGTTTTGTATGAAAAATATTATTAGTAACCCGATTTTTAAAGCTGCTTTATTTATTGCTTTTATTCTACTATCATGTGATAATGTAAAAAAGGAAACTGTTGAAGAAAAAGCTGCACGCATTCATGAAAAAGTTTTAACCATTGACTCCCATGTTGATACCCCGATGAATTTGACTCATTCGGAATTTGATGTCGGAAAACGTCATGATGCAAAAAAGGACAGAAGTAAAGTCGATTTTCCAAGAATGAAAGAAGGCGGACTTGATGCAATATTTTTTGCAATTTTTACCGGTCAGGGAAAACGAACTCCCGAAGGAAACGAAAAAGTAAAAAATTATGCACTGGAAATTTCTGATTCCATTCATTCGGCGCTTAAAAAGTATTCAGATTTAGCTCAATTAGCACTAAGTCCGCAAGATGCTTATGAAATTGAAAAGCAAGGAAAAAGAGCTATTTTTATTGGAATGGAAAACGGATATCCAATTGGAAAAGATATTTCACTAATCAGCAATTTTTATAATCTTGGTGTAAGATACATTACTTTATGTCATACAAGAAATAATGATATTTGTGATTCTTCAACAGATACAACCGAATACAATGGATTGAGTGAATTTGGTGAAAAAGTTGTAGATGAAATGAATCGTATTGGTATGATGATAGATGTTTCTCATATTTCTGATAGCAGCTTTTTTGATGTTTTACGTTTAACAAAAGCACCGGTAATTGCATCGCATTCATGTGCAAGAGCTATTTGTGATAATCCACGAAACCTGACTGATGATATGCTGAAACAACTTGCAGAAAACAATGGAGTTATTCAGCTTTGTATTTTAAGTGCTTATGTAAAAACCCCGGAACCAAATCCAGGGCGTGATAGTTGTCAGCAAATTGTCAAGAAAAAATACAGATTTTTTCAAGACCTTACGGACGAAGAAATGAAAAATGCTCGAAAGGATTGGTATGCAATTGATACAATCTTTCCTGAAAAATATGCAAAAGTGACAGATGCAGTTGATCACATCGACCACATAGTAAAAGTAATTGGAATAGAACATGTTGGAATCGGTACCGACTTTGATGGAGGAGGAGGACTGGAAGATTGTTTCGATGTAAGTGAGTTAGGTAATATTACTTTAGAGCTTGTAAAAAGAGGCTATTCTGAGGGTGATATTGAAAAAATCTGGGGTGGAAATATCATGAGAGTGATGAATGAAGTTGATGAAATTGGAAAAAAGTTGAGAAATGTTGAAAATTAAAATCGAAAAAAAATTATATTTTTTTGATTTATTTTAATTCTGTATTTTTATAAAATTAAAATATTTATATGAAAAAGGTACCAAGATTTTTCGGCCTTAGGATTTATTTAGTTTCTGCAATTTTGTACATGTTTCTTGTTTTGCCTATTGCAGGGATACTCTTTGCAAAATTTGGTCCCGAATGGCTTGAACAAAACAATATTATTTTCGATAGTACAAATATAGCTAAGGATTCTGCTAATTATTCTGCCAGATTTTCTATTGATACTACAATAAGTATTTTCGAAAAAATTGATTCATTAGAGAACAATGGGAAAATCGATGAAAATATTGATAAAGTTGCCGATTCTGTTCTTGTTCCATTAACAAAGCGAGATGAACAAACTTCTATTTTAGAAGATAATCAGCAAAATAATGGTAGAGTGGGAAATACAGCTAGCTTGTTGTTTAAGGTTATTATAGTAAGTTTTTTGCTGGGGTTGATTTTTAATTTGCCTTTTAAAATTTATTTCATGAAGAAGCGTAAAGGTCGGAATATTTCGAAGAAACTATTCGATTTTTGCAAAAAAATGATTCTAAAATCACCTTTAATTAATCTAAGCATTTTTCTTTTTCCATTTATTTTGAATGCCTTTTACATGTTATATGTAATCTTGTTTGAGGATTTTAGTGATGATATGACACGCGATCTTTATTTCCATTTCTTCTTTATTTCATTGGTAGCGTCTTTGTTAGTGGGTATGTTTATTTACTTTTGGGAAAAGCATCGTGTTCATATAAAATATATTGACCATATTTATTCGAAGAAAGAATTGCGCAAGAGAATTTTTAATCTTAAAGTTGGAAAGATTAGAAATCGTTTATGGATTTCAAGTGCGATGACTACCTTACTTCCTTTAACGATTGTAATTTTTTATCTTTTTCTGAGTATTACTACAATTAAGGATCTTGGTCTTATTCAGATGTCTCCCGAGCAATTAAAAATTCTTTTTGGAAAATATATTGCATATTTTAATGATGTTGACTTAAAAGATTATGAAAGTTTTGTTTATGTAAATGCTTTTGATACTATTTTGATGTTTATTGGGATATTTACAGGAATTATAATTTCAATTTTCTATATTTTATTTTTTGTTATCTGGACTACAAATTATATTGTTGGACCTGTAAAAGAGTTACTTATTAATATGCAGAGAACCGGAAGAGGCGAAATGGATCAGTTTACAGTTGTGAGAACAAATGATGAGATTGGTGAATTGACGGAAGGATATAATGAAATGTCTTTAAAAATAAGAAATTATATTGACAGGATTTCAAGAATCAACGAAGCAAATTCAAGATTCGTTCCTGACCAATTTCTGGAGTTTCTTGGAAAAGACAGCATAGAAGATATTAAACTTGGAGATCAGGTGCAAAAAGAAATGACTATACTTTTTAGTGATATAAGATCGTTTACAAGTATTTCTGAGGAAATGACACCAAAAGAAAACTTCGATTTTCTTAATAAGTATTTGGGATGTATGGAACCGGTGATTAGAACAAATAATGGTTTTATTGATAAATATATTGGAGATTCAATAATGGCGTTATTTAGCGATAATGTGGAAAATGCAATTAATGCAGCAATAAATATTCGTCAAAAACTTACTGAATTTAATGCAGAAATGCGAAAAAATGGAAAATCGGAAATTGACAATGGAATAGGGATTCACACAGGAAACTTAATGTTAGGGGTAATTGGTGGAGAAGGTCGTATTGATGGAACTGTAATTTCTGATGCGGTAAATCTTTCTTCACGACTTGAAGGCCTGACAAAAATATATGGCGCACCAATTATTATTTCTGAAGATGCTTTTATCAGAATTAGCGATCCGGGAAAATATAATTATAGATTCTTGGATCTTGTTAAAGTTAAAGGAAAGAAAATAGCAGTTTATATTTTTGAAATTCTTGATGGAGATGTTTCTGAAAGTAATAATCTTAAAATAGAGACAAAATCTGTCTTTTCAGAAGCAATTCAATTTTATAAAAATAAGAATTTTGAAAAGTCATTAGAATTATTTGAAGATGTTTTTAAAATCAATAAAAATGATAAAGCCGCAGCGCTTTATATAAAAAGATGTGAATATTTTCGTGATAATGGAATCCCTGAATCATGGGATGGGATTGAGATTATTGATGATAAACTTTAAATTGATGCAATTGACCTGGAGAATAGAATATATGATTGGAATGATTGATTGGGTAAATGAATAATGGAGTGATAGATTGATATTATAAATTAAATTTTACAAAATAATTATTATGAAAATAGAAGAAGTAAAAGATTATATTTTAGGTTTGCTTAATGAAAAGCTTGATTCACAATTGTATTATCATAATATCGATCATACTCTTGATGTTTATAATAATGCATTAATATTTACTGAAAAAGAAAAGCTTAGCTTTGAAGAACAATCTTTGGTGCTGACAGCGGCTCTTTTTCATGATTCAGGAATGTTGAAATCTTATGATCATCACGAAGATGCTTCAGCTGAAATTGCAAAACTTACTCTGCCGGATTTTGATTATTCAAAAGAAGAAATAAGGGGAATCTGTAAAATAATTTTAGCTTCAAAACCTGATGTTACTCCCGAAACTAAATGTGAGAAAATATTGAAAGATGCCGATTTAAATTATCTTGGCAGAAAAGATTATTTCATTATTGCACAAAAGTTACGTCTCGAATGGGATATAAAAAATATTAACACATTTTCGCTTAAAGAATGGTATGAATTTCAAATTAATTATTTAAAGAATCATAAGTTTTATACAAAAAGTGCAGTTGAATTGCGGGAAGAACAAAAGATTAAAAATTTGAAAGAAATTGAAAGATTGTTTAGTTAGATTTTTATTTAGTGCATATAAAAAAGAAAAATATTTTAATGAGCAGTGAAGAAGTAAAAAGGAAAATTGAGGATTTAAGCAGTGAAATTGAAAAGCATAATTACAACTATTATAGTCTTTCAAAACCGGAAATAAGCGACTATGATTTTGATAAGCTTCTTGAAGAGCTTATTGCTCTTGAAAATGAATATCCTGAATTTCAATTACCTGATTCACCATCACAAAAAGTAGGCGGAACGGTTACCAAAGAATTTAAAACGGTAAAACATAAATATCCAATGCTTTCGTTGGAAAATACATATTCTGAAGAAGAAATATGGGATTTTGATAAAAGAGTGAAAAAAATTATTGGTAATGATGTAGAATACGTTTGCGAACTAAAATACGATGGTGTAGCAATTGGTATCACTTATGTTAATGGTTCGCTAATAAAAGCTGTTACACGTGGTGATGGAGTTAAAGGTGATGATGTTACTAATAACGTAAAAACAATAAAAAGTATCCCTCTAAAATTGCGAGGTGATTTTCCGGCAGAATTTGAGATTAGAGGTGAGATATTTTTTCCACACAAAGGATTTCAAAAACTCAATGAAAAGAAAATCGAAAATGGAGACACAGCTTTTGCAAATCCAAGAAATGCTGCTTCGGGAACTTTAAAAATGCAAGATTCAGCTACAGTTGCACAGCGACCTCTCGATTGTTTTTTGTATAGTCTTCAAGGTGAAAACTTGTTTTTTAATACTCATTATGAATCTTTGAAAAATGCAGGAAAGTGGGGATTGAGAATTTCTCCAAATATTGCTATTTGTAAAAAAACTGAAGATATTTTTGAATATATTAATGACTGGAATACCGGAAGATCTGAGTTAGCTTACGATATCGATGGGGTTGTAATAAAAGTAAATTCCATATCTGATCATCAGCGATTGGGTTATACAGCCAAATCTCCCAGATGGGCAATTGCTTACAAATTTAAAGCTGAGAGAGTTGCAACAAAATTATTGTCGATTGTTTATCAGGTTGGACGAACCGGAGCTGTTACTCCGGTTGCAAACCTCAATCCGGTTTTTCTTGCAGGAACAACTGTAAAAAGAGCTACTTTGCACAATGCTGATATTATTTCGAAACTTGATGTAAGAGTTGGTGATACGGTTTTTGTTGAAAAAGGAGGGGAAATAATTCCAAAAATTGTTGGCGTGGAATTAGAAAAAAGACCAGCACATTTACTTCCAACAAAATTTATTAAAAACTGTCCCGAATGTAATACTCCGCTGATCAGGCAAGAAGGAGAAGCTGCACACTATTGTACTAATGAAAATGGCTGTCCTCCACAAATAAAAGGAAAACTGGAACATTTTATAAGTAGAAAAGCCATGAATATTGATAGCCTTGGCGAAGGAAAAATTGAAATGTTGTTTGATAACAATTTAGTAAATAATGTTGCTGATTTGTATGATCTTTCCTATGATAAAATGATTGATCTTGAAAAAACTTATCCGGCAACGGAAGAAAAAAAAGAAAGAAAAATTAGCTTTAAAGATAAAACTGTAAATAATATTTTGAAGGGGGTCGAAAATTCAAAGAATACAAATTTCGAAAGTGTTCTTTTTGCTCTTGGCATCAGATATGTTGGCGAAACAGTTGCGAAAAAATTAGCTCGCCATTTTAAAAATATTGATAGTTTAATGATTGCTGATTTTGATGAACTTATTGATGTTGATGAAGTAGGAGAGAGGATTGCTCAGGCTGTTATTGATTATTTTTCTGAAGAAAAAAATAAAAATTTAATTTCACGGCTTCAACAAAAAGGACTTTGTTTTGAAATTGATGATGAATCAGAAGATATTATCAATAAACTTGATGGCAAGTCATTTGTGGTGAGTGGTGTGTTTGAAAAATATTCGAGAAACGAAATAAAAAAACTAATTGAAAAAAATGCAGGCAAAAACGTTAGTGCAATTTCTTTGAAAACTGATTATGTTCTTGCCGGAGAAAATATGGGACCGGCAAAATTGAAAAAAGCAAATGAATTAGGTATTTCTATTATTTCTGAAGAAGAATTTTTAAAAATGATTGCACTTTAGAAAGACGAAAAAATTAAAATATCAGAAAATCAGAAAACCCAAGTTCTTTCCCCTCGATTACTATCGTGGGAAAAGTTAAGATGGGTTTATAATCAAATATTAAATTTTGAGAGAAATTCCTACATTAAATCCTATCCACATTGATATTTTGCGTTTAGAATTTTTATCTTCAAAAATTGTGTATGGTACTTTTAAAGTGCCAAATTCATCATCAATTTTGTATTTAGTCAGATAAACATTAAACGATGGTCCGGCATTAATCCAAAGATTTTTATTTATACGAAGTTGATAATTAATGTCTGCTTTGTTTAACATATTAAGTTCATTGCCCCAATGATTTTTCCAATCATTGTCGTAAACAATTGAATTGCTTGAGAGATCGATGCTCATTTTATGTTTATCAGAAAATGAAATTAAACTACCAAAACCCATTCCATATGTATAAACAGGCTTGCCTTTAAAAGTTGAGCATCCAACTTTAAAAATATTGTAGAATCTTTCAACACCCATTTTATAATTTAGGTTTGCAAAAATTGCATCTCCTCCTGTAATTTCAAATGCATAATACCCATTTTTAACAATGCTGATTACACCAATAGGAATTCCCTTTTCAATATTTTTGCTAACATTAATAACCCCAATCTGTATTCCGTCAAGTGTTTTTGCGATATTAATAACTCCTAATTGAAAACCGGAAAATTTATCTGAAACAATGTTTATTGTTGAAAGCTGAAGTCCATCTGATTCAGATTTTGCGAGATTCATTACTCCTGAAATTGCAAAACCTGATGTTGCATCAGAACAAATATTCGAAACTCCTGCAATAGAAAAACCACTTGATTCTTTCCCGCTTATGTTTGCAACACCTGCAATTTGAATCCCGTCAAAATTGTATCTTGAAAAGTTTAATACACCCGATGTAATAATACCTGAGACTGAATTATTGCAGATATTTGAAATCCCTGAAAGCTGGATTCCATCTACTTCTCCTTTATTGTAGTTTAAAATTCCGGCAAGTTCAATTCCGTTTAACCCCCCATTTAATCCATAAAGAATATTGTAACTAATCAGTTTGCAAGTTAGCAATAATATTTAGAGACCCAAGCACGTT
>CAYOKJ010000119.1:5319-9643 GCA_964404485.1 uncultured Bacteroidales bacterium | reverse complement strand
ATTCGTTAATCGATATTCGATATTCAATTTTTTTCAATCGTTTTTTTCTTTTCTTATTTTGAGATATCGAAAAACCTTTCAAAGAATTTAGTAAATTTTTCAAGAATACTCTCACGTTTTTTAGTACGTTCGCCGGTTTGTGAAAAACGAGATACAGGAGGCAAAACCTTAGTGATTGCAGTACCTGTTGTTGGTATACTTCCATCTCTGAATGCATTTTTTACAAAATTATATGCTTCATCACGATTAAGATTTTCCTCATCAATAATTCGTTCCAGTTCTTCAATTTTCTTTTTCTCTACAAATTTTTGCCAATCATCATCAACTGATGATTGTATATCAAGAGATGCAATAAATTGTTCGATAAGATCTTTTTTATTACGTAATTCAACACTTGAATCTATAGCTTTGTTAATATCCACTAAAATCTCACGATTTTTTGTGTGATCCTCATGATATTTTTTAATTAATTTTAAAATATAATCAATATTAATTTCTATTTGCTTGATAAGTTCCATCTCAAAAACTATATCATCATTAATATTTTCTTTCTCAGTATTTTTACTTTTTCTAAATTCATTATAAAGATCTATGTACAAACTATGATAATCTTGGATATCGCGATCTGTTAATATTTCATTACCCGTAAACTCGTCAAAAGTGGTCAAGATGTTACGAACACGCAAAATACCTCCATAAAGTTTAATAAAATCTTTTTGATTTTGTTCGCCAAGTATTTGCTCTTCAACAGGAAATTTTTCTTGCAATTCTTCAACTAAGCTTTCATACCCTCTTATTTCTTTTTCTTCATTTTTATAACCGCCGTAATATTCCTCATAGGTTTTTAACAACACAATCCCGCTTGCTTCTTTATCTCCAAAAAGTGAAATAGATTCATTAGTTGCTTTTTCTAAATTTCGAAAACAAATAATATTGCCAAAAGTTTTTATGCTGTTTAAAATACGGTTAGTACGAGAATATGCCTGGAGCAAACCATGCAATCGTAAATTTTTATCTACCCACAGAGTATTTAATGTAGTGGCATCAAATCCGGTCAAAAACATATTTACAACTATCAAAATATCTATCTCTCTATTTTTTACTCTCTCACTAACATCTTTGTAATAATTTTGAAACTTATCAGAGGATGTGTTATAGGAGGTTCCAAACATTTTATTATAGTCTTTGATAGCATTCTCTAAAAAATCTCTTGAGCTTGCATCAAGACCGCTTGTATCTTCTGAGTTCTCATCAATAAGCCCATCGACTTCTTCTTCATTGGCGTTATAACTAAAAATTGTTGCTATTTTGAGTTGTTTATCACTCGGCAAATTTTTGAGTTGTTTTTTGAATTCAGTATAATATTTTTTTGCCATGTCAATAGACGAGACAGCAAAAATTGAATTAAATCCTTTTACCCGACGCTCTTTTAGATTATAAAAACTATTTCTCTTAGTTTTCTGATCAAAGTGCTCACGAATATAGTTTACAATATTTTTTAATCGTTCAGGTGCAGAAAGTGCTGCTTCCTTGTCTATGCTCCTTACTTTTTTGTCTTCAATATTTTCTGCTTCATGAAGTGTGGAAATATAATCTACCTTAAATGGTAAAACATTTTTATCAGAAATAGCATCTACAATTGTATAGGTGTGTAATTTATCACCAAAAGCTTGTTCTGTTGTTTTTAGATCTACTCGACCATTAGAAGATGAATTAATAGCAAAAATAGGTGTTCCTGTAAAGCCAAAAAGATGGTAGTTCTTAAATGCCTTTGTGATTGCCGCATGCATATCTCCAAACTGCGAACGATGACATTCGTCAAAAATTAATACAATGTGACCATCAAAAATATTATGCCTTTTATTTTTTCCTATAAATCTATCAAGTTTTTGAATAGTAGTTATAATAATACGAGCATCAGTATCTTCAAGTTGTCGTTTTAAAATAGCTGTACTTGTGTTACTGTTGGCAGAACCTTTTTCAAATTTATCGTATTCTTTCATTGTTTGAAAATCTAAATCTTTTCTGTCAACAACGAATAACACTTTATCAATATAAGGCAATTTACTTGATAATTGTGCAGTTTTAAAACTTGTTAAAGTTTTTCCTGAGCCTGTGGTGTGCCAAATGAAACCGCCTGCATTTATGGTTCCAAGTTGTTTATAATTTGTGCTTACTTCAATTCTGTTTAATATTTTTTCAGTTGCAACTATTTGATAAGGTCGCATAGCGAGAAGTTGCTTATCGCTTGTAAATACACAATAACGAGTAAGAATATTTAAAATAGAATGTTTTGCAAAAAATGTTTTTGAAAAATCCATTAAATCCGTAATCGGACGATTTTTGTGGTCTGCCCACCAACTGGTAAATTCAAAACTATGGCTTGATCGTTTGCCTTTCTTTTTTACACCTTTATTTGCTTCTTTAATATGCTCGTAACGAGTAGTATTACTATAATATTTAGTGTGAGTTCCGTTTGAAATAACAAATAATTGAACATACTCAAATAAACCACTTGATGCCCAAAAGCTTTCGCGTTGATAACGATTAATTTGATTAAACGCTTCTTGTACGGCCACTCCACGCCTTTTAAGTTCAATATGCACTAAAGGCAAACCATTTACCAAAACAGTCACGTCATAACGATTAGCACGCTGTCCTGCCTGCCGCGTCGCAGATAATCGATTATTTGCATATTCTCTTTTTAGCCATTTGCGACCAAACCCAGTTTTCAATTCGTGCTCTCTTTTAATAGATTCATCTCTTGTTGCAAATATCTCCCAATGAACTGGTTCAATGGGTAGATGATTTCTTGTCCACTCAGCACCTCTACCGTTTTTATGTTCTTGCAACCTTCTTTCAAAATTATCAGTTTGTCCAATATAAAAAGAATTATCTGCACATTTCAAAACATATATACAATACTGACCAGAATGCGGCGCAGGTAGGCCGTCTTCGGTTGCGTATTGATTAATTACTTGTAAATTATTATTATGAATATTATCTTTTTTTATGAGATAAATATTTTTACTCATTCCATTGTCGCACTTTAATATTTTGATATAATCTTCTTGTATTGTTGTTGTTTTTTCGGCAATGCTTTGATTTGGATTGGCAATTTCGTTTTTAAAAAAATATTCCCATTCATTATCACTAAACTGATAATTATTTAGTTTTTCTAATTGTTTTCTTAAATTTAATATTAAATCTTTTTCTTGTGTAATTTTTAGATATTCGTATGCTTGTGTTTGTAATTGTTTTATAAAAGCACGCTCTAAGTCTGCCTCACTTTGATAATTCTCTGCTCGTTTATACGATGGCAAGTATTCAGCAACAACAGTGCTTTTGGGGGTTTGGGTTACAAGATTATAAGACATATCTATTATTAATTACGAATTACAAAATATTAATTACGAATTACGAATTACGAATTACGTTTTTCATTGTTATTTGTATTTTTCCGATAATTTTACATAGTTCTTCTGCTTCATTATGCAAATTTTCAAATTGCTCTTTATTAAGATATTTTGTTTCAAATAAAAGCTTAAGCCAATATAGTGTCTCTCTGGATTCTTTATAGGCTATGCTCATTTTCGACAAGAAATCCTTATCCGATTGACCGCCAATTGCTTCTTCAACATTAGCTCCAATAGATGTCCCACTTCTTAAAAGCTGTTTAGATAAAACAAACTCCCTCTTTTCATCACAAAGGTATTTATAAAGGTTTATAATTCTAATAGCAAATGCAAAAGATTTTTGTTGAATAATATTATCTTTTTTCATTTTAGGTCCTAATTCGTAATTCGTAATTCGTAATTGATTTATCTCGTAATTCGTAATTCGTAATTGATTTATCTCGTAATTCCTAATTCGTAATTGACTTATTTACGGTTTTTCATTGTTATTTGTATTTTTCCGATAATTTTACATAGTTCTTCTGCTTCATTATGCAAATTTTCAAATTGCTCTTTATTAAGATATTTTGTTTCAAATAAAAGCTTAAGCCAATATAGTGTCTCTCTGGATTCTTTATAGGCTATGCTCATTTTCGACAAGAAATCCTTATCCGATTGACCGCCAATTGCTTCTTCAACATTAGCTCCAATAGATGTCCCACTTCTTAAAAGCTGTTTAGATAAAACAAACTCCCTCTTTTCATCACAAAGGTATTTATAAAGGTTTATAATTCTAATAGCAAATGCAAAAGATTTTTGTTGAATAATATTATCTTTTTTCATTTTAATTCCTAATTCGTAATTAATAATTCGTAATTCGTAATTGATTTATCTCGTAATTCGTAATTCCTAATTCGTAATTGTTTTAT
>CAYOKJ010000119.1:0-5219 GCA_964404485.1 uncultured Bacteroidales bacterium | reverse complement strand
GTTATCTGTATTTTTTCGATAATTCTACATAGTTCTTCTGCCTCATTATGCAAACTTTCAAATTGTTCTTTATCCAGATATTTTTTTTCAAATAAAAGATTAAGACAATGTAGTGTCTCTTCGGATTCTTTATAGGCTATGCTCATTTTCGACAAGGAATCATTATCCGATTGACTGCCAAATGCTTCTTCAACATTAGATCCAATAGCTGTCACGCTTTTTAAAAGCTTTTTAGATAAAACAAGCTCCCTCTTTTCATCATAAAGGTATTTATAAAGGTTTATGATTCTAATAGCAAATGCAAAAGATTTTTGTTGAATAATGTTTTCCCTTTTCATTTTATTTCCTAATTTCTAATTAATAATTCGTAATTCGTAATTGTTTTATCTCGTAATTCGTAATTCCTAATTCGTAATTGTTTAAAATCGTAATTGATTAAAAAGATTTTCCCTATAATATTCATATTGTTTTTTACGTGTAGAAAGTTCTGCAGGCAAACCGATGGAAATGTCATTTACAAGAGCATTGAATTTATCGAGAGTTTTTACAATTTCTTCTTGGACTGAAAGAGGTGGAATTGGGATTTTTATTTGATAAAATTTTCGATGTGGCAAATCCGGCACAGTTCCGCCAGAAGCCAAATGCAATAATTTGTTATATATTTTTTTGCTCTTTAATACATAATACATGTATCTCTTATTGATAATATTAAAGCAATTAACCTTAAAAAAATTGTTATGAAAACATCCTTCAACTCCAGTTATTATTTTTCCTGTGCTACCCGTCCTTGTTACTAAAATATCATCCATTTTACAAATGACATTCTTGTCAGGATTTTTAATATAATATTTTTCTCCATTATTTTTTTTCAAAAATTGTATTGTAATATAGAAATATCTATTTTTTCCTGATTCTTTCTTTCTTTCGGATATAGGAATTTGAAGTCCTTGATTTACTATACAAAGATCGCTAATTTTTTTTAACTCATAATTGTTATTGAATAAAATTTCGTTCTCATAGAAAAAATATTGTTTTTTTCGTGCTTCCAACTCCGCTTCCAACTCTGCTTCCAACTCTGTAAAATTATCAAGAATTTTTACAATTTCATCTTGGATAGGAAGAGGAGGGATTGGGATTTTGAATTTTTCAGTATCTGGTAAAGAAATCTGTGGCATTTGCATTTTACTTGCAACATTTTGGAAGTATGGTTCTTTCATCTTCAAATAACAAGCTACATATTTAATGTTAATGTCTTTGTTCTTACTGTAATATGACCAAAATTCGTTTTTATGGCTGAACGGTTTATCATAATACTCAAATTCTATAATCCCTCGCGATTTAACTATAATTGATGGTATCTCATGGACATCTTTTTCGGGTATATCTCCCAAATTAACCATTGCAAAAGTCTTTCCTCCTGCAAAGATTTTTATTGGAGCACAATAGGTATTAAGCTCTTTCATTTTGCTTGCGGTGATTTTCGTACCCTTATTCCGCGCCACAATTTTTCCAATTTCCTTAAACTCAACACCTTCAGGACAAAGTTCCTCAATTAATTTATCAATTTTATTTAATTTTTTATTCATACTATATTTTGGACTTTGAGGGTTTTGATTTCATTTTTTTCGCTACTATTTTTTGCAGTGATTTCATGTTTTCAAAATAGCTTTCTTCTACAGGAGAAAGATTTTTGCTTTGATATTTTTTATATTCAGCATGAGCTTTAGCTTCCGCTTCTATATGGCTCACCTTTCCGGCATCTTGCAAGACAGCACGATCCATTGATGCGATAAGTTTGTCCAATTGATTAATATAGTCTTGCATCCTTGTCTCTTTTTCATCAAGCGCCCGTAATTCCGCAATATCAAAATACGCCGAAACAACATTGTTTAATCTTTTAATCTCTTTAGCATTCAAATAATTTTTTGCTACTGCCACATCAGCTTTGTAAATACCATTTTTACCAAAAGTCATAAGTCCCATAAATGGATTATTTGCATTCGCTCTTTCCGATACAATTTCTGCAGCGGTTTTACCATTGGCGGCATAGTGAAGTTTGTTTTGTACAATTGCGAAAAACATTTTTGATTCATTAGTTTTCGGATTATAATCTATGCTTGTAGCATACAAATCCAGTACTTGGCGATAAAGCACTTTTTCGCTACTGCGAATGTCGCGAATTCTATCAAGCAGTTCTTTCCAGTGGATTCCCCCACCAACATTTTTCAAGCGTTCGTCATCTAAAGTAAAACCTTTGATAATATATTCACGAAGACGAGCTGTTGCCCAAATACGGAATTGAGTACCTTGAATTGACTTCACACGATACCCAACAGAAATAATAACATCAAGATTATAATAGTTTGTCGGCTTTGTAGAAAAATCGGAATTTCCGATTTTTCTCATAGAATCATTTTTTGCAAGCTCCTTTTCAAGATAAATATTTAGAATGTGTTCATTGATTGTCGAACGACTTTTATTAAACAATTCTGCCATTTGATCAATAGTGAGCCAGACAGTCTCGCCTTCAAATCGTACCTCAATTTGTGTTTCCCCTCTGTCTCCTTTATAGATGATTATTTCGTTGTTTTTAATATCTTTTTTCATACTCAAAATTCGTAACTCGTAATTCTTAATTGTTAACTCGCAATTCTTAATTCGTAATTCGTAATTGTTAACTTTTTCCCTCTATCTCTTCTACAATCTCATCAATTGCTGTCCTGAGTTCGCTTTGCTTTTTTACTATTTCAATAATTTTTTTATTAAGCTCAACAATATTAATAATCTCTCTTGTGTCTTCTTGTTCTACATAGCTTGAAACAGCGATATTGTAATCATTTTCTGCAATGGTTTCGTTATCTGTTAATTTTGTAAAATATTCTGCATCTTTACGTGTTGTAAAAGCATCTAAAATTTTGGCACGATTCGCATCACTTAGTTTATTTTTATTGCCACCACGAACAAATTCTTTAGATGCATCAATAAATAAAGTTTTATTATCATTCTTGCTTTTTTTAAGAATAATAATACAAGTTGCTATACTTGTTCCAAAAAACAAATCCGGTGGTAATTGAATAACTGCATCAATATAATTATTATCAATAAGGTATTTTCTTATCTTTTGCTCTGCACCACCACGATATAAAACTCCCGGAAACTCAACAATTGCAGCTGTTCCAATTGTAGAAAGCCACGAAAGCATATGCATAGTAAAAGCTAAATCAGCCTTACTTTTTGGTGCTAATACTCCGGCAGGAGAAAAACGAGGGTCGATAATTAATAAAGGATTGGCGTCACCTTCCCAATGTATTGAATAAGGCGGATTAGAAACAATTGCATCAAAAGGTTCATCATCCCGGTGTTTTGGGTCAGTAAGTGTATCGCCATGAGAAATATCAAATTTTTCGTAATTTATATCATGCAAAAACATATTGATACGGCAAAGGTTGTAGGTTGTTAAATTAATCTCTTGTCCAAAGAAACCTTGACGCACATTTTCTTTTCCAAGAACTTTAGCAAATTTAAGAAGCAATGAACCGGAACCACAAGCAGGATCATATACTTTATTAACTTCCTTTTTGCCAACAATTGTAATTTCAGCTAAAAGCTCACTTACCTCCTGGGGAGTATAGAACTCACCACCTGACTTTCCGGCGCTGCTTGCATACATGGTCATTAAATATTCGTAAGCATCGCCAAAAGCATCAATAGTATGGTCAGTATAATTGCCAAGACGAAGACCATTAATAGATTCCAAAAGCTTAACAAGTTGCAAGTTTCTTTTTTCTACCGTGCTTCCTAACTTATTTGAATTCACATCCAAGTCATCAAACAATCCTTTTAAGTCATCTTCACTTTCTGTTCCCTTGGCAGAACTCTCAATATTTTTGAATACTGTTACTAAAGTTTCATTTAGATTATTATCGTTACGAGCATTTTTGGTGACATTAGTAAAAAGTTCACTTGGTAAAATATAAAATCCTTTATCTTTAATAGTTTCAGCTCTACCAAACTCTGCATTTTTATCTGTGAGTTTATTATAATCAAAATCTTTTTCACCGATACGACGCTCATCGTCATTAATATACTTAGTTAAATTTTCGCTGATAAACCGATAAAAAAGCATACCCAGTACATATTGTTTAAAATCCCATCCATCGACACTTCCCCTTAAATTGTTGGCGATTTGCCAAATTGCCCGATGTAGCTCTGCTCGTTCTTGTTCTTTTGATGCCATATTATTATTTAAAAGTCATTAGTATTATATAAGTTTCATTATTATTTTATAATTAATAAATAATCATTTTTGGAACGGAGAAAACATAATATTGAATCCCATTTTTGTTTTATACTTTAAAGTAACAGACAGGCAAAATTTATAGTTTTGTATTGTACCGCATTACTAATTCAAAACAGCTTTCCCCGATAGCTATCGGGCTTGCAAAATTGTTAAGAATTAGTGTATTAAAAAATATGCACGCCTTAAACTTGCTTAATTTTACTCGCATTTGACATATGTATTGCCAAATATACAAAAAAAAATACTTCCAAGTACTTTTTAAGTGTATCTTTTCCTAAATGTTGTTTGATTTTATTGATGTATTGTTCGTGCGAGAAAGTAAAAAGAATTGCCTGGCTTCTGTTTGTTCCTGTTAAATTTTATAATTTATAATACTGAAAACCAATGAATAATCGACAAAGTAAGACAATTATTTATTGTCTTGATGAAAGACATACGGCCATTTGCTATAGGTGCTGTTGGTAGTAATGAATTTGATATAGTCAACCTTATGTATAAAATGCGGTTAACTAAGCATTTTTAGCTTCTATGTTACCGTAGAAGGCGTGATTTTCTCCTTTTCTTAATGCCCAACTTGCATTACCGTAATCAAAGTGCCAGTATTCTTTTATGTCAACCACAAAATCTTCTTCTTCAAATAAATCAATTAATAATTTTCTATTGTTCCTGGCTAGAGTTGAAATAAAAGGATGATAGGGATAACATTTATCATTAAGGTTAATTGTTAATCCATAATTTGTTCCAAAATCCATTATGCGATTTTTTTTACTGTCATAGATTAATGCATCTACAGCTCCGCCAGTTGAATGCATTGATTCCATTGCAGGGGCAATGAAATAGGAAACCAATTCCTCAATTTCTTCTAATTGTTTATTTGGATATTTTTTTTGTAAAGATTCAACCCTTTGATCCCATAATA
>CAYOKJ010000118.1:0-9694 GCA_964404485.1 uncultured Bacteroidales bacterium | reverse complement strand
ACAATTGTAATTTATGCGAATCAAGGTTCGATTAATCTAAAAATCCCCAAAACTCTTAAATAACTGAACAAACTTATTTTGGAAATATTACAGTTCTTTTAGATTTTAATAAATATTTTTAATAAAAAACTAAGAAATTAGTTGCATAACTAAGAAATTAGTTATATATTTGCAGCTCTCATTAAAAGGAATTTGAGTTGAAATAATAAAAACTCATTTTATTTGCAATAAACAACTAAGAAATTAGTTATTAAACTAAAGCAATAGTTAAAAAATGAAAGAACTAACAAAAGCAGAAGAACAGGTGATGCAAATTTTATGGCATCTAAAAAAGGGATTTGTAAATGACATCCTTAAAGAAATTCACGATCCAAAACCGGCTTACAACACCGTTTCAACCATCGTAAGAATATTAGAAAAGAAGGGATTTGTCGGTTATAAAGCTTATGGAAAAACTCATGAATATTTTCCATTAATTTCTAAAAAAGAATATACAAAAGGATTTTTTGGAGGTCTAATGAAAAATTATTTTAGCAATTCATATACAGCACTTGCCTCATTTCTTGCAAATGATAAAAATATTAGCATTAATGAGATGGAAGATATTAAGGCTCTTATGGAAGAAGAAATTGAAAAACAAAAATCCATAAACAATGAATGATTTGGTATTATATTTTGTCCGTTCAGGGTTCAGTTTTGCAACTTTATATATTTTTTATTGGGTGTTTTTGAAAAAGGAAACCTGTTTTAGTTGCAATCGTTTTTACCTGATTTTCTCATTATTGTTTTCTGCATTAGTTCCATTTATTCCAAATATGATTGCGGCAAATAATTTAATATCATTAAAATATTCGATATTACTTGAACCGATTACAATATTTCCTGAAAGTAAGATTATTGATGGAGGACAAAATTATAATATCTTTCAGGTTCTTTTGTGGGTTTATATTTCAGGAGCAATAATAAATATCCTAAGATTATTTTTTCAATTATACCGACTTTTTTCCCTTGCCGGGAAAACAGGGATTAACAGGGAATATGGAGTAAAAGTAGTCTATACAGGGAAATCTTATACTAATTTTTCTTTTTTTGATATTATATTTTTAAATAGTTCGGAAAAGGATAAAAATAAATTACTGGAAATCATTACTCACGAGAAAGTTCATATCCGGCAAAAACATTTCATCGACCTAATAATAATTGAGTTGATGACCATAATTTTCTGGTTTAATCCGTTTATGTGGTTTTACAAACGATCGATCAAAGCTGTTCATGAATACCTTGCTGATGAAGGTGTACTTAAAAATGGATATAAGAAGACAAACTACCAGGAATTATTATTTAATCAAACATTTGGAATTCAATTTTTTGCTTTAACAAATAATTTAAATCAATCATTAATTAAAAGGAGGTTAACTATGATGTCAAAATCAAAAACAAACAAATTTGCAATACTTAAAATAATGGCAGTAATACCAATTGCCATGCTTTTAATCTTAGCATGTGCAAGAAACACAGAAACTAAAAATGAAATATCAAAAGGTCAAATCATTAATGATGAAGGAAGTGATATTTTTACAGTAGTTGAGCAAATGCCAAAATTCCCCGGAGGTAATAAGGCACTATTCAAATTTCTCAATAAAAACATTAAATATCCTGAAGAAGCCAGAAAACAAGAAATTAGCGGACGTGTTTTTGTTACATTTATTGTTGAAGATGATGGAGAAATAACAAATATTGAGCTATTGAGAGGAATAGGTGGCGGATGTGATGAAGAAGCTATGCGTGTTATTTCGATATTTCCCAATTATGAACCTGGCTTACAAAGAGGTATTCCTGTGAGAGTGAGATTCAATATGCCGATTAAATTTGTTTTGGAAAAAAAGGACAAAGACAAAAGTAAATCTTCAGGAACTTTACAGTCAACATCGCCAAAAGAGAAATAAAACACAAAAATGAAATATCCTGTTTATTTTTTCTCAATTTTATTCCTCCTGCTTTCGGTTTCAGTTTCAGCACAATGGTTTAAAAGGAGTTTAAACGAACATGATGATTCCGGAAAAAGAAAGGGATTATGGATTGAATACTGGGATGAAGAAGAAAAAGTTCCCATGAGTAAAGCATGGTTTAAAAACGATAAAGAATTTAAATCAAAAGAGTATTACCTTAACGGCAAAATGCGACTGAAAATGAAGTGGCATGGTGAACGAATAAAAATAAAATACTACGATACCAATCGAAAAATTGAACAAAAAGGATGGGCTATCTTTGATTTAAGCAAAGAAGATATTCATTTCTATTGGCATGGTAAGTGGAAATATTTCAATGACCGGAGAAAACTTATTAAAGTTTGTTTATACCAAAATGGTGAAATGGTTAAAAAGATAAATGACTAAAAATTAAAATTAAAAACAATAAATCAGAAATATACTTTAGGCATTTTAGGCACTCTAAACTTTAGGCACTTGTTGGTAAAATGAGCTAAAACAAATAAAAAATATTGCGACCCTGGAAGGATTCGAACCCTCAACCTTCTGATCCGAAGTCAGACGCTCTATCCAGTTGAGCTACAGGGCCGGATTATAATTTGTATAAGAAAAACAGGATTGCAAAATTACAAAATCTTTTAAACTAAAATTTCGATAAAAATTATTATTTTTGTAATTATTATTTTAACATTTAAATTCAAAAAATTATGTCAGAAAAAATATTCGATAAAGTTAAAGCAGGTGTAGTTTCAGGTAATGAAGCTCAGGAAATTTTTAGAATTGCTAAAGAAAACAATTTTGCTTTACCTGCAGTTAATGTTGTAAATTCGGGTTCAGTAATCGCTGTTTTGGAAGCAGCGAGAGAAGTTAATTCGCCGGTGATTGTGCAGTTTTCGAGCGGGGGAGCTGCGTTTTATACTGGGAAAGGACTTTCTGACGAAAATTATAAAGCTTCTGCAGCCGGAGCTATTGCCGGAGCAAAATTTATTCACGAAGTTGCAGGATTATACGGGATTCCTGTTATTGTTCATACAGATCATGCAGCCAGAAAATTACTTCCATGGATTGACAAATTACTTGATGCTGGTGAAAAATTCTATAAAGAAAACGGGAAACCATTATTCTCTTCCCACATGCTTGATCTTAGTGTAGAAACTATTGAAGAAAATATTGCGATTTCTGCAAAATACCTCGAAAGAATGAGTAAAATTGATATGTTGCTCGAAATAGAACTTGGTGTAACAGGTGGTGAAGAAGATGGAATTGACAACACAGAAATCGATAGCTCAAAACTTTATACTCAACCTGAGGAAGTTGCTTATGCTTACGAAGAGTTAATAAAAATCAGTGAAAAATTTACTGTAGCTGCTGCTTTTGGAAATGTTCATGGAGTTTATAAACCTGGTAATGTTAAACTACAACCGATTATTTTATGGAATTCTCAAAAGTATATTCAGGAAAAATTCAACACAGCTGAAAAACCTGTAAACTTTGTTTTCCATGGAGGATCGGGTTCAGAACAAAATCAGATTCGAGAAGCAATCTCTTATGGTGTTATTAAAATGAATATTGATACTGACACTCAATGGGCTTTCTGGAGTGGAATAAAAGAATATGAAAAGAAAAACCATGATTATTTACAAGGACAAATTGGGAATCCTGATGGCAATGATAAACCAAACAAAAAGTATTATGATCCAAGAAAATGGTTGCGCGAAGGTGAAAAAGCAATTATTGAAAGATTAAAAATTGCTTTTGAAGATCTTAATGCTATTGATAAAAACTAGCAGGTATCAGTCAGCCTTCGGAATTGACAAATTGAGCATCTGAAAAATAATAATTATAAGACTAAAGGCTGGATTCAAAAAATTAACAAAAATAATAACCCCCTCAAAATTGAATTTTTGAGGGGGTTATTTTTTTATCTGGCCAGAGATATTGTTGATGAACGTTTTGGGTGAATACTTAAAATTGGAAATGGTGAGTGATTAACGAATCTTGAAGCATAAGGTCCAAGCCAGATATTAGAAGCTGTTTTTTCCTGCTCTGTCATAATCGAAATCAGGTTTGCATCATTTTTCTTTGCATATTCAATACATGTGTCAACTAAATTAGTTGAATAAACACTATCGCGATCGTATTTAATATTTTCCTTATCAAAAAATTTAGCCACCTGGTCAGCATAACTATTTACTCGTTCTTGAACAGTATTAACTTTTGTAGTGTAAACAGCTAAAATACAAATTTTGGCATTAAATAATTTGGCAAGTTTTCCTGTAAAAGATGCTTTCTGCCGTGTTTCGTTTGAACTATCTATAGGTAAAAGAATTTTTGTTAAATCTCTTTCGATATTAATTCCTCCACGAATTGTAATCACTGGTATTTCTGTTGATGAAACCAATTTGTTTGCATTACTTCCGGCCCAGAATTCTTCAAATCCTGATGCTCCATGTGTACCTGCTACAATTAAAAAAGCATTAGAGGATTTTGCTTCTATAACTATTTCTCTATAAACTTTTCCTTCGATAATTTTATATGTTAATTTGCTATTTTTCAAAGCCGGTTGATACTTTTTAATTAGCTCATTGAAACGCCTTTCTGCTTCTTGAAGAATATTTTCCGGTTCTGAAGTAAATACATCTTCGTTAATTTTATTTTCTTTGATCCAAATCATACAAATATCTGATTTTGCTTTATCAGCAAGACTGATAGCATGTTCAAGAGCATTAATTGAACAATCTGAAAAATCTACTGCAACAATAATTTTTTTCATAGCTTTTGATTTTGATAGTTTGTAAGTTTTTCTAATACAGGGAAATTTATTTCATCTTTTATTATCCATGCGTTTGGATAATACTTACTGATTTTTCTAAAGAAAGCTTCTGCTTCAATTTTTGTTCTAAAATTCCCAATTCTAACATAATAGTAAGGAGATTTAAAGGAAATATAAATACCTGTTTCAGGATATTTTTTAATAAAAATTTCTTTAATTTTTTCTGCTTTAGATTTGGAATTATTTCCTGAATCAAAAAAGATATTTATGCGGTATCCGTTAATACCATCGTTATCAGGATTTGATAGCTTATATTCATTTATTATGATGTGAGTGCTGATCAAAGAATCAATCCGGCTATCCTGTATAATATTAACATTAAAGGTATCAGTGATTTGTGAAAACACACAAACAGAAAAACTGATCAAAGTTAATATTAGAAATATTTTTTTCATCAAATCAATTAATTCTTTATAGAAACAAAGATAAAATTATTTTGTTATTATATTAATTCCTCTCGGTTGAACACATAATACCGGAAATATAGAGTTGCTAATTATTTGTTTGACTGAAGTGCCCAAAAATACACCAGCTTTATTTTCTTCTTGTTCTGTCATTAAAGATATTATATCAACGTTGTTTTTTTCTGCATATTTTAACACAGTTGTAATAATCTTATTTGTTTTCACTTTATCAACCGAACATTCAATGTTATGTTTTAAAAAATGTTTTTTTACTTTTTCTATTCGCTCATCTATTCTTCGATGTAATGAACTCATCGATGTTGAATATATCGAGAGTAAGAGTACATGTGAGTTAAATAGTTTAGCAACTTCTGTTACAGTTTCAAGTTTTTGAAGATTTTTTGGTGAATTATCCACAGTAAAAAGGATTTTCTCAATGTTCTTTTTAAACTTGTATTCATTACGAATGGTAATAACCGGACATGGGGCATAAGTAATAATTCTGTATGCGTTGCTTCCTATCCAATATTCTTCGAATCCGGTAATACCATGTGTTCCGGTAAAAATAAGATTTGCACTTATGCTCACAGCATGTTTTGCAATCTCTTGATGTACTTTACCTTTTTTTAAGATAAAACCCAGTTTTCCATGAATTAATTTCTTGCGATATTTTGTAAGAAGTTTTTCGAAGATTTCTTTTTTCTCTCTTCGAAGTTCGGTGGCGACACTTGAAAAAACAGTTTCGGTAGTATTAATATCATTTACCCAAATCATTTGAATATCAGCTCTTACTTTATTTGCAAAATTGATAGCGAATTCAAGTGCGTGAAGCGAACCTTTTGAAAAATCAATTGCAACTATAATATTCATTGTTTTAAATTTAAATAATTATTCAGCTAATATAAGAAAAATTACTTAAAATTGGAAATTTTTATTATAGAAAGTGTGATGAAGTGAAAAACATAAAACACCTTTTAATAATTTTAATACCTTTGTTAATGTAACAAAAATCAATAAAGATGAACAAAAGTCTTGACCCAGAGAAAGATAGCTTAACAAATTCTGATTTGGAAATTGAACAGACATTAAGACCGGATAATTTTAGTGGATTTTCAGGGCAATTAAAAGTTGTTGAAAATTTAAAAATATTTGTGAAAGCTGCAAGATTTCGAGGCGAGTCTCTCGATCATGTATTATTGCATGGTCCTCCAGGTCTGGGGAAAACTACATTATCTCATATTATTGCCAATGAGCTCGAAGTAGGATTAAAAATGTCTTCCGGCCCTGTTCTTGAAAAACCAGGAGATCTTGCCGGATTGCTTACAAACCTTGAAAAAAATGATGTTCTTTTTATTGATGAAATACATCGTTTGAGTTCTGTTGTTGAAGAATATTTATATTCTGCAATGGAGGATTATAGGATTGATATAATGATTGAAACAGGTCCAAACGCCAGAAGTGTTCAAATCGAATTAAATCCATTTACGCTTATTGGAGCTACAACTCGTTCGGGATTGTTAACTGCGCCTTTGCGTTCGAGGTTTGGAATAAATTCGAGATTATCTTATTATGATGCTGAAACCATAAAAAAAATATTAATTCGCTCTGCAAAAATTCTTAATGTACCGATGAGTGATGAAGCAGCAAATGAAATTTCCCGCCGAAGCAGAGGTACTCCTAGAATTGCAAATTTATTATTACGTCGAGTAAGGGATTTTGCACAAATAAAAGGAAACGGTAAAATTGATATAAAAATATCGAAATATGCTCTCGAAGCATTGAATGTTGATAAATACGGGCTTGACGAAATGGATAATAAAATTCTTTCAACAATAATCGAAAAATTTAAAGGTGGCCCTGTTGGAATAACAACAATTGCTACTGCTGTGGCAGAAGATGCTGGAACAATCGAGGAAGTTTATGAGCCGTTTTTAATTCAGGAGGGTTATATTATGCGCACTCCGAGAGGACGGGAAGTTACAGAACTTGCTTACAAACATCTTGGAAAATTAAAAACAGGAGATCAAAAGAATTTGTTTAATTAATTTGAAAATAATTTGCCAATAAATAATTATCAAATACAGAATGTCTCCATTCTCAAAAAATATCAACTCTCAAAAAAAACTCAGTGAATTAATAAAATCATTTTCACTAGAACTTGGATTTTCGTTTTGTGGAATTTCAAAAGCTACATATTTGAGTGATGAAGAAAATGTATTGAAGGAGTGGTTAAAGAATGATTTTCATGCAGGAATGAAATATATGGAAAATCATTTTGGGAAACGACTTGACCCACGTTTACTTGTTGAGAATTCAAAATCAGTAATTACAGTTTTGTTAAATTATTTTCCCGAAAAGGAAATATCAACAAAAAATAATTATAAAATTTCGAAATATTCTTATGGCAAAGATTATCACTTTGTTGTAAAAGAAAAATTAAAACTACTTCTTGACAAAATAATTAACCAAACCGGCGAAATTAATGCAAGTACTTTTGTTGATTCAGCACCTGTAATGGATAAGGTATGGGCAGAAAAAAGTGGGCTGGGATGGATTGGTAAAAACACTTGTTTGATAAATAAAAATTTGGGCTCATTTTTCTTTATAGGACATATTATTCTTGATCTGGAACTTGTGTACGATAAAGCTGTAACCGATCATTGTGGTAATTGTACTGCCTGTATTGATGCTTGTCCAACCGGAGCTTTAAACCCTGCTTATAGGCTAGATGCCAATAAATGTATTTCATACCTTACAATCGAAAACAAAAACGAAATTCCTGAAAATCTGAAACAGAAGCTTAATGATTGGATTTTTGGATGTGATATTTGTCAGGATGTATGCCCGTGGAATAAAAAGGCTAAAAAGCATAATGTTTTAGAGCTTTTGCCGTCAGAAGAATTAATGAACATGACAAAAGAAAAATGGCAAAATTTGACAAAAGAAGAGTTTAATAAACTTTTTAAAAATTCAGCAGTAAAAAGAACCAAATATGTTGGATTAAAACGAAATATTGCAGCATGTGATGACTTAGAGTGAAAATAAATTTGAAGTGACTAAAGTTTGGAGTGAACGAAAGTTTAAGTATCCGAAATTGGTTTGTTATAAAATGCTATTATGCTTTGATTGAGAAAAAAGGCTTTAGACATTTTAGGCTAAGAAAGCATGATTGACTTACTTAAAGTGATAAAACACCGAAAAGCTTAAAACATCATTGTACTGACCGTGATCGATCAACCTGTGCACATCTCCGGTAACTTCCTGGTTGCGGATATTAATAAGAGAATTATTGGTTCTTAGATTTAATAATATTTTATCAGTCAGAGAATAATAAACACCTGCGTTTAAACATAAATGTAATAAACGAAAATTTTTACGATCACCCTCTACTTCGTCATATTCTTCGAAACTATCAATTAAAACTGCAAGAGAAGGACCGGCTTCAATCTTAAATTTATCAGAAATAATATATTGATAAAGCAATGGCATTTCTACATAAGCCAGACGAATTAATAATGATTTGAAATCACCTTCTTCGTAATTAGGATTGTGACGACTACCTTTTTGCATAAACTCAAGCTCCAGCTGTAATAATGAGCGATAACCTATTTTGAGATTTACAAAACCGCCAGCAAAAAGTCCGGCTTTATTATAACCTTCATCATTGTCGCCTGCAACCTGACTGCCTGTAAAACCGAGCATTACACCACCGTTAAATTTCTGAGCCTGAATGGTAAACACGAATAATATTGAAATTAATAAAAAGTAATATTTTTTCATCTGTCTGATTTTTTATTAGACAAAGGTAAAAAAATGAAGAGATATTTGATAGAAAAAGCGTAATCAAAAAAAAAGGAAAAATTATTAAAAACACTGATCAGCCTTTGTTTCTTCATCAACTTCGTCACCAAACCAAACTACTGCATAGTTTTTATAAATTCCAACACCCATTGCCTCCCAACGTAATCCTTTCCAATCATCATCATTAATAAGAATATCATTATGACCTTTACTTTTTTTCCATGCTTGAAGTGCAGCTAGAGAAAATTTTTTATGGTCGCTTAGATATGTAGAATAAAAAGCTACTTCATACCCTATGCCTGTATAATTTGTGAGCTCACGTGGTTTAAACCACATACATTCGGCTTTTTTATGATCTGAAGTGTAACAACACCCTTCCCATTTTTTGCTTTCCGACCATGAATGCATATTACATCTTTGATTATCCGGATTATTTTCTGCGAGATCCCATGCGTGGATTTGGGCTACATAAGTAAGTGATTTTGACAGATTAACTTTATTTAAACCTTTAGTGTTTCTGTATGAATTTATCAAATTATATAATTCTACTTCTTGCCGAGAAAGGCAAACATTATCAATTGAATAAAAAGATGATGTAATTATTAATATACCGGATAATATTAATAGAAAAATATAATTTTTGAAAATTGTCATTTTATTAAAGAAAT
>CAYOKJ010000117.1:0-9905 GCA_964404485.1 uncultured Bacteroidales bacterium | reverse complement strand
AGTTCTTTCTGTTTTATCCCAAAAAGCAAATAGTCGATATTGAATTCCGTTATATTTAGTTCTAAATTCCCAAATTTCTCCTTCTAATTTCTTGAACAGTTTTGGGTTGTTTATCAATTTTGCTTTGTCGATATTATAGTAAATCTTATTTCTCGTTTTTGAGTCTAATGTTTCAACAAATTCAATTGCTTGTTCAAGAAATAATACTTCAAATTTTACTTTCATATTTATTTAAAAAAATGCAAAGGTATGAAATAGTTTCAATATATGGAAACATATTTTGATATTTGTAATATTTTTTTTGCATTATTTTTAATTGTGAGGTTGAAAATTTGTGGTATAGAATGATGTATAATAATGATTGTTTAAATTATTTTCATTCATTTTTAACAATAAATAGACTTAAGAATCTTTTTCTTTTATAGAAAATATTGCCAAAGTTAATTAAATAATTTTTGCAAATTTTGTTATAAAGCTTCTTCCACAATTTTTATTTCTTCTTCAGTTAATCCATAAAGCTTATAAACCATTTGGTCTATTTCTTTATCGGTTTTATTTATTTCTGAGATTAGGGATTGGGCTTTTTCTCTTTCAGTTTTAAAATAATCTTCCCACTCTGCTTCCTCAGATAAACTTAGGTTAAACTTTTTCTTTTTAAGTTCATTTACAAAGTCAGAGAACGTTAAATAATACCATTTTTGAAGATTTTTGGATAACTTATCTAAATCAAATTTTCTAAGTATGATTCTTTGAAATTTAGTTTCTTTGATATTAAGTTCTTCTTTTAGATTAATTATTTTGTTTACAAATGGTGTAATAAAATCTTCTGAGCTTTTAGAATAAAATTTAAGAGGCAATCTCTTCATATAACTTAATCCGTATTTTCTTGCATCTCCCATTTTAATTGGACATACGTCTCTAATTATCCAAGACAAAAGTTTTGAGTTTAGCACACCTAAAATGAATTTAATATTTTGTTCATTTTTGAAATATATTGAGTGACTTGTTCCACCTCCAAAACTCAAAGACCGATTATCATAAATAAAATTTGGATGATTACCCACATCAAAAAATATCAGTTTTTCTTTTTTAATTTCCTTAGGTGGTACTCTCCTCATTATTGTATACCATTCGATACCTTTTTCTTTAATTGTTGTTCTACTATCTTTACGATTTTCTAAGATATCTTTGTTATTAAGTAGAAATAAAAATGCATTTGGAAATCTACTATTTAATATATTTTCAGGTAAAATATTGTTTTCAGAATCATAAGGATATATGATAAACTTATCAATGTTTTGAATGCAATATCTCTTATAATTTTGTGGCTTCAAAAATGGAAATATTATGTCATTTTCAATCTTATAATTTTTTACTTCTTCAGCACTTAGAATAAAACTATTATCATTACCTGTAATGATTCCATATGTAAAATCAGCAACATTCTCTAATAGCTGGCTATCTTTATAAACCTTATCTTTTAAAGGTTTATCTGTGCTAAATTCCCATGATTCGTCAGAATAGTCAGAAAAATCAAACGTATCCCACTTAATTTCATTTACTACAACATCCTTATTTGCTACTTCAGTATATTCAAAAATTACTGAATTAGTTTTGCTGAAATTCAGTATAGAGACATACGTTGATAAGCCTTCAAATACAGTTACTTTTGAAAAATCAAGATTTCTTTTAAGTTTGCCATGAATTAATTCTCTAATTTTTCTTCCATATTCGGCTTTAAAAAACTGATTTGAAGTAATGAAACTAATTACTCCTTTTTCATTTATTAATTTTAAGGATTGTTCGATAAATAAAATAGAAATGTCTATACGTTTATAGGCAGAAATCATGTTACTCTTTAGCCAATCAATTACGGAATAATCTAAATTTTGAACTCTAACATACGGCGGATTACCAATCACCACATCAAAGCCACCATTTTTAAAAATATCAGGAAATTCCTGTTTCCAGTTAAATGCTTTTTCTCCAGCAACTTCAGGGTCATCAATCAGGGAATTCCCACATTTAATATTATTACTTAAGATTGTTAGTTTCCTGCCTTTTTGGGCTGTACGCAGCCACAACGATAGTTTTGCAATTTCAACACTTTCTTCATTAATATCAACACCAAAAAGATTATTTTCTAAAATTGAATTTTCAACTTCGCTCAAAACTAATGATTCGCCAAAAAGTTTAGCTTGTAGTTCGTCGATATAATTATGCTCGCTTATTAAAAATTCCAAAGCCTGGTTTAAAAATGCCCCGCTACCACAAGCAGGATCACAAATTGTAAGTTGCAAAAGCCATTTTCGGTATTCTTCGAGCTTTTTAGTAAGCTTTTGTAGAGTAGCTTTTTGTCGCCCTTTTCTTTCTTTTTCGTAATCTGCATCATGTATGTCGAGTTCAACTTTTTTTTCTTCACAAAGCTTACCGACTGTATTGTCAACAATATATTTAGTAATGTATTTCGGAGTGTAAAAAACACCATCTTTTTTACGTTTGCTTTTACTCTGATCCGTAGCTGTTTCTTCAATTCCCGATTGTATTTCTTCTATTTCGTTAAGCGAATGTTCAAAAATGTGTCCGAGAATATTTACGCCAACTTCACTTTCGAAATTATAATTACTTAGTTTAAGAGCATGTTTGCATAATAGTTCATCATCAATTTTTATATTATCCAAAATATCGTCGGGAGCGAATAATCCGCCATTATATGCAAAAATATCGTGTTGTTTTCCTTTGTATCCGGTATTCATATAACCGAAATATTTTTTAAATCGCTTGTATAGTGGTTGATATTCGTCGTATTTGTCGCGTAAGTCGGTCCATTGATTTATAATCGAACCAATTGAATTCGGAGGAAGCAATAATTTGTCTTCAGCAAAAAAGATAAAAAGAAAACGGTCGAGTAATTTTTGAGTTTTCTTAAATAAAGTCAGTTTGTCGTATTCCGGGTTTTTCTTTTGAATACTGTCAAAAATTTCAGTTCTAAAAAGTGAATAATCTTTGTATAGTTTTTTGGTAACATTTTCTTCTTGAGATAATGATTCGTCTTTGATTTGTTTAGCTGTATTTTTCAATAAATATTTAGCTGACAAACAAAGCCAAAGAATATCAAAACGCTCTTTAGTAAGCTTAAATAAATTAAATTCCTCAAAATCAACTGCGTTGTTTATATAAAATCTAAGTTTTTCGAAATTGGAAGTAATAACATAAACACAAGCAGGTTGATTGTTTTTATAACCAAAGGCTTGTGTTTCTACCTTGCTTAAATCTGTTGTATTTGTTCCTTTAAGTTCGATTACTGCAAGTGCCTTTTCTTCCTGAAGAATTGCACCATCAGTTTTTTTCGAACCTTTAATGTTTTTTAGTTCAGTAGTTAAGTTAAAATCAGGTGTAGGATTTTTAACATAACCCAATACATTTACAAAAAGGTCGATCAGAAATTCGCCTTGATATTGTTCTTCTTTTGAATTGCGGATATTTTCCTGAATAGCGAGGTTATGGAAATGTGCTTTATATTTTTGCCAAGCTTCATCAACGATAACAGTTTCTAATCCTTTTAAATATTTATTTAGTACAGAGTTTTGAAATAGGCTCATGATTTATTCTCTTTGTTTTTTCTTTCTTTCCATTCTTAATTCTCTTTCTATAAGAAATTCATAAATATCAATACATTTTACTCCATTTTTTTCTGCCACTTTAGGAATTTTGTTTGGTTTATTTTTATTCTCGTTTGTAATAAGTACACAACCATTAACTTTACAATAAGCAATTAGATATGGGTCAGCCTCATCTTTACCTATTGCCTGTTTCTTAGAATCAAAGAATCCAGTATTATATTCTTCATTGACAATTGGAATGGCAGTATTTATTACTTCCTCATCAGTTGGAAATACAAATCTACTTTTCCATTCTTTTACCCATTTTTTAAGAAAATCTTGGTCTCCTTCATAATCGTTAATCTCGTTCTCGACAAAATCAATAGTAATGAATTGAGATTTTAGCATTAATTCTTCAATCTCTTCCCATATTGCATAGAAAGTAATATTTACTTTTGGAAATGTAGAATCTAACTTTATTAATCCACTTGTGTCAATTACATATACAATATTATCTTTATCATCAAACCCTAATTGCATAAATCAAATATTTAATAATTGACGGGTTTTGGGAATATAAGACAACTTAACACCAATAAAATCTGATAAATCTTTCAGGTCTATTTTGTTTTTATCATATGCATTAAAGGCAAGACTTAAATAATTAAATCCTTTTTCTTTAATGGTTTCTTTTGGGATATTTCTTCCTTCTGATGTCTTACTCCTGCCAAAAGATGGTTTATTCCAAGCTAAATGTCTTTTCTCATAAAAGTCATTAGTTGTTAATTTATTGTCTAAAAGTCTTCTCAAAACCACCAAAGGTCCAACATGAAATGAATTACCGATTTCAACTAATTCTTTATTTTGCCAAACAAAAACATTGTTTATTCGATGTTTCTCTACATTTTCTAACTTTAAGAGTTCATGAGATGGAACTAATATTTCAGCAGCAAAAGCATTGCACCATTTTTCAATCTCTTGTGAGTTAGGGGTGAAAGTAATATCACAAAGACCTCCTTCATTAAGTAAAATGTGCCCTAGTTCATGAAAGAGAGTGAAATTTTTTGCGGTTGATGTTTCTCCACCTCGCTTTAAGACAATTACAGGCATTTGCTCATCAACTAAAGAAAACCCTCTTAAATTATCCTGAGTAAGACTTATTTGAAAAACAGCAATACCGAACGATTCAAGTTGTCTAATGTAAATATCAAGTGCGTCAGTTGCACTTTCAATTTCTTTTACCTCTGATAACTTCAGTTCATTTCGTAGTTTTTGAGCAATCACTTTTGGGTCATCCCATATTTTAGCCGTATAGTCAAAAGAAGTTAGTGGTATATTGAATTCCTTTTTTAATTCTGCAAGTGAATTAACGAATGCTCTTGCTTTTCTAACAGCAAGTATGGTTTTCTCACTGAAATTTCCAATTTCTTCAGAATTAATAGTTCTTCTATCTTTAGGTAGTGTTTTCTCTTGTGGTGGCTTCTTTAACAATAATGTAGCAATAGACCGTTTGTATATTTTTGACATTGCTTTTAATTCCAGCATCGAAGGAAATTTTGTCCCATTCTCCAGTTGTTCTAAATACTTTACAGAAATCTTAATTCGTTCTGCTGCTTTATTTTTACTTAGAACAATTGATTCCCTTGCCCAGACTAATACGTCATTATTTGTTCTTATATGGAATGTGTCTGCCATACTACAAAATTAATCATTATTGTTAATTTACCATTTTTAATTTGTTAGTAAAATTTTTATCTGTTTGCAATATGTTGATTAGCATACAGCACAGCTTCTAAATAATTACTACCCTTTGCATATTATTTCGCCTTTATCTGTTGTGTTAAATTATTTATTTTTCATAAAAAAATACTACGCCTCTAAAGTACAAAATTTATAAACATGACAAGAAACTATAAGTATCAATCATCTATTCAAAACACTAACAACAATGATTCTCTTTTCACGAGGTCCGTCAAATTCACAAAGGAAAATATTTTGCCATGTGGATAATCCAATTTTACCGTTAATAATAGGGATAGTTTCGCTTGGTCCAACTATTCCTGCTTTAAGATGTGAATCACCATTATTATCCTGAGCATCGTGTTGCCATATTCCTGCCGGAATTAGTTTTTGGAAAAGATCGATTACATCATTTTGAACGGAATCATCCCAGTTTTCCTGAATCATAATTCCTGCAGTTGCTCCCTGAACATAAACATTTACCAAACCCGATTCAATTTTACTTTCCTTAATAATAGCTTTTACTTTATTTGTAATATCAAAAAGTCCATTGTGTTTGTTGGTTGAAATTTGAAATGATTTTTGCATTTTGAGTTTTATGATTTAAGTTTTGAATCCGGCATCCAGATTAAGTAATCTTGCTTTTCAAAAATACCGCTGTATGCGATTTTTTGCATTTAACAAGTTCTTCGGGTGTTCCTTCAAAAACAAGATATCCTCCTTTTTCACCTCCTTCAGGTCCAAGTTCAATTACCCAATCTGCTGATTTGATGACTTCGATATTATGTTCGATTAAAATTATTGAGTGACCATTATCGATTAATGCCCTCAATGAAGTAAGTAATTTTTTAATGTCATGAAAATGTAGTCCCGTGGTAGGCTCATCAAAAATGAAAAGGGTAGGAGTGTTAGAATATCCTTTCGATAGAAATGATGCCAGCTTAATTCTCTGTGCTTCACCACCACTTAAAGTACTTGAAGGTTGTCCCATTTTTAGATATCCCAGCCCGACATCTTGCAATGGTTTAAGTTTGGCAATAATTCGTTTCTCAACAGAATCAGTTTTTTCGTCTGAAGAGAAAAAATCCACTGCCTGATTAATGGTTAAATTAAGAATGTCATTAATATTTTTTTCTTTGTATTGAATATCAAGAATTTCGTCTTTAAATCTTTTTCCTTTGCAGGCATCACAAGTTAAATAAATGTCGGCCATAAACTGCATTTCAATTTTTACAACTCCTTCACCTTCACATTCTTCGCAGCGTCCGCCTTTAATATTAAATGAAAAATAACCAGGTTTGTAATTTCTTATTTTTGCTAATTTCTGATTTGAAAACAATGCTCGAATATCGTCATATGCTTTTACATAAGTTGCCGGATTCGATCGTGATGATCGACCAATTGGGTTCTGGTCGATAAACTCAACTGAGGAAATTTGCCTGATATCGCCATCAATCATTTTTAATTTGCCGGTACTTTTATTATAACCTCCGTAAATTTTTTTTATCGATGGAAGTAAAACATCTTTTACAAGAGATGATTTTCCTGACCCGCTAACTCCAGAAATAACAGTTAAAATATTTAATGGAAATTTTACATCAATAAATTTTAAGTTATTTTCTGAAGCTCCTTTTACTTCTATGAAATCTCTCCATTTTTTTCTTGTTTCAGGGACAGCTATTTGAAGTTCATTATTAATATATTTGGCTGTAAGGCTTTTTTTGTCATTTTTTAATTCATTAAAGTTACCTTGAAAAATAAGCTCACCACCATGCCTTCCGGCTAATGGTCCAATATCAATAATATTGTCAGCCGCTTTAATTATTTCTTCGTCATGTTCAACAACAATAACTGTGTTTCCCATGTCGCGTAGGTGTTTCAGAACTTTTATCAACAAATGTGTATCGCGGGGATGAAGGCCAATACTTGGCTCATCCAAAATATAAATTGATCCTATTAAACTACTACCAAGCGAGGTTGCAAGATTTATTCTTTGCGATTCGCCTCCCGAAAGTGATGAAGAAGTCCGATTAAGGGTTAAATATCCAAGTCCAACATTATTTAAAAATTGTAATCTGTTAACAATTTCAATAAGTAGTCTTTTAGAAATATCTTTTTCGCTTTGTGAAAGTTTTAGGTTTTTAAAGAGTTTTAGCGATTTCTCAACAGACATTAAAACAATATCGGTTATTGATTTCCCCCCTATCTTAACATAGTTTGCATCGCTTCTGATTCTTGTTCCAAGGCATTCGGGGCATATAGTTTTTCCTCTGTATCTTGATAACATCACTCTGTATTGAATTTTATATGAGTTTTCTTCTACGAACACAAAAAATGCATTTAAGCCTTTAAAATATTTATTGCCAGTCCAAAGAAGATCTCTTTCTTCAGGAGAAAGATCGTAAATGGCTTTGTGAATTGGGAAATCAAAATGATAAGCATTCATTAAAAGTTCTTTTTGCCATTCGCTCATTTTTTCGCCTTTCCAGCATACAATTGCTTCTTCGTAAACCGATAAACTTTTATCAGGGATTACAAGGTCTTTATCAATTCCAATAATACTTCCAAAGCCTTCACATTTTTTACATGCTCCATAAGGATTATTAAAAGTGAATAAATTTACTGATGGTTCTTCAAAAATGATTCCATCGAGTTCGAATTTATTTAAAAATTCGTTAATTATCTTATTGTCTGTATTTTCAATAATACAAATTCCATCACCTTCGTAAAATGCAGTTTGCACTGAATCTGCTATCCTAGAAAGCAAATCTTCATCATTATGTTTTATAATTATTCTATCGATAACAATTCTAAAATTCTTTTTTATATCGATCTCAATATCATTTTCCAGAATTTCATCAATACGTAAAATATCCCCATTACATGATATCCGGCTAAAACCTTGCCGCAATAAAATGTTAAGTTGCTCTTTAACGGTGCGATCTTTTTTCTTTTTTAAAGGAGAATAAATTATAATTTTCGAGTTAGTGGGGAAAGAAAAAACGTAATCTGTAATGCTAGTAACTGTTTGACGTTTAACTTCTTTGTTAGAAACAGGCGAAAAAGTTTTACCTGTTCTGGCAAACAGAAGTTTTAAATAATCATAAATTTCTGTTGAAGTACCAACCGTTGAGCGGGGGTTTCTTGTATTAACTTTTTGTTCGATGGCAATTGCAGGAGAAATACCTTTTATGTAGTCAACATCGGGCTTGTTCATTCGCCCAAGAAATTGCCTGGCATAAGAACTCAGACTTTCAACATATCTTCGCTGACCTTCGGCGTACAATGTGTCAAACGCAAGGGATGACTTTCCTGAACCGGATAAACCAGTTATCACGACAAGTTTATCACGTGGAATTGCTACAGAAATATTTTTTAAATTATTTACCCGGGCACCTTTTATTACTATATGATTTTTATTTTCAGAGTTTTTCACAGATCTTCGCTAAATGTTTAATGTTATTTCAGAAGCAAAATTATTAATTTTATTTGCTTATTAAGAGAAATATATTATATTTGCAATGAATTTGTAACCAAAAATCATATTTTTCGTTATTATTAATAACAAACCAAGAAATCAGGAGGACCATTTATCGATTAAATATTTACCTTTTTAAAAATTATTAACAAATAAAAAGGGAGGCAATGTGAAAGCCCATTCAGTTAGCGATAAAGAGCTAATTCGTAAATATTTAGATGGTAATCAAGCCGGTCTGGAAAAACTAATTTACCGTCACAAAAACAGAGTATTTGCTTATATCCTTATGATAGTTAAGGATAAACAGCTTGCAGATGATATTTTCCAGGATACATTTATAAAAGTGATAAATACAATGAGAGCCGGTTCTTATAAAGAGGAAGGCAAGTTTGTGCAGTGGGTAATGAGAATCGCTCATAATTTAATTATTGACTATTTTAGAAAATCAAAACGAATTCCTGTTATTGATAACAATTCTGATGATTTTGACATTTTTGATACGATAAAATTTCAGGATGCATCTATTGAAGATAAGTTAATAAAAGAACAAATTCATGAGGATTTAAGAAATCTGATTGAATTTCTGCCTGCTGAGCAAAAAGAAGTGCTATATATGAGGCATTATTTTGAGATGAGTTTTAAAGATATTGCAGAACAAACCGAAGTAAGTATTAATACAGCACTCGGAAGAATGAGATATGCTCTAATCAACCTTCGTAAACTTATTGAAGAAAAAGAAATAATTCTTTCTCAGTAAGTAGAATAATTCTATTCGCAAATAATCATATTTATTAAGCAAATTTCAATTGGCTTAATTTGGATTGATTATTATGTCTTTCATAAAATAGATTTTTCTTTTTTATTTATAATAAACCATTTAGTTCTTGCGTTAGTGTTTTGTAAAATATATTTATGAACCAACCAAAACTATATGAAAAGAACCTTTACTCTAAACCAACAAAACTCAAAGAATCATTTAGTTGCAGAAAAGAATATGAATAATTTGCAATATGGACCAAGTGACGGAGTTTTGCAAAACATTTTTAGTTATTCAAGAGCATTATCAGTTTTAAAAACAAGATATA
>CAYOKJ010000116.1:7040-9911 GCA_964404485.1 uncultured Bacteroidales bacterium | reverse complement strand
TTTATCATTATATAAGTAAAGTGCGTTATTAATGTCATCTATTCCAAAGTATTTTTGTAATAATACGAGATAAGTCTTTCCATCCTGTCGGAAAGGCATAACTTGCAAAGTAATTTTTGGTCCTTCAAATCCCTTTGGCTCAAAAAGAAAATTAAAATTTTTGTCAAAAACCATTAACCATGCATATTCATCACTAAAAGAAATAATTTTATTTGGGTAAAAGTCTTTCCAGTTTCCTGCAGCAAAACTCTCAAATGTAAATTCATCATTACCATCCTCATTAATATCAAATGCTATTGGCTCTATTATAAAGGATCCGCTTTCCGGCGATTTATAAACCGTATCCTTAGCAATGTTGTAAGCATAAATATTGCGAGGATAAACTGATAGTCCTGCATTTATAGCAAATACTATCTCATTGCAATCATCGTTATCAAAATCACTATTTTTGCAATCAAAAACATCGCACTTATATGATTCAATATTTAGACTGTTTTTATCAATAAATTTTTTAATAAAATATCCCTCTTCTTTACTAAAAGGATCTATTCCGTGAATAAATATTGAATCATTATAAAAAGTAAAGACATATATCTCGTTTAAACTATCATTGTTGTGGTTTCCAAAGATGTAAAATTGATTTTTAAGAAAACTTCCATCAAAGTATAATTGTTTACCGATGACTTTTCCATCGGTCTTTATCAATATAGAAGGCTTGTTTTTATTCGTTTCCATTAACATTATCTCCTCACTGTAACCATCATTATCCAAATCATAGAAGGCTGTTAATGTTTTGGGATTGTCTATTATGTGTTTAATTAATTTTACTTTGTACAATTCAAATACAGGAGGAAGTAATAAAATAATAGCAAAGCCAATAAACACACTTAGTGTTGCAGGATGAATGAGTATGCTCAAGCTTCGTTTTATCATTTTGGGTAAGATAAAGTGCTAATATATAAATAACTGAACTTTATTAATACTTAGTGTTTTTGAGTTGAGAAAATTAAAAAATCTTTTCCACGTGTAAAGGTAAGAATAAAAATGATAAAGAAATAGTATTGAATTTTTAATAACCATAATCAATTTCCCGCAACAATATCAAATATTTTTTTCACAATATTTTCGTTTTTTTAATTACAGCCATCGGATGACTTATTAATTAATTGATACACAGATTTCAATATTCTACGATTTTTGAATATTAGTCATCCGATGGCTTTTTAGACTAAAAATTCAAATAATAGAAATAATTGATTTTAAAAAAATATTATATTTACCAATTGTTTTTTGACTTTTTAAAACCTAAAAGCCTAATATTAAGTCAACAGGAATTATCGGAAGAAATATTTAATTATGATTAAAAAAATACTAATTGCCAACAGAGGAGAAATTGCAATAAGAGTAATGAGATCGTGCAGGGAAATGGGTATCAAATCTGTTGCAGTATATTCCGAAGCTGACCGTAAATCAATGCATGTTAGGTACGCTGACGAAGCCTACTTTATTGGACCTTCACCCTCAAACGAAAGTTATTTAGTAATAGATAAAATAATTGATGCAGCAAAAAAATGCAAAGCTGATGCAATTCATCCGGGTTATGGGTTTTTATCCGAAAATGCTGAATTTTCGGAAAGATGTAAAAAGGAAGGATTGATTTTTATTGGACCTTCTGCTTATGCAATAAATACAATGGGCGACAAACTCATGGCAAGAAAAACCATGATTGCTGCCGGAGTACCTGTAGTTCCAGGAACCAAGGAAGCAATAAAAAATATTGATAAAGCTGTAAAAGCAATTAAGAAAATTGGTTTACCGGTTATGATTAAAGCTTCGTCGGGTGGTGGTGGAAAAGGCATGAGACTTGTAAAAAACGAAAATGAAATTATAAGTTCCATTAATGCTGCAAAATCTGAAGCTATGGCATCATTTGGAAATGATGCAGTTTATATTGAAAAATATATAGAATCACCTCATCATATCGAATTTCAAATTCTGGCTGACAATTTCGGTAACACAATTCATCTTTTTGAAAGAGAATGTTCGGTTCAACGCCGCCATCAAAAAGTAGTTGAAGAAACTCCATCTCCTTTGATGAATGATGATATTAGAAAAAAAATGGGAGAAACAGCTGTTGCTGCTGCAAAAGCAGTTAATTATAGTGGAGCAGGAACAATCGAGTTTATAGTTGATGATGATCTTAACTACTATTTTCTTGAGATGAATACACGATTACAGGTTGAACATCCAATCACCGAAAGGGTTGTTGGTGTTGATCTTGTAAAACGACAAATTCTTATAGCCAATAACGAGAAGTTAACACTAAAACAAGAAGACTTAAGGCAAAGCGGTCATGCAATTGAGTTTAGAATTTATGCCGAAGATCCGGATAATAATTTCGTTCCAAGCCCGGGAGTTATTACAAACCTTACTGAACCTCTCGGAACAGGTGTCCGCCACGATGGATATATTTATGAGGGATATGAAATACCAATTTATTATGACCCGTTAATCTCAAAACTTATTGTATGGGGTAAAAATCGTGATGAAGCAATAAAACGATTAAAACGTGCTTTATACGAATATAAAATTACAGGAGTAAAAACATCAATAAAATTTCTTGAAAGAATTCTTGATACCGATGATTTTAAAAAAGGGAAATACAATACTCATTTTATTGAAAAAAATAAAAAAGAGTTGATGTCGCCACAAAAAAGTAAAGGTAACTTTGAGGATATTGCAATTATTGCAGCAAGCATTGATTTTATTGAAAAGGTAGAAGCTCTTCAACCAAAAAAACCTACTCAGAATCTTGGAAATAGCTGGAAAGATTTTGGCAGAAAACGAAGTATTTTGAGATTGTGGAAGTAA
>CAYOKJ010000116.1:0-6940 GCA_964404485.1 uncultured Bacteroidales bacterium | reverse complement strand
AAATTATGTCACTTGAAGTAAAATTAGATGACAGAACAGCAAATATTTCTTTTCTTGAAAGAGATGGCGCAAAAATAAAAATCGACATTGATGGTAAAAAATATAATGTTGACGTTGTAATGGTAAAAAAAGGAGTTTATTCAATTATTCACAATGGTATTTCTTATAATGTTGAGTTAATTGAAAACAAAAGCAGTAAAAATTATACCGTTAATACTTTGTATAAAACTTATGATATTGAAATTATTGATGCTGAAAGCAAATACCTGAAACGTAAAAAGCAAGATGATTCTGATGATGACAGCTTTATCTCTTCCCCTATGCCGGGTAAAGTTGTAAAAATTCCTGTTAAATTAGGTGACACAGTTCAAGCAGGCGACACAGTAATAATTGTGTCAGCAATGAAAATGGAAAATGAATATAAAGTTAAGAAAGAAAGAATAATAAAAGAAATTCTTGTTAAAGTTGGGGATACTATTAATGAGGATCAACCATTAGTGATAATAGAATAAACCAAACATTAAAGAAATTAATATATGCTTACAAGACAAGATAAATATGACCAATTTGAGGAAAAAAACAAGGAAGCAGAACTTGGCGGCGGAGAAAAAAGAATTGAGCGACAACATAAAGCAAATAGATTAACTGCACGCGAAAGATTACAGTTTTTGCTTGATCCAAATACTTTTGTCGAGCTTGACAAGTTTGTGACTCACAGAGCTACAGATTTTGGCATGGAAAAAAACAAAATTCTTGGTGATGGTGTAGTTACCGGATATGGAAAAATTGATGATAGATTAGTTTATGTTTTTGCTCAGGATTTTACTGTTTTCGGTGGGACTCTGAGCCGAGCCAATGCCGATAAAGTAATTAAAATTATGGAACTTGCCATGAAAATGGGAGCTCCAATAATTGGCTTAAATGATTCCGGCGGTGCACGTATTCAAGAAGGTGTTGAAAGCCTTGGCGGATATGCTGATATTTTTTATCTGAATACAATGGCTTCGGGCGTAGTACCTCAGATTTCAGCTATTTTAGGACCTTGTGCAGGAGGTGCGGTTTATTCTCCTGCAATTACAGATTTTATTTTCATGGTGAAAGAATCAAGTTATATGTTTGTAACAGGTCCCGAGGTTATTAAAACCGTGACTCACGAAGAAGTTACAAAAGAAGATCTTGGAGGCGCAATGACTCATAATTCAAAAAGTGGTGTTGCCCATTTTCTCTCAAATGACGACGAAGAATCCATGATGATGATTAGAGAGCTTATGAGTTTTCTTCCATCAAATAACATGGAAGATCCACCAATTGCTCCGTGTAAAGATGATATTAAAAGAGAAGATAAGAAATTAAATGATATTGTTCCGATTGAACCAAATAAACCTTACGACATGCGGGATATTATTATCTCTGCTGTTGATGATAATAATTTTATTGAAGTTCAACTACATTATGCAAAAAATATTGTTATTGGATTTGCCCGTTTAGCCGGAAAACCAATAGGTATTGTTGCTAATCAACCTGCCAGTCTTGCAGGTGTTTTAGATATAAATTCATCAATAAAAGGTGCTCGATTTGTTCGATTTTGCGATGCGTTTAATATTCCTCTGATTACATTTGAAGATGTTCCCGGGTTTTTACCGGGCACAACACAAGAGTGGGGTGGAATAATTAAACATGGAGCAAAATTATTATATGCATTTTCTGAGGCTACAGTTCCAAAAATTACTCTTATTACACGAAAAGCTTATGGAGGAGCTTATGATGTAATGTCGAGCAAGCACATTGGAGCAGATATAAACTATGCTTATCCAACTGCTGAAATTGCAGTTATGGGTTCTGAGGGAGCTGTAAACATTATTTTCAGGGATGCTTTAACAGATGAAGAAAAGAAAAAAGCTGTTGACAATTATCAGAGTACTTTTGCCAGTCCGTATAAAGCTGCTGAATTGGGATTTATTGATGAAATAATTTATCCGCATCAAACCAGGTACAAACTGATACAAGCATTAGAAATGTTGCAATCGAAAAGCAAATCTAATCCGCCAAAAAAACATGGGAATATTCCTTTGTAAATTTTGCAATTAAACTTATTTGTTTTTGGAAATAGAAAGTGCAAAGTGTTCTTACGGATTCACTTTGGGGAATGGAATAATGTAACATTGTGTTAATGATGTGTCCTTGCAAACTCCTTTTAGTCATTGAAACAAAAAGCTCATTACTTAATTTCTGAACTAATCTGTTCAACTGCTTTAGGTATAATCTTATTTAATTTTTCAAGAAGTGCAGGAATTTTGTCAAGGTTAATTTCTTCCTTTCCGAATTTTTCAAGATTTCTAATATCTGTTTTTAAATCATCAATATTGAAAATATCAATTGACGATTTTAATTTATGAGCAAAAAATGACATGTTTTTTAAATCATTTTTTTGATAAGAATCATTAATTGATTTTAATAATTCGGGTGCAGTTCTATGAAATATTTCAATTAATTTTATTTTTACTTCTTTGTTGCCTCCAATATAAGTATCCAATTTTTCGAAGTTATAATAATTAGTTTGTGTACTCATGATTAATAATTATAATATTAATTTCAATAAAAAAATACTTTTCTAAATCTCTTTATTTTTCTTCATTCTGTAGATAGTTGATTTTCCGATATCAAGCCTTTTCGCCACTTCTAGAACATTATCACTATATTTATCAAGATAATATTTTATTATTTCATTTGTATATCCTTGCAAAGTATTGTCTTCCAATAGAAAGTCGCGAGCGGCATTTGTTGTGCTGAATGAAATTTCATTTTCATCAATAATATCTGAATTCGTAAGAACAGAAGCAAGTTCCATAATTGCTTTAAGCTCCCTAACATTTCCAGGGAATGAATATTTCATTAATTTTTCTTGCGCTGCTTGTGAAAGCTTAAGTAATTGTATATTGTTTTCTTTAGAGAATTCATTAATAAAAAATTTTGCCAAAACAAGAATATCATTTCCTCGATCTCTTAAAGGAGGTATATGAATTGGTAAACCGAGAATTCTATAGTAAAGGTCTTCGCGAAAATTGCCATGTTTAACTTCTTCGGCAAGATTTTTATTAGTGGCAACAATCAATCTCGAATTAAACCTAACTATTTCGTTTCCACCCACTCTTGTTAATTCATTTTCTTGCAAAACCCTTAATAATTTTGTTTGCATATTTTGATCCATATCAGCAATTTCATCAAGAAAAATTGTACCTTTATGTGCAAGTTCAAATTTACCTATTTTTCTAGCTATAGCTCCAGTAAATGCTCCCTTTTCGTAACCAAACATTTCGCTTTCTATTAATTCTTTAGGAATTGCTGATACATTTATTGGTACAAATTTATATTTGTTTCTTGAAGAATTATAGTGAATCGCTTTAGCAACAAGTTCCTTTCCTGTTCCTGTATCTCCGGTTATTGATACGGAAATATTTGATTGTGCAGCTTTTTCTATTAATTCAAATATTTTATTTAATGGAGCGCTATTTCCTTTTATAATTTTTCTAAACTCGTATTTTTTCCCAATCTCCTGTTTTAAATAATCTATTTCATCTTTTAATTCAATATTTTCTTTTATTTTATTTATTATGTTCCAAAGTCTGTCTTTTGTTTCATCATCTTTTACAAAATAATCATATGCTCCTTCGCGCAGCAATTGAACCGCTGTAGAAACATCCTCCTGTCCCGAAACTATTATAACAGGCATTTTAAGATTATGTTCATGAATTTTTTTTAATACATCATGCCCGCTTAAATCGGGTAGCCCATAATCAAGTGAAATAACATCAGGATTTTTGTATAGATTTTTAAGGCAATCACTTCCCTTATTATATAGAAACACTTCATTACCAGGATTTAAGGATAAGTGATACTTAAGCATTTCGCCATAAAGCTCATCATCTTCAACAATAAAAATTTTGATTGGTGCCATAATAGGTTAAGTTTAAGTTATCAAAAATATATATAAAATATCTAATTCCCAAATTGAGAATGATTTTTTTTCATTACTATAATTAGAATACTTCCTAAAACAGGAAATTTGTCTACATAATGTTTGTGATTTCTCTTTTAAAAACATCAATACAATTTTACTGATTATTTTCAGTTTTCATAATGAAGAAATTTGTGTTTAGAAATTAAAACAAGACCTTTATTTCAATACACGTAAAATATTTTCATAAATTTGCGAGAATTATTTTATAGTAATTCTTAATTTTTGTGTTACTTAATTAGCTAAGAAAGCGATGTTTAAATCATTATTGAAAACATGTATTATAGCAATGAAGTTATTAATTGCGATTGTTATTTTGCTTTTTGCTGTTTTAATTTCACAATATCTTTTTGCTCCATATTTTATTTTCCCTGAAATTAAAACATTTGAAGGTGAAAAAATTTATAACCCCTATAAAGAAATGAATCCGGAAAATTGGAAAAAAGGAAATTTTCAGGTTCAATCGCAGGCCTGGTTTGGGCTTACAAATGGCTGGGGAAATACAAACGAACTAGTTGACAGCACTTATTCTTTCCTTAATTATGATATTATATGTACTTCTGATTACATGAAAATCAATAAATACAAAAATCACAGAGAAAATTATATTCCTGTTTACGAGCATGGTTATGGAATTAAAAAAAATCACCAGGTTTGTATCGGGGCGGATAATGTTAACTGGCGCGACTATCCATTAATTCAAAGTGTTCATCATAAACAGCATATTATTAATTTGTTGAGAGATGAAAATAAGCTAATTATTATTGCTCATCCAAAATTAAGACATGGATATTCGCCTGATGATTTTAAATATTTAACAAATTATGATGGAATTGAAGTCTTAAATAATTATCGCAGGTCGATTGAGCATTGGGATGCAGCTCTTTCTTCAGGGCATTTCGCTTTTATTATTGGTGATGATGATACACATGATATTACTAATTCTGATGAAGTTGGTCAGTTTTGTACTTTTATAAATACTAAGAGTTTGGCAAAAGACAGTGTAATAGATGCATTAAAGCAAGGGAATTCTTTTGCTGTTGATATTTTCCGCCCTATTGGCGAGAGTTTCGAACTTAAAAAAGAAAAGTTAAAATACCTTGCTTTACTTCAAAAATTTGAAATTGTTAATGACACTTTATTTGTTGAAATAGACAAATTTGCAAAAGAATTTATTTTTATCGGGCAAAATGGAAAACCCATGAAATCTATTAAAAAGACAAAAAAAGCATTTTATAAAATCTCACCTGAAGACACATATATTCGTACAGAAATAAAATTTTTAAACAGAAGTATAATTTATTTAAATCCTGTTTTTAGATACAGAGAAGGCAAACCAATAATATCGCGCCAAGCAAAAATTGACATACACAGAACACGGACATTTCGCTTAATTGTTATAGCAAGTTTTATTTTTGTGATAATAAATATTATCTTCATCATGAAAAGAATCAAAAATAAACGCAAAAAATAATGCCTGGGAAAAGCAAAAACATAAAAATTTTATTTTGGCTGATTCTTATTTCAACACTTGTGAGAGGTATAATTGCAGCTTTTATTGAGCTTGGAAACGATGAGGTTTATTATGTTAATTACGCTCTTTATCCAGATTGGAGCCATTTTGACCACCCACCAATGGTTGGATTTATTATTCAGCTTTTTTCGCTTAATCTGCTTTTTGAAAATGAATTTTTTATCAGACTTGGATCAATTATCCTCGGTTCAATAAGTACTTATATTATTTTCCTTATCGGGAAAAAAATAAAAAATGAAACAACAGGATTATATGCAGCATTTCTTTTCACTGCCTCAATCTACTGTTTTGTGAATGTTGGAATATTTATTTTACCAGATACACCGCAAATATTTTTCTGGCTATTAAGTCTGTATTTATTATTGAGTTCGCTACCCTCAAAACAATATTTAAAAGCTGAAAAAAGAAATCTTTTTCTTGCCGGAATTACAATTGGCTTTGCAATGCTCTCGAAATACACATCGGTTTTTTTATGGGTTGGAGCCGGTGTTTATATTTTATTATACAATTTTAACTGGTTGAAAAAAAAAGAAATTTACATCTCAGTAATTCTGTCATTTCTAATTTTTCTTCCTGTTTTAATTTGGAATTATAATAATGATTTTATAAGCTTAACATTTCAGGGAGAAAGAGTAATTGTTAACGAATCAATGATTAGGCTGGATTATTTTTTTGCAGAACTTGGAGGACAGATTTTTTATAATAATCCAGTAAATTTTATAATCATTCTGATGACATTATTTTCGATTGGATTCGGTAAAAAGTTTATTTCAAGAGATTACAAAAGATTATTGCTTTCTACCAGTCTTCCGTTGATTATTCTTTTTCTTGTTTTTTCGTTGTTTCGCAGAACATTACCACACTGGACAGCACCCGCATATTTGAGTTTAATCTTGATTGCTGCAGCGTATCTCGAAAATAAATGTTCATTAAAAAAACGGCTGATACCAAATTTTATTAAAACTTCAATTGGTTTTCTAGTTATGTTGATACTTCTTGGGTTTTTGCAAATTAATTATGGTTTTTTGTTTCAATCTCATCAGGAAAATCTAAAAAAAATTGGCAAAAACGATGTTACACTTGATATGTACGGATGGAGTCAATTAGGAGAAAAATTCAAAATTCTTTATCAAAATGATCTGAATAAAAACAATATTAAAAATGACGCAATAATTGTTTCGCATCGTTGGTTTCCTGCTGCCAATCTTGATCATTACGTTGCTCGTCCTCTTGATATTAAATTATTAGCAATTGGCAAACTTGAGCGAATTCATAGATATGCGTGGATAAATAATTACAGGGGTGGTTTTAAAAAAGGAATGGATGCTTATTTTCTAACTTCAAGCCGCGATTATCAAGACCCTAATTTTCTTTATAAAAACTATTTTCAA
>CAYOKJ010000115.1:3772-9974 GCA_964404485.1 uncultured Bacteroidales bacterium | reverse complement strand
AGTGGAAAATTTTAAACTTTGCGTCAACCATATTTATGAATGGACAAACATTCAACACTCAACATACAATATTCAACGACTAAAGGGAGTCCGTATGAAGCGAAGCAAATCCGTATGGATGGGGTTTTACATTATTTCTACATTTTTACTTGTTTATTGATTATTGAGTGTTGCTTATTAAGTGTTTTTTCTAAATAACATCATTAATTAAGTTTTTAGGATTTTTCCCTTGCACAAAATAGGAAAAACTTTAGTAATTTTGCAAACGTTTTTTTAAGTGAAATACATAAACTATGTAAACTTAAAAATATCGGAGAGCAACTTGGTGTCAACCATTATTAAAATATCTAAAAAAGGTATTAAAAAAAGAAAATTATTATGACAAAGAAAATTCTTGAACTAACCAAAAAAATATACAACGAAGGAGTTGAAAAAGCAAAAAAGGAAGCCGAACTGATTATTGCAAATGCAAAAAAGGAAGCCGATAATATAATTAATGCATCAAAAAACAAAGAAAAAGAAATTGCTGAACAAGCACGAAAACAAGCAGATGAGCTTAAAAAAAATGCAGATTCGGAAATACGCCTCGCTGCACGGCAATTTATCAGTAACTTGAAACAACAAATTACCGGACTTATTACAACTGCACAGGTCGAAATTCCCGTAAAGGATGCTTTCAAAGACGAGGAATTTGTAAAAAATATTATACTTACGATCATTAAGAATTGGAACCCGCAAAAACCGGAAGAATTTAATATCAGCTTGTTGCTTCCGCAAAAAGAAGAAAAAGAACTTATAGATTTTTTCAATAATAAAGCAAAAGAACTCTTAGATTCAGGTCTTGAAATTAATTTTGAACCAAATATTAAAAGCGGTTTTAAAATCGGACCAAAAGACGGCAGTTATTATATAAGTTTCACTGATAAAGATTTTGAAAATTATTTTATAAATTATCTCAAAGACAGGACAAAAAAAATGATTTTTGATTAATAATTGACGAGTAGCTGAAATTTTACCAAAATAATCTATGGATTTAACAATGTTTAAAAAAAACTATTATTGTTTGGTTGCAGGACTTCCTGATATAATAATTGAAGGAAACAAACCGGGGGAGACAAGTCATGAGTTTAAAAATGAACTTGCGGAGCAACTGCATACATCTGATTATAAATTAGCTGAATTACTTTATCTGAATTACGATAATAAAAATTTGTTAAATCTGCTTTTAAAACAAGAAAACCAATTTATTACTATTGGGAATTATTCAGAAGAGTATTTGGAGGAACAAATTAAGGAACCCACAAATATTGTTGATTATATGAAACAACTGATCTTCAATATTAAGAATGAAACTTCCGGAAATTTAAATTTGAGCAGCGAAAACGAATTACAAAGCCTGTACTACGAGTATGTTTTGCAAGTGAAAAATGATTTCTTGGAGCAATGGTTCAAATTCGACAGGGATATAAAAAATATTTTAACCGCTGTAAATTGTCGTAAATATGGTTATGATACCGAAAAACAACTTATCCCCGTTAGGCACAAAAACGAAGTTTATGAGACTCTTATTAAGAGTAGCCCTAAACCGGATTTACATACAGACGAAGTTCCTTATGTAGAAAAAATATTGCAGATAGCAGAATCAGAAATGGATATTTCAGAAAAAGAAAAAGCCCTTGATAATATAAAATGGAAATTCCTTGACGAGCTAACGTTTTTTAATTATTTCACTATTGAAAAAATATTAAGCTTTGTAATTAAATTAAATATAGTTGAACGTTGGATTGAACTTGATAATGAAACAGGGAAAGCACTTTTTACAAGATTGATAAATGATATAAAAATGAGTTATAAATTCTCTGATGAATTTAGCGTAAAAACAAACATTAAATAGACACGAAACATTAAAAAATATATGAGCACAAAAGGTAAAGTTACAGGTATTATTGCAAATCTTGTAATTATTGAGGTTGACGGACCGGTTTCTCAAAATGAGATTTGTTATATCAAAATGAGCGATGTAAAATTAATGGCAGAAGTTATTAAAATTGGCGGAAAAAATACTTATGTTCAGGTATTTGAAAGCACAAGAGGTTTGAAACCGGGCACAGAAGTAGAATTTACCGGTCACATGCTGGAAGCAACACTCGGCCCGGGTATCTTGTCGAAAAATTTTGACGGGCTGCAACACGACCTCAATAAAATGGAAGGCATTTTCTTGAAAAAAGGTGATTATACACCTGCCCTTGAAGATGATAAACTTTGGGAATTTAAACCCATCGTAAAAAAAGGTGATACTGTTGTTCCGGGTTCATGGCTTGGCGAAGTTGAAGAAAACTGGATTCCCCATAAAATTATGGTACCTTTTAAATTTGAGGGAACTTTCACAATAAAGAACATTACTGAACAGGGCAAATATAAAATTAATGATACTATTGCTGTTTTAATTGATTCAGATAACAATGAAATCCCTGTCAGCATGGTTCAGAAATGGCCCGTAAAAATTCCTATAAAAGCATACAAAGAAAAACCACGTCCGTTTGTACTTATGGAAACCGGTGTCAGAGTAGTTGACAGCCTGAATCCCATTGTAGAAGGAGGGACAGGTTTTATTCCTGGACCGTTCGGAACAGGTAAAACCGTATTGCAACACGCACTTTCGAAACAAGCCGATGCCGATATGATCGTTGTTGCCGCCTGTGGAGAACGCGCTAACGAAGTAGTAGAGATATTTGCCGAATTTCCAAAATTAGATGACCCGAGAACCGGACGGAAATTGATGGAAAGAACAACAATTATAGCTAATACTTCAAATATGCCGGTAGCAGCCCGTGAAGCATCAGTTTACACAGCAATGACAATTGCAGAGTATTATCGCTCAATGGGCTTAAAAGTTTTATTACTTGCCGATTCAACATCACGCTGGGCGCAGGCATTACGCGAAATGTCGAACAGAATGGAAGAACTACCAGGACCTGATGCGTTCCCGATGGACCTGCCGGCAATTATTTCAAATTTCTATGCTCGTGCAGGCTTCGTTTATCTCAATAATGGAAAAACCGGTGCCGTAACATTTATCGGAACTGTTTCGCCTGCAGGAGGCAACCTGAAAGAACCTGTATCTGAGTCAACCAAAAAGGCGGCACGATGTTTTTACGCTCTTTCGCAGGATCGTGCCGATAGTAAAAGATACCCGGCTATTGATGCTGTTGACAGTTATTCAAAATATATTGAATATCCCGAATTTCAAGAATTTATCAAAGAAAATATTTCACCGGATTGGATTGATAACATAATGCTCGCAAAAAATATTCTTATCAGGGGAAATGAAGTTTATGAGCAGATAAATATTTTGGGTGATGATGGAGTACCAATTGATTATCATCAGATATTCTGGAAATCAGAGGTTATCGATTTTGTTATTCTTCAACAAGATGCTTTTGATAAAATTGATGCTTCAACATCCATCAAACGACAACAATACATGATGAATAAAGTACTTGATGTTTATAAAGCAAATTTTAAATTTGAAACATTCGAGGAAGTAAATCCATATTTTAAAAGAATGATAAATGTTTTCAAACAAATGAATTATTCTGAGTTTGAGTCGGAGAAGTTCAAAAAATTTGAGAAAGAATTACAGGAAGTTATTAATGAAAGAATTATGATTGACGAATTAAAATCGTAAATCATAAACCATAAATCTAAAAAATGGAAACAACAGCTTTTCAAAAAATACACACTAAAGTAGATCACATCACAAAAGCAACATGCTCGTTACATGCCGATGGTGTAGGTTATGAAGAAATGGCAACTGTAAATGGCAGGCTGGCACAGGTGGTTAAAATACAGGGGGATTTGGTAACCCTGCAAATATTTTCAGGAACAGAAGGTATTCCAACAAATGCAGAAGTAGTATTTCTGGGCCATGCACCTAAATTGTTGGTAAGTGATGAGTTAAGCGGAAGATTTTTTAATGCTTACGGACAACCTATTGATGGAGGACCAGGGGTTGATGGTAATGCAATAGAAATTGGAGGACCATCAGTAAATCCGGTAAGAAGGAAACAACCTTCCGAACTTATTGCCACAGGCATAGCAGGAATTGACCTGAACAATACACTTGTTACAGGGCAAAAAATTCCTTTCTTTGCCGATCCCGACCAGCCTTACAATCAGGTTATGGCAATGGTTGCCCTGCGTGCAAAAGCCGATAAAATTATACTTGGCGGAATGGGACTTACAAACGATGACTATTTATTCTTTAAAAACATATTCGAAAATGCCGGAGCACTCGACCGCATTATAAGTTTTGTAAACACAACCGAAGACCCGCCTGTAGAGCGGCTTCTTGTTCCGGATATGGCTTTATCTGCCGCAGAATATTTTGCCGCAGAAAAAAATCAAAACGTTCTGGTTCTTTTAACAGATATGACACTTTACGCTGATGCTTTAAGTATAGTCTCAAACCGAATGGACCAAATTCCATCGAAAGACAGTATGCCCGGTTCACTTTACAGCGATTTGGCAAGGCTTTATGAAAAAGCAGTACAATTCCCGAGTGGGGGATCAATAACAATTATTGCAGTTACAACATTATCGGGCGGTGATATTACACATGCAATTCCCGACAATACGGGTTATATTACCGAAGGACAATTATTTGTACGTAGAGATACAGATATCGGAAAAGTAATTATCGACCCCTTCCGTAGCTTGTCGCGATTAAAACAACTTGTTATCGGAAAAAAAACACGGGAAGACCATCCGCAGGTTATGAATGCGGCAATCCGGCTTTATGCCGATGCTGCAAATGCAAAAACAAAATTAGAAAATGGTTTCGACCTGACTGATTACGATGAAAGAACCATGAAATTTGCAAAAGAATATTCGGATAAATTGCTTGCTATTGATATTAACATAGAAATTGATGCAATGCTCAACACAGCCTGGGAATTATTAAATAAATATTTCTCAGTTGCCGAAATTGGTATAAAATCCGAACTTGTTGAAAAATACGGAAAAAAGGAAAAATGATTGAAGAATATTAAACCATAAAAACAAATTTATCATGGAAAATATATTAGTAACAATCGTAACATTTAAACATTTGCACGTAGGTTGCTTTGTAAAAGAAAAGTTTGAATTTGAAGGTATTGAATGTTTCCTTACCGATGAAGGTTTTAAAACTTCAAACAGCAATATTCCGCAAGGAATAAAGTTGAAAGTCAGAGCAAACGAAACTGAAAAAGCAATAAGAACGATCTTGCAAATTCACAAGGAATATGATTTAGATAAAATAGAACAAGACAATTCTATTAAAGACAAGAAAAAAATTCTTGTTCCGATTGACTTTTCCAAATATTCGATAAATGCCTGTAAATTTGCTATAGGAATAGCCGAAAAAATAAATGCGGAAATAAATTTCCTTTATGTTTACAATGACCCTGACGATACAGGTCCGGATAAACATACAACATCGTGGGAAAAACATGCTAAATATGTGTCGAAAGAAGCATTTAGTGAGGCACAAAATAGTTTGTTAGAGTTCAGTAATAATTTAAAGAAACATATTCCTGTTGAGGATATGTTAAAAGTAAAAATTCATTACTCGCTGCTAAAAGGAAAACCGGGAAAAATAATTATTAATACAAGTGAAAAATATAAACCGGATGTGATTATTATGAGCCCAAAAAGACAGGATGAAAAAAAGGGCACTTTTATTGGTAGTGTAACAACTAAGGTGATTTTTAACACACGTTTTCCCGTGTTGACAATTCCCAAATCTGCAACATATCAGGATATTAAAAAAATTAATGTTATGTATGCAACAAATTTTAACGAGGCAGATAATTCATCTTTAAACAAGTTGCTTAATATTTTGGCTTCTTTTGATAAGGAAATATACTGTGTTCATATTGATGTTCATGATGACAAATATCAACAAAGTAAAGTTGACAAATTGAATCAAGTATTTAAAAAAGAATATAGTAAACATAAAATAGTATGCAAAGTGTTTGAAAGCAGTAATATAATAAATGGATTTGATAAATTTGTTGAAGAAAATAATATAAACATTATTTCATTTTCAAAATCCAAAAGACCCTTGTTGTATAAATTATTTCGTTCGTCCAATCTTAAAAAATTAGTTTTGACCGAAAAGACACCAATGCTAATTTTTCCGGTTTAGACACAAATTAAA
>CAYOKJ010000115.1:0-3672 GCA_964404485.1 uncultured Bacteroidales bacterium | reverse complement strand
TAAAAGAGTGGTATTATAAAATAATTAGTGAAAATTAGTGTAATTAGTGTCAGTTAAAAATAAAATACAGTGAAAATTAGTGTAATTAGTGTCTAAAATGGCAATAAAATTTCAATATAATAAAACAGCATTACAAAGCCTTAATAAGCAATTAAATATGAGGTTGAATGCACTTCCTGTGATAAAAAATAAGGAAACAGCATTACGTATGGAAGTAAAAAAAGCAAAAACCAAGGTAAAAGAATTAGATAAAAAATTATCTCATGAAATACAGGCAAACACTTTAACACCGGGCATTTGGAATGAATTTAATACAAGTCTTATTACAATTGATGATGTAAAAACAACAACAAAGAAAATTGCAGGTGTAAAAACACCTGTTTTAGAAAAAGTACTTCTTCGGACTGAGGATTTTAGTTTATTTGATAATCCGAAATGGTTTCCTGAAGGAATTTCAATTATAAAAAAATTAGCGGAGATTTTAATTGAAAGAGAGTTTTTTAACAGAAAAATGGAATTACTCAATCATGCCAGAAGAAAAACAACACAAAAAGTAAATTTGTATGAAAAAGTTCAAATTCCCGGCTACGAAGATGCAATAAGAAAAATCAAACGCTTTTTGGAGGATGAAGAAAACCTGTCAAAATCGTCACAGAAAATTGTTAAAGATCGTCAACAACGACAAATGGAGGCAAACAGATGATAATACCGATGCAAAAATATTCTTTCCTTGTTTTTCATAAAGAATATGATAATTTTCTGAAAGATTTGCAAGAGCTTGGTGTGCTTCATGTAATTGAAAAAGAAACTGAAATTAGTGATAAAATCAGGGAAAAATATCAATTATTAAATCGTATTGATAAAATAATCAAGTCTCTTGAAAAACGTGAAACGGAGAAAACCGATAACTGTCCTGATTCAGACGGATTGAAAATTATTGAAGAAATAATCCAAAAGCAAGAGGAATTAGAAGCATTGCATCAAAAACTTGCTGTTGCTCATAAAGAACTCATCAAAGTAAAACCCTGGGGCGATTTTTCCGCTGAAATTATTAACAAACTTAAAGATAAAAATTTCTATGTGAAGTTTTTTCTCGCTTCTAAAAAGAAATTTAACACCAAACTGCTTTCTGAATATAATGCAGAAATAATTACTGAAAGCGGAAACCATGTCTATTTTATTATTATTCAACAAGGCGATGAAGAACTGAATATTTATGCCGAAGAAATTAAGCAACCCGAAAACTCCCTTTCTGAAATAGAAAAACATATAAAAGAAATAGAAGAAAAAATTACGCTGATAAACAATGATTTTGACAATTACTCCGAAACATCAATCCCATTGCTTATACAAGAACGAGAAGCAATAGAAGCAAATTTGGAATTTGAGAAAGTAATTTTAAATACTGCCGTTGAAGCAGATGAAAAAATGAAAATACTTGAAGGCTGGGTTCCGGGAACAAAGAAAAAACAAATTGATGATTTTTTGGATAGGAACAACATATTGCACATAATTGAAAAAGCCACAAAAAAGGACAAGGTTCCGGTTTTGCTACAAAACAATAGCTTTAGTAAATTGTTTGAGCCTATCGGAAAATTATTTTCTTTACCGGCTTATTCCGAACTTGACCTGACTGTGTTCTTTGCACCATTTTTTATGATGTTTTTCGGTTTTTGCCTCGGCGATGCCGGATATGGGTTATTGTTTGTGATTGGAGCAGGTATTTATAAATTAAAGGCTAAAAAAGAAATTAAACCAATATTATCATTAATACAATTTCTGGGTATAGCAACCATTATCTTCGGGATAATTTCGGGAACATTTTTTGGTATTAATTTAATAGAGACAAATATCAGCCTGTTTGCAGATTACAAAAACTTGTTTCTTAATCCCGACAACATGTTTAATTTGGCATTAGCACTTGGTGCATTACAAATTGTTTTCGGGATGTTTATAAAAGCAACAAATCAGATAAAACAATATGGGTTCATGCACTCACTTGCAACTTTTGGATGGCTCATTATTTTGATAGGTGGTGGAATTTATACGGCTTTAACAAAGTTAGAATATATAGCCGCAAACAATATTATTTTATATGCAATTCTTTCACTTGGCGGATTTTTAATTATATTTTTTAGCGATGTTGAAATCAGTATCCCGGCACGTATCGGAAAAGGAGTTTGGGATATTTACTCAACAGTAACCGGAATATTCGGTGACCTTTTGTCATATATCCGTTTGTTTGCATTAGGTTTGTCAAGTGCTATTTTAGGATTTGTAATAAACGATATTGCAATGCAAATACTTAATTCAGCGCCGATAATCGGACCTGTGTTTTTTGTAATATTCCTTTTGCTCGGACATGGTTTAAATATATTAATATCATCACTCGGGTCGTTTGTTCATCCTATGCGACTTACATTTGTTGAGTTTTATAAAAATGCCGGATTTACAGGAGGAGGAAAAGAATATAAACCTTTTTCGGGATAAGAGAATAGATAGAATTTTTTACATTTTGCATTTAAAAATCTATATTTTGCATTGTTGAAAAATTTAAAAATGATAAATTTAAAATTTAAAAAGAAATAATCGGTTTAGTTATATAAGAGTACTTAAAGTGAACTAAGTATTATAGGTACTAATAGTTATAAATAAATTAAAAACAAATTATTAATAAATTATAAAAGGAGAATTATTATGACAACAGCAGTAATACTTGCCTATGTGGGATTGGCATTAATGCTTACATTAGCCGGCATAGGAAGTGCAATAGGTGTTTCATCGGGCGGAAACGCCACGATAGGAGCATTAAAGAAAAATGATGAGGCTTTCGGGAGTTATATGTTATTAAGTGCATTGCCCGGAACCCAAGGACTTTACGGTTTTGCAGGATTTTTTATTATCAATGCAAAACTTACAGAATTTGTTGTTGATGGAGTTTTGACATTATCCATATATCAGGGAGCTGCAGTTTTTGCAGCGGGAGTTGCTTTAGGATTTGTCGGACTTATGTCTGGGATAAAACAAGGAAGCGTTTGTGCATCAGGAATTGCCGGTATAGGTTCAGGTCACGATATTTTTGGCAAAACTATGGTACTTGCCGTATTCCCCGAATTGTATGCAATTATTGCTTTTGCAGCAACGTTTTTAATTAGTGCGGGATTGTAAGCATAGAAAGTGAAAATTGCCACAGATTACACAGATTATCACAGATTTAATTTTTAATAAATCTGTGAATCTGTTGCTTTATTTATTTTTTACGACTTTATGGAGAAACATATTTAAAATTAAATAATTAATTTATCAATTAAATACATTATTATGAGTTTATTAACAATCTTATTACAAGTAGCAGCCGATTTAGCTCCATTAGCAAAAATGGGAGCAGGTTTAGGAGCAGGTATTGCGGCAATTGGAGCCGGTATCGGAATTGGTCAGATAGGACGTGCAACTGTTGAATCAATAGCTCGTCAGCCGGAAGCGGCTGGTGATATCCGTTCTAACATGATTGTAGCAGCCGCTCTTATCGAAGGTGTTGCATTCTTTTCTATCGTTGTTTGTCTTTTGATAGTTTTATTATAGACAAACATGAGAAATTTTCCTTTACATCTTAACGCTTGGTTAAGATGTAAAGGATATTTTAAAAGAAGAATTTTATTTTGAACTAATAAT
>CAYOKJ010000114.1:0-10071 GCA_964404485.1 uncultured Bacteroidales bacterium | reverse complement strand
TATCATTTAAGCATTATTTCTTCAAAGCATCCCATCCTTGAGCTTTTATCTCAACAATATGACCAGAGGTACTTATCAGATTACTTCCTTCGGATTTTTCTGCAATATGCCCGATAATTGAAATATCTTTTATGTTTTTTATTTTTTCGTAGTCTGATTGAGAAATTGTAAAAAGCAATTCATAATCTTCTCCACCATTCATTGCGGCAGTAGTTGGGTCTAAACCAAATTCGTTTGCAGCACCGGCTGTAGTGGCATCAATAGGAAGTTTTTCTTCGTAAAGTGCGCATCCAAGATTTGAATTTTTACAAATGTGGAGTACTTCTGAAGCAAGTCCGTCAGAAATGTCAATCATTGATGTTGGTATAATTTTTTCTTTCTCGAGTTTATTAATGATATCAAGGCGTGCTTCAGGTTTTAACTGTCGTCCTATCAAATAATCATTTCCGTCTAGGTCGGGTTGTATTTCAGGATTATCCTGAAATACTTTTTTTTCTCTTTCGAGAATAAGTAAGCCCATATAAGCTCCGCCAAGGTCTCCACTAACACAAATCAAATCACCTGATTTTGCAGTACTTCTATAAGTAATTTTTTCTTTTTTTATTTCGCCAATTGCAGTTAAACTCAAAAACAAACTTGAAGGACTGGAAGTAGTATCTCCTCCTACCAGGTCAACACCATACTTTTCACAAGCAAGATAAACACCTGAATAAATCTCTTCCAAGGCTTCTACTGAAAACCTGTTAGATGCTGATAAACCAATAATTAGTTGTTGTGGATTCCCATTCATGGCAACAATATCTGAAAAATTTACAATTGCTGCTTTGTATCCCAGATGTTTTAAAGGAGTGTAAATCATATCAAAATGTACACCCTCAATTAAAAGATCTGTTGTAATAAGAGTGAATTTTTCATCGTTTTTTTCGATTACAGCGGTATCATCACCAACTCCTTTTACCGTACTTTTATTTTTTATAATTATGTTTTTTGTCAAAGCATCAATTAATCCAAATTCTCCCAGTTCAGATATTTCAGTTCTTGTAGTTTCTTTTTCAGACATATTAAATGTTTTTAGGATGCAAAACTATTAATAATAATAATTGCCACAAAATTTTCATTGTTGATTTACTAATTATTTATAATTTTACTTAAAATATAAAAATCAAAAACATGAAATCGTATAGAAGAGAACTTTGGTTTAACACTACCAGTCGTCGCGAACTTGTAAATATTACTCCGGATATTGAAGTCTGCCTTCACGAAAGTGGTGTTAAAGAAGGCTTATGTCTTGTTAATGCAATGCATATTACTTCAAGTGTTTTTATTAATGATGATGAACATGGATTGCATCAGGATTTTGAAGATTGGCTTGAAAAACTAGCTCCTGAAAAACCATATTCACAATATCATCATAATGGTTATGAAGATAACGGAGACGCTCATCTTAAACGAACTATTATGGGTAGAGAAATTGTGGTTGCAATAACAAATGGAAAACTAGATTTTGGTCCATGGGAACAAATTTTTTATGGTGAATTTGATGGAATGAGACGAAAAAGAGCACTGGTGAAAATTATTGGGGAGTGATAAAAATATAAAATTTAGATAGAAATAGCCATCAAAAAAATCATTTTTTTTACATTTTATATTTTGATTTTTACATTTATAATTTTATAACTTTGCAACCTTATTTTTCTTTTATCTAAATAAAAAAAAATGGCTAAGGATAAAGATAAAATTATTGATGAAGTTACCAGAGATGATTATAAGTATGGTTTTTATACTGATATCGAAAACGATACTATTCCTCCTGGACTGAATGAAAACATTATTAAATTAATTTCTAAAAAGAAGAATGAACCTGACTTTTTATTAGAATTCAGAATAAAAGCATATCGCCATTTCATAAAATTACAAGAACCAAAATGGGCACATTTAAAATATCCTCCTATTGATCTTCAGGATATAATTTATTATGCTGCTCCAAAAAAGAAAAAAGAGTTTGAAGACCTTAACGAAGTTGATCCCGAATTATTAGATACATTTAACAAGCTGGGAATTTCTCTCGAAGAACAAAAGCAATTAAGTGGTGTTGCCGTTGATGCTGTAATTGATAGTATTTCAGTAAAGACTACTTTTCAGGATACTCTTTCAAAGCACGGAATTATTTTTTGCTCTTTTAGCGATGCGGTACAAAATCACCCCAATCTGATAAAAAAATATATGGCAAAAGTAGTTCCATATACCGACAACTATTATGCAGCTTTAAATTCTGCCGTTTTCACTGATGGTTCGTTTTGTTATATTCCTGAAGGTGTGAGATGCCCGATTGAACTTTCAACATATTTTAGAATAAATGCTGCAAAAACAGGTCAGTTTGAGCGAACTTTAATTATTGCTGAAAAAGGCAGTTACGTAAGTTATCTTGAAGGATGTACTGCCCCTCAGCGGGATGAAAACCAGTTGCATGCTGCAATAGTTGAAATTATTATCATGGACGATGCAGAAGTAAAATATTCTACTGTCCAAAACTGGTATCCGGGTGATAAAAACGGGAAAGGTGGTATCTATAATTTTGTTACCAAGAGAGCTTATTGTGTAGGTAAAAACTCAAAAGTTTCATGGACACAGGTTGAAACCGGATCAGCTGTTACTTGGAAATATCCAAGCTGTGTTTTAAAAGGCGATAACTCTGTTGGAGAATTTTATTCTGTGGCTGTAACAAATAATTACCAACAAGCTGATACAGGTTCAAAAATGATTCATCTTGGGAAAAATTCCAAAAGCACAATTATTTCTAAAGGGATTTCTGCCGGTAAAAGTAATAACAGTTATCGTGGTTTAGTAAAAGTTGCCAGAAAAGCTGAAAATTCGAGGAATTATTCTCAATGCGATTCTTTGCTTTTAGGTGATAAATGCGGAGCTCATACTTTTCCATATATAGATACAAAAAACAAATCATCAATTGTGGAACACGAAGCTACCACAAGTAAAATATCTGAAGATCAATTATTTTATTGTAACCAAAGAGGAATAAGCACCGAAAGTGCAATTGGTTTAATCGTTAATGGTTATGCAAAAGAAGTATTAAATAAACTTCCGATGGAATTTGCTGTTGAAGCTCAAAAGCTTCTTCAAATTACTCTTGAGGGAAGTGTAGGATAAACTGGAGACTGATGACTGGAGACTGATGACTGGAGACTGATGACTGGAGACTGATGACTGGAGACTGATGACTGATAACTGATGACTGGAGACTGATGACTGGAGACTGATAACTGGAATCATAAATAAAAACAACAAAAAACAAATACATATAAATATGTTACTGAATATTCGAAATTTACATGTTTCAATCGAAGGTAAAGAAATAATTAAAGGACTTGACCTGAGTGTGAATAATGGAGAGGTTCATGCCATAATGGGACCCAACGGAACAGGCAAAAGTACTCTTGCTGCGGTTGTTGCAGGCAAAGAAGGTTATGAAATTACTGAAGGCGAAATTTTGTACAAAGGAAAAGATATTACAGTTTTATCTCCTGAAGAAAGAGCTTGTGAAGGTATTTTTCTCGGATTTCAGTATCCTGTTGAAATACCCGGAGTAAGCATTACAAATTTTATGAGAACTGCCATAAACGAACAGAGAGAATACAAAAAATTGCCACCTTTGACTGCCACTGAATTTCTTGCCAAAATGGATGAAATGAAGAAACTTGTTGAAATACAATCGAAGCTGACAAACCGTTCGGTAAATTCAGGTTTTTCAGGTGGTGAGAAGAAAAAAAATGAGATTTTTCAAATGGCTCTTCTCGAGCCAACAATGGCTATACTTGACGAAACCGATTCGGGTTTGGATATCGATGCATTAAGAATAGTTGCTAACGGAGTAAACAAACTTAGAAATAAAGACAACGCAACTATTGTTATTACGCATTATCAACGTTTGCTTGATTATATTATCCCTGATTTCGTACATGTTTTGTTTGAAGGTAGAATAGTGAAATCAGGTGGGAAAAACCTCGCTCTCGAATTAGAAGCAAAAGGATATGAGTGGATAAAACAGGAAGTTGAAAGAATGAGTTAATTGAAAGATGATGACAGGTTCTAAAGATCAAATAAATAATATTCCTTTAAAGGAAAAATTAATAACTGTTTTTAAAGAAAACAGAAATAAGATTATTGGCGAAAAGACATTATTTATTTCTGAGATAAGACAAAAAGCTTTTGAGAATTTTAAAAAAATTGGTTTCCCTGATCCTAATTCCCAGACATGGAAAAATACAGATCTGAAAAAAATACTCTCAGAAGATTATGAGCAATTATTTGATTTTTCTACTGAAGGAACAAATGTTGAAGAAATATTTCAATGCAAGATACATAACTTTGATACTTACATTGTTTCACTTTTAAATGGTTGGTATGTAAATTCCGGTAGTCAAATTTCAACAATGCCTGATGGAACAATAGTTGGAAGTCTGGCAAAAGCCATAAAGGAATTTCCTGAATTAACAGAAAAATATTTGGGAAAGGTCCAAAAACAAAATAATAATTTTACGGAGCTGAATACTGCCTTTTCTCAAGATGGAATCTTTATTTATGTACCTGATGGAGTTGAGGTTATTAAACCAATCCAGATGGTTAGCATCATAAATCATGATAAGAATTTACTTGTTAATTACAGAAATCTTATCATTCTTGGGAAAAACAGTAAACTTACTTTTGTTCAATGTGATGATGCAATAAATCATAATTCAAGTCTTACAAATACGGTCACAGAATTTTTCCTTAATGAAGGTTCTAATCTTGATCATTATAAATTACAAAACCTGAACAATAATTCAGGTTTGATAAACTCAACTTATTTTAAACAGGAAAAAAATAGTAATTTATGCACGAATTTGATTATCCTAAACGGTGGAATTATCAGAAACGATTATAAAATAAATCTGAACGGTGAAGGATGCAATTCTGAAATTTATGGTGTTTATCTAATGGATTCAGGACAACATATTAATAATCAGGTTTATGTTGATCATGTTAAAGCAAATTGTACCAGCAATCAAATTTTTAAAGGTATACTTGATGAACAGGCAAGTGGAGTTTTTAATGGTCATGTTCTTGTTCATAGAAATGCTCAACATACAAGCGCATCACAAACTAATAGAAATATTCTCCTTACTGACGAAGCTTCAATTAACACTCAGCCATTCCTCGAAATTTATGCTGATGATGTAAAATGTGGCCATGGAGCTACTGTTGGACAACTTGATAAAGAAGCAATGTTTTATTTGAGATCAAGAGGAATTGGTGAGAAAAATGCACGAATGTTGCTAATGTATGCTTATGCTGCCGAAATAATTGATAAGATAAATATTGAAGCACTGCGATTACGTATAGATGATATGGTTAAACAACGTTTGCGTGGAGAACTTTCGGTTTGCGATAAATGTATTTTGCATTGCCGTAAAGAAGATGAAGAAATTAATTTTGATATTGATATGAGTAAGGTTTAATTTGAATGCGTAAATGATAAAATAATCAATTTTAATAAAAAGCATGATATTTGACATCGACAAAATACGAAAAGATTTTCCAATACTTCATCAGGAAGTTTATAAAAAATCTTTGGTTTATCTCGATAATGCAGCAACTACACAAAAGCCACAAGCGGTTATTGACCGTATTATTAAATACAATTCTTACGAAAATTCAAATATTCATCGAGGCGTTCATTACCTCAGTCAAGAAGCTACAAATGCTTTTGAGCAAGCAAGAATATTTATTAAAGAATATATAAATGTTGCTGAGACTCACGAAGTAATTTTTACAAAAGGAACAACCGAATCAATAAATATGATTGCATCTTCTTTTGGAAAAAACTTTCTGAACAAAGATGATGAGATTATTATTTCAACAATGGAACACCATTCAAATCTTGTTCCATGGCAGCAGATTTGTGTTGAAAACGGTGCTCATTTAAAAGTAATTCCAATAAATGAAAAAGGTGAATTATTAATTGATGAGTATAAAAAACTTCTTAACAAGAAAACAAAATTTGTAGCTCTTGCACATATTTCAAATGCACTCGGAACAATAAATCCTATTAAGGAAATTATTGAATTAGCGCATAATTTTGATGTGCCGGTTTTAATTGATGGAGCTCAGGGAATACCTCATAAAAAAATTGATGTTCAGGATTTAGATTGTGATTTTTACTGTTTCTCAGGACATAAAGTTTTTGCTCCGATGGGTTCAGGTGTTCTTTATGGAAAAGAAAAATGGCTCGAAAAACTTCCTCCTTACCAGTTTGGTGGCGAAATGGTTGAAAATGTTACATTCGAAAAAACCACTTTTAATGAGTTACCATTTAAATTTGAAGCGGGAACACCAAATGTTGAAAGCATTTTAGGATTAGAAACTGCATTAAAATATATTTCAGAAATAGGAATCGAAAACATCGCAAACTATGAAAATGATTTGTTAAAATATGCAACCGATGAATTATTGAAAATTGATGGATTACGAATTATTGGAACAGCAGAAAAAAAAGCTTCGGTAATTTCGTTTCTTGTCGGAAATATTCATCCTTATGATGCAGGAACAATAATCGACAGAATGGGCGTGGCAGTTCGAACAGGACATCATTGCGCACAACCGGTTTTGGATTGGTTTAATATTCCGGGTACTATAAGAGCTTCCTTCGCTTTTTATAATACAAAAGACGAAGTTGACAGACTTGTGGAAGCTGTGATGAAGGCTAAGAAAATGTTGGAGTAATGATAACAAAAGCATACTGTTAATTGTAATTTGTAGTAATTAATTATAATTATTACAGTTTCCACTTATACCCATATTTCCCTTATTCTCATATAATTTTATTCTCCTAAGATTCATTTTGACATATTATCTTAAATTTGTATTCTGAAAATAAATCATAAAAAAAAATGACAATACCTGAAATAGAAAAACAAATTGATTCAGAGTTTCAATATTTTGATGACTGGATGGATAAATACAATTATCTTATAGAAATGGGTAAATCATTACCTCTTATAGATACGAAATTTAAAACCCAAAGTAATCTGATATCTGGATGCCAGTCGAGGGTTTGGTTGCATGCTGAGTATGAAAATGGGAAAATAATATTTAAAGCCGATAGCGATGCAGTGATAACAAAAGGGATAATAAGTCTTTTGATCAGAATTTTGTCAGATCAGAAACCAGATGACATTTTAAATACAAATATGGAATTTGTTAATAAAATTGGTTTAAAGGAACATTTATCACCTACCCGCTCAAATGGTTTATTATCAATGATAAAACAAATGAAACTTTATGCATTGGTTTTTAAAACCAAATATCAAACCGGTAAAAATTTGTAATTAATGATTTTACTGTAAATTTATTGGAACATTAACGAATGCTAAAATAAAGGAAAACTCGCAAAATGAAAAAAACTGATATTGAAATTTTAAAAGATGCTGTTATTGTTGTACTTAAAAACATTTACGATCCAGAAATACCTCTCAATATTTACAATTTGGGATTAATTTATGAAATTGATATTGACGAAAAATTTAATGTTAGAATTTTAATGACATTAACTTCAGCAAATTGTCCTGTTGCCGAAAGTTTACTTGCCGAAGTACGCCAAACCATAGGAAACATTAATGGCGTAAACAATGCAGAAGTTGTACTTACATTCGAGCCTCCATGGGACCAGGAAAATTTAAGCGATGAAGCAAAACTAGAATTAGGTTTATTATAAAATCATGCCCTTTCTGAATTAGAATATAAAAGAGAGACTTATAACTCTTTAGAAAATAAAAGTTTTTAAGCGATAAATTAAAACTGTACATATTTTTATCTAAACATCCCGAATTTCTGATTTAAATGATAAATTTGCAATCAAATTTTGCTAAATGACACCAAAACAGGGAAAATTATTATCATCAATAAATTATCCTTCTGATCTTAAAAAATTGAAGGATAAAGAGCTTGTTCAGTTATGTTCTGAAATAAGAGAGTTTATTATTGACGTTATTTCCCATAATCCCGGTCATCTTGGTGCTAGTCTTGGAACAGTTGAGTTAAGCGTTGCACTTCATTATATTTTTGATACTCCGAAAGATAAACTTATATGGGATGTTGGTCATCAGGCTTATGCTCATAAAATACTTACCGGAAGAAAAAATGTCTTTCATACCAACAGAATGTACAAAGGCATTAGCGGATTCCCGAAAATGACGGAAAGCGAATACGATGCATTTGGTACCGGACATTCATCTACATCAATATCCGCAGCACTTGGAATGGCTATTGCCTCTAAGTTAAAAGATAATAACGGAACACATCATATTGCAGTTATCGGTGATGGTTCAATGACAGGTGGAATGGCAATGGAAGCTCTGAATAATGCCGGAGTTTCTAACTCAAATATCCTTGTTATATTAAACGACAATGGTATTTCCATTGATAAAAGTGTTGGAGCAATAAAAGAATATCTCACCAAAATTACTACTTCCCGTTTTTATAATCGTGTAAAAAACTTTATATGGAAAGCACTCGGAAAAGTAAGTAAATATGGTCCAAACACTCAAAAAATTGTTCAACAAATTGAAAATGCTATTAAAGGTTCGTTATTGAGAAACAGTAATTTATTCGAGTCATTTAACTTTAGATATTTCGGACCAATTGATGGAAATGATGTTGAAAAATTAATTGATGTTTTACACGATCTTAAAAGAATACAAGGACCAAAACTTTTGCATATTATCACTGTAAAAGGTAAAGGTTTTAAACAAGCAGAAAAAAATCAAACTACATTTCATGCTCCGGGAACATTTAATAAAAATACCGGAGAAATAATACATGACCCATCCACTAAAAAGAAACCACCAAAATATCAGGATGTTTTTGGAGAAACAATTATTGATCTTGCAGAAAAAAATGAAAAGATAGTTGGAGTTACCCCTGCTATGCCAACTGGTTGTTCATTAAATTTTATGATGGAAAAAATGCCTCATCGTGTTTTTGATGTGGGGATTGCCGAACAACACGCAGTTACATTTTCGGCAGGTTTGGCGGCTAACGGTATGATCCCGTTTTGTAATATTTATTCAACATTTATACAAAGAGCCTACGACCAGCTTATTCATGATGTTGCAATACAAAATCAAAATGTTGTTTTTTGCATCGACAGGGGTGGTCTTGTTGGTGAGGACGGCACAACTCATCATGGCGCATTCGATTTAGCATATATGCGGGCTGTACCAAATATGATAGTTTCGGCACCAATGAACGAAGAAGAACTTCGAAATTTGATGTTTACAGCACAACATGAAAATATGGGACCTTTTTCAATCAGATATCCACGTGGACGGGGTGTTATGATTAACTGGAAAACTCCATACAAAAAAATTGAAATAGGGAAAGGAAGAAAAATTGCTGACGGTAAAGACCTTGCGATTTTATCTATCGGACATATTGGAAATTACGTAGTGGAAGTTTGTGATCTTCTTAAAAAAGAAGGAATAGAAATTGCTCATTACGATATGCGTTTTTTAAAACCATATGACGAAGAAATTTTACATGAAGTTGGTAATAATTTCAAAAACATTATAACTATCGAAGATGGAACAATAATTGGTGGTCTGGGTAGTGCAGTCCTCGAATTTATGGCTGACAATAATTATAAACCCAACATAAAACGCCTTGGTATTCCAGATAAATTTATCGAACAAGGAAGTATAGCCGAACTTCATAAAGAATGTTCTTATGATGTTGAAGGGATTTATCGTTGTGTAAAAGAAATATTGGGAAAATAAAATCTGGTTTTAATTTGCTTGCATGATTTTTCGTGCTTATTATACCAACTGAACATCCAAATTACCGATATATTTCGTTTCTTTTTTCCTTTCTCTGCGTTAAATATTATTTCCGTCCGTACGGATGCAAAGAATATTTGCCTTGACAAAGAAAAAAATATTTCAAAATATTTATCAGCAATTTAGAAATTCAATTGAATTGTGTTAAAATCCAAACATAATTAGAATTATTTTTCTAAATTTG
>CAYOKJ010000113.1:0-10185 GCA_964404485.1 uncultured Bacteroidales bacterium | reverse complement strand
TTTACAACTGCAACAAATAAAGTATTAAAGGAAGACTTACTAAACTAATAACAGTAGAAACAAAAAAGTTTTTCATAGCCAGTTTATCATCAGCACCATAGCGTTTTGCAAGAATTACTAAAATGGCCATGCACGGCATAGATGCTTCCAAAATAAGCACAGAAAAAGCAATATTGTTTATCTGTAAATTAAAAGCATTAATTAAAAATCGGAAAATAAAAATAAAAATAATAGGGAGTAAAATCAGTTTATTAATAGAAAGAACAAAAACATTCAAGCTGTTAATCATTTCTTTAATTTTTATTTGAGCCATTAAAATCCCAATATATATCATCGAAAGATAAATTGTGGTTTTACCTAATCCCTGTAAAGGAGCTTGAATAATTTGTGGAAATTGTATCCTAAAAGCCATCATAATTAATCCTAAACATAAGGCAATCATATTTGGATTCAAAAGCTTTTTGAGGTTCTTTAAACCTTTTTCTTTTGAGGCAGGGTTTAAAGTATGTATGCCATAAGTCCATGTTACTGTATTTTGTGCCAACTGAAAAATTCCGGCATATAGAATAGCCTCGCCGCCGGGAAATAATGCATCCAGTAATGGAAAACCCAAAAAAACAATATTACCAAAAACAGTGTGCAAAATATGAATCGAAGCTTGTGATTGTTTTAGTTTAAAAATCCTGGCACTTAATTTTCCTGCTAAAATCTGTAAAAACAAAACAAGATATGTTCCAAAAAGTATAAACAACCCATTTCGCAAAATCTCTGAAGTAAATGAAAGACTGGATAATTTGGTAATAATTAATAAAGGCAGAGTAACATAAAAAACCAATTTCTCAATCACATCTTTAGCCGAATTATTCAAAACCTTAAAACGATATGCAAGAATGCCGCAAATTGAAAGAATAGCAAGAAATGAAATTTGACTTATAATTGTTGTAAAACCCATAAAGAAAAGTTAATTAATTTTTTGTTGCATGACTACGAAAAATTATTTCCAAACATAACAAAACAAAACTGGAAATTTTGCAATTCTGTTCCGTACAAGTACAAATTGTCAAAGAAAACAACATCCATATCAATGTGATTAGAATTTCAAGTATGTCAACTTTCTCCATATCCATTCTAATGGACCAAAACGGTATCTTTTTAACCACAAGCGACTGAAAAAAAGCTGAATTAAATAAACTATTCCGGCAAAAATTATTAACTGCCAGGGTTCAAATTTTCCAAAAAATCCAAAACCATACGAATACATTATTGTTGTAAAAATTACTGATTGCATTAAATAATTTGTTAATGTCATTCGCCCAACATATTTTAGAGGATTTAGAATTTTTTTGACAATAATGATTTGAGAGAAAAGCAAAATCAGAAGTATATAACTAAACCCGAGAAAAATATTTGTCACTTCGTATATTCCCATATAAATGGCGGTATAAAATTGATTGGTTTCGGCGTTAGCAAATACATCTACAATATCTTCAGTAAATATATTTAATAAAACTCCTATAATAAGTAAAAATATTAATATGATAAAATATTTGATTTTTGAAGAGTTTATTTTTCTTAAAAAATTATGCTTATAAAACAAAAATCCAAAAAGGAATAAAGATAAAATTTTAGGTGCGTAATAAATAAGATTAATATTTCGGAAGGCAAAATATTCATGTAACCTAAGTTTAAAGATTTCGCAATATGAGCCTGTTGAATAAATATCAATTACTTCGGGCAATTTTAAATTAGTGACTGAGCTCATTGATGATGGTAAGAATGGGAAAACACTTTCAAAGGCAATATAAATTATCGGGAAAAAATACAAGAATATACTCAAAAACAATATTAGTCTGGAACTTAACTTTCTAAATAATAACAAAATAACTCCCATTAAAGAATAGGAAACCAAAATATCTCCAGCCCAGAAAAATAAAATATGTATAATTCCAAATATCAAAAGAACCAACATACGGCGAAGATAAAAGCGGAAGAATCTTTTTTCATCAGTTTTGTATTTTAAATACATTAAGGAGAAACCCACTCCAAAAAGAAAGGAAAAGATAAATATGAATTTATCAGCGCCAAAACCTATAATTAAATTAAAAACCTTGCTATTCAATGGATCTTCAAAAGTTTTGTAGAAACCGGAAAAGTCAAAAAACGAAGAATTATAACCAAAAACATTTACAAGCAAAATGCCAAATAAAGCAAAACCACGCAAAATGTCGATTTGTGAAATTCTTTCGGATGAAGTTGTTGGAGTAAAATTAATGTTCATATCAAAATTTCTTCATACTAATTCTTAACAATTTTGCAATTTTGTTCCGTACAAGTATAAGTATTTATTTATATCTGAAGCAAAGATAAAAACAAATATTAAATTTTTACAAATACAATTAAAGGTAAGTTTTAATTCATCTCAGGATTAGAGGGGAAATTATTCCATATTTCGTATTCACTTCCTAATGTGTCAAGTGAAGCTTTCCAAAGATTATCCGGTTTAGTATTAAGTAAATTTTTAACGTTCATTGCAGAGACAAGCCATGAATTTTTCTTTAATTCCTCTTCAAGCTGTTTTGATTCCCAACCTGAATATCCTACATAAAATCTAATATTATTTTCATTAAGATATCCCATCATTATCAATTCTTTAACCTCATTAATATCGCCACCCCAATACAATCCATCTATAATCTCATTACTGTTACTAATTTTTGAACCCAGTGTGTGAACAAAAAATAAACTATCATTTTTAACAGGACCTCCAAGGTAAAGTTGAGTATTAAAATTAGGAAAATTATTTATTACTTCATTAAATTTCAAATCAACAACAGGCTTGTTCATTATTATTCCGAACGAACCTTCGTCGTTATGTTCGGCAAGCAATATAACAGAACGCTTAAAATAATAATCATTTAGAAATGGTTCGGATATCAATAATTTTCCCCGGGAAGGAGCTATATTGTTTGACTTTATTTTTAAATATTTGCTGATATCTGTCATAAAAATATTTTTTTCAAAAGCAAATTATTACTTTTGAACTTTTTAAATATATATCAAATATAATACCATTTTTGTGAAAAAAAAAGATAATTACAATAAATTTGAATTATTACGCACTGAATACCCATATTTTATCTTTGAAAGCTATAGCTATACCACTATTGGAAATACATTAAATATTGAGTTTGTCTTTAATTTATCAGACAAATACTATTTCAATCCAAAACTATCATTCCCTAACCGGGAATTTTATAATCTTGACAAAGTTACCGATTTCATGTTACAAAATCTCGTTTTTAATCTTGGGATGATTGAATTGATAAGTTATTGGAAAGCTGCTTGTTCGCATGAAATTATTATTAAACCACACTTGCTAACAAACAAACAAATTGATTGGTGGAAAAAACTATATTTCAATGGATTAGGTGAGTTTTTTTATTTAAACTCAATAGATGTTGATTTAGACTCTTTTGTTAAGATTAAAAGTATTTCCAAAAACAAACTTTCAATTTTTAAGCTTGACACTAATGACGATGTAATTATTCCGATTGGAGGAGGAAAAGATTCAATTGTGACTATCGAATCAATGAAGTCAACAAACAAAACAGTTACACCATTAATTCTAAACCTAAACGAGGCAAGAGAAAGAACAATAAGAACCGCAGGATTTTCTATTGAAAATTCTATTGTAATAAACAGAACTATTGATCCTAAATTAATTGAACTTAACAAAAAAGGATTTTTAAACGGACACACTCCCTTTTCGGCAGTTTTGGCATTTCTATCGGTGACAGCTGCTGCAATTTCAGGAAAGCGAAACATAGCTCTTTCTAATGAGTCGAGTGCTAATGAGGTAACCGTGGAAGATACAAATATCAATCATCAATATTCAAAATCTTATGAATTCGAAAAAGATTTTAGAGAGTATCTTGCTGAATTTATTTGCCCAGATATAAATTATTTTAGTTTTTTGCGTCCGCTAAACGAACTGCAAATAGCAAAATATTTTTATAAATATCCACAGTATTTCTCAAAATTTAGAAGTTGTAATGTTGGAAGTAAAAGCGATGAATGGTGCGGTAATTGCCCGAAATGTCTTTTCACTTTTATCATTTTATCTCCTTTTATTGAAAGAAAAAAGCTAATTCAAATGTTTAATAAGGATCTTTTTAATGATGAAAAATTAATTGATATTTTCGAACAACTTACAGGTAATACTGAAGTAAAACCTTTTGAGTGCATAGGAACAATTGATGAAGTAAATGCTGCTATTATGACAGTTATTGATTCATTTAATCAGGAAAACTTACCGAAACTTTTTCAGCATTACAAAACTTATTTATTGAAAGAAAAGCAAACATTTCCCGATAAGGAAAAATTGCTTAATAATTTTGAAAAGGAACATTTTTTGAGTGATGAGTTTGAAGTTCTATTACGTAGATGATGAGTAAATGATTAGTTTGACAGAAAATCCTCCGGGTTTTTAAAATTTTGAGGATTTAATTATTTAAATTTTACGGTATAAAGTTAAGTAGAAAAATGATTAAAATATTAAAAAACAAAATTGAAAATAAAAGTGTTGTTATTCTTGGATTCGGTAGAGAAGGGCAATCGACCTATAAATTGATACGAAAATATTTTCCCGAAAAACTTCTTGCCATTTCTGACAAAAACAAAAATATTATTGAAGAAAAAAAATACAACTACAACGATAAAAACTTAAAATTCTCTCTTGGAGAAAAACACATGAAAGGTATTAATGACTATGATGTTATTTTTATTAGTCCGGGTATCTCACTAGAAAACCAAAAAAGATTTGTTGCTAAAAAAAGAATTACTTCACAAAGTGATATTTTCCTGGAAGCCTATTCAGAGCAAATAATTGGGGTCACAGGAACAAAAGGCAAAAGTACAACTGCAAGTCTTATTCATGAGATAATAAAATATCATACTGAAAATACTGTGCTAGTTGGTAATATTGGTATTGCACCTTTCGATAGTATTAATCAAATTGATAAAAATACAAGAATAGTTTTTGAAATATCATCACACCAACTCAAGTATGTTAAAAATTCGCCTTATATTGGTGTTTTGCTGAATATTTTTCAAGAGCACCTCGACCATTATAATTCCTTTGATGATTATAAAGACACAAAATTTTTTATCACAAAATATCAAAATAAAACAGATCATTTTATTTACAATTTAGATGATGATAATATCTTAAAAAAGCTTAATAATTATTCTTCGAAAAAATTTTATCACACTTTTTCGTTACAAAAAAACCAAAATAATGGTTGTTATTCTGATGAGGAATCAATCAATTATATTGAAAATAATGAGAGTCTTGAATTTTTCAACCTCTCCACTACACGATTTTTAAAAGGTGAGCACAACATAAAAAATATTATGGCAGCAATAATTTGCTGTAAAATTTCAGGTATTCCAGACAAAGCAATCCTAGAAGGAATAAAATCATTCAGAGGATTAAAACATCGACTTGAGTATGTTGGGAATTATAGAAATATTCATTTCTACAATGATTCTATTGCAACAATTCCGGAAGCTACAATTGAGGCGGTTCGAACAATTAAAAATATTGATACAATAATTCTTGGGGGCTTTGATCGTGGATTGGACTATAGTTTCTTAACTGAATTTCTTGCAGGCACTACAATAAAAAATTTCATATTCATGGGGAAAGCGGGTGAAAGAATGATGAAATTGATTAAAACAAAAAGCAATAAAAGTCAAAATCTTTTTTTTACTGAAACTCTGGATGATGCTTTTAAAATTATTAAAAGTAATACTGAAGCAGAAAAAGTTTGTTTGTTATCTCCGGCGGCGGCGAGTTATGATATTTTTAGGGATTTTATTGAAAGGGGTGAAGCATATAAAAAATTAGCAAGAAGTTTATAACTCCTTGCTAATTTATTTGAGAATAGAATAGAAACTATTCTTTTTCTTCTTTTTTTACGGCTTTCTTTTTTGTTGTTGGTTTAGCCTTAGGTTTTTTTTCAGTTTTTACTGCTTTTTCAGTTTTAACTTCTTTTTTGGATTTTGGTTCTGTTTTTGGTTTTTCTTTTACTTCTTTTTTTGCTACCGTTTTTACTTCTTCAACTTTTTTCTCAGCTTTTTTCTTTGGTGTTGGTTCTGCTTTTTTTACAGTTTCTTTTTTTACGGCAACTTTTTTTATAATTTCTATTACTTTTTTCTTTTTCCTGGGTCTTAAAATCCCGTAAGAGCCCATTATTCTTTTTCCTTTTTTTGTTTTTTTATCGCCTTTTCCCATAACTCCTTGTAGTTTTTTTTATTATTTTCGGGTAAAGGTATAAAAAAAATATTAACTACATCAGAAAATATTAAGTCTTAGTGTTTTTAAAACATTAGCGATATTTGAAACTGAGTAATGAAGAATGGAAACCTTTAAAAAGGTCAAAATATAAATACATATTTTTTTACTCTGCTAACTTCTATCTTTTAAAAATTTCTTTTCAATAACATCAACCATTTTAATAGTATTTCTCATCCAATCAAGTTGTATGTCTATTGATTCTTCTTCGGTAAGATGCCAGTTAATACCCGATTTACGGAGCTTTTCGGAAAGATAATGAAGAGATAATGCTGCTGAAACTGAAATATTAAAACTTTCGGTAAAACCATACATTGGAATTTTTACGAACTCATCAGCATTTTCGATAGCTTCATCAGAAAGTCCTTCGAGTTCGGTACCAAAAACAAGGGCAAATTTTCTATCAAGCGATAGATTTTCGAGTAAGCTATTATTTTTATGAGGACTTGTAGCAACAATTCTATATCCCTCGCTTTTAAGTTTATTTATTGTTGTGATTGTATTTTGCTCTTTATGATTGTATTTATGTAACGACAACCATTTAGACGATCCCAAAGTAACATTTTCACTCAAAACATACTTATTTTTATTTTCAATAATATGAACATCTTGTATTCCAAAACAATCGCAACTTCTTAAAACTGCACTGGCATTATGCGATTGATAAATGTCTTCTAATACTACAGAAATATATTTTGTCCGGAAGTTAATAATATCTTCAAATCTCTGTTTTCTGTTCTCCGAAATAAATTCGGATAAATGTTTAAGAAGATCTTTTTTTATGGAAATATTGTTTAATAAAGTCATCATTAAAAAAAACAGATGTAAAAAAGAAATTTTGCGTATTTAGGCTACTTTATAAATTATTGCATTTACATTCATTCCTGCACCAACCGAAGTGAAAACAAAATAATCATCTTTACTATAATGATGATCCTTTAGTTTTCCTCTTGAAAACAGATCAAACATAATAGGTAAAGTGGCAACCGAGTTATTACCAATTTTTTCAATAATCATTGGTAATATATTTTTGGGTATATCATTCTTTTTGATATTGAATAATTTAAAAACCCTATTGAGCATAGCATAATCCATTTTTGCATTTGCCTGATGGATAAACACTTTCTTAACATCATCAATTTCAAGACCAATTTTCTCAATACATTCTTTAACAACTATAGGAACAGTATTTAATGCATATTCATACAATTTTCTTCCGTTCATTTTAATAAATAATGTATCATCTTTTGAATCAGGATTATAAGTTTTGCCCATTTTTAGTAAATATGCAGCCTCTATAGTATCTGATCGTGTTTTATGTGTCAAAATACCAATTGGTTTTTCGCTTTCCTTTGATTCAATAACAACAGCACCTGCACCATCAGAATACAACATACTGTCTATGTCATGTGGATCTGATACTCGGGAAAGTGTTTCGGCACCTATAACAAGTATTTTTTTTGCATCACCTGATTTAATAAAATAATCAGCTTGAATAACACCCTGCAACCAACCCGGACAACCAAAAGGAAGGTCATAAGCAACGGTATATGGATTTTTAATTTTTAATTTTGCTTTAATCCTTGAAGCAATACTTGGAACAAGATCAACCTTCCTATTATCATCTTTAACATCACCAAAATTATGTGCTACAATAATATAGTCAAGCTCTTCCTTATCAATTTTTGCATTTTTTATTGCTTCATCAGCTGCAAAATATCCAATATCTGATGTTATCAAATTGCTATCAACATATCGTCTTTCTTCGATTTCTGTAATCTGAAGAAATTTTTCAATTATATCTCTATTTTCTTTATCAATCTTATTTCCGGTAGAATCATAAAAAATATTATTTAAAAAATCTATATTCTTAATAATGTTTTTTGGGATATAACTACCTGTACCAGTTATGATTGAAAAATATTTTATATTCATTATTGTGTGTAATTTTTAGAATTTGTAAAAGTATAAAAAGAAATTAGTAATAACATAATATTTGTTTTTATTTATAAATAAAAAAAATTACTTTTGCACCACAAAAATAAAAAATATTATGGTAAAAAAGAAAGACTTAAAAAAGAATAAAACCGAAGAAGGTATAGTTGCATTTGAGGAGGCTTTAAGTAAATCGGAAAAGTTTATTGAAAAAAATCAAAAAGTATTGACAATAATAGTTTCTTCAATAATAGTAATTGTTTTAGCTTATTTCGGATATAATAAATTTTACTTGGCTCCATTAGATAAAGAAGCAAAGTCTCAGATATTTATGGCTGAATCCTATTTCCAGAATGATTCAATTGAAAAAGCTTTATATGGAGATGGAAACTATCTTGGATTTATTGATATAATAGATGAGTACGGTGCAACAAAATCAGCTAGTATAGCTAATTATTATGCCGGACTTTGTTTTATGAAAAAAGGAGATTTTGAAACAGCAATTCACCACTTAAAAAAATATAAAGGTGATGACATGATGGTTTCTTCGATGGCAATTGGAGTTATTGGTGATGCTTATATTGAACTTAATAATCCGGAAAAAGCTGTTAATTATTACTTGCAAGCTGCAAATAATCATGTTAATGATTTTCTTACTCCGGCGTTCTTATTAAAAGCAGGTTGGGCATACGAAAAGCTTGGTGAATATGACAAAGCTTTAAGGAATTATAAAAGAATAAAAGATAAGTTTAACAAAAGCTACGAAAGCAGAGATATTGAAAAATATATCACCAGGGCTGAAAACAAAAGTAAATCATAAATAATAAAATATAATATTATTATATAAAATACCTGGTCATTTGATCAGGTTTTTTTATTTTTATTGAAGTTTTCATTATTAAATATTTTTAGAGTTAATAAAAGTTCATACTGATGAAAAAAAAACTCAGAATAGTTTTCTTAGGTACTCCCGATTTTGCCGTTGCTTCATTAGAAGCTTTACTAAAGAATGCTTATGATATTGTTGCTGTGATAACAGCTACTGACAAAAAAGCAGGAAGAGGCAGAAAGATTCATTATTCGGATGTTAAAAATTTTGCTATTGATAATAATTTAAAACTTCTTCAACCAAAAAATTTGAAAGATAAAGGTTTTCTTAAGCAATTGTCTTTATTAAATGCAAATTTGCAAGTAGTAGTAGCTTTTAGAATGTTACCTGAGGTTGTTTGGCAAATGCCTGAATTTGGAACAATAAACCTCCATGGTTCAATATTACCACAATATAGAGGTGCTGCACCAATAAATCATGCAATAATAAATGGAGAAAAAGAAACCGGAGTTACTACTTTTTTTCTTAACAAAACTATTGATACCGGAAAAATTATCATGAGTGAAAAAACTAAAATTGAAAAAAATGACAATTTTGAAAGTCTTCATGATAAATTAAAAATAATTGGTTCCAGACTTATAGTTAAAACAGTAAAATCAATTGAAGATGGTAAAGTAAATGTTACTGAGCAGAATAAATTATTTTCTGATTCTAATGAGTTAAAATCAGCTTCAAAGATCGACAAAGAATTCTGTCGAATAAAATGGAATAATACTTCTGAAAGAAATTATAACTTTATTCGGGGTTTAAGTCCTTATCCTGCGGCATTTTCATTTCTTTCTTTGCCTGACAATAAAAAGATTCAGATAAAGATATTTGCAGCTAAAGAAGAAAAATCAAATATCAAATTAATTCCCGGGATAATTTATACTGATAATAATAACTATTTGAAAATTTCGTGTACTAATGGATATTTAAATATCCTTGAATTACAACTTGCAGGTAAAAAACGAATGGATATAGTTTCTTTTCTGCGAGGATTTCAAATACCTGAAAATTGCAAAAT
>CAYOKJ010000112.1:0-10277 GCA_964404485.1 uncultured Bacteroidales bacterium | reverse complement strand
AAGTTTTTGTTAGTAGGTTGAAAACTATGATTTAAAATCACTATCTTTACATTTTTTACTAAAAAATAATTGTTATTATTTTTTGTACATCCTTACATATAAAACAAAATAATGATTAAAAAATTAATTGAAAGTACTATATATGATATAAACGGAATATTCTGTTTATAATAATGTTACCGTTCATTGTATAAAGGATACCTTCACACATTTAGCACATTTGGTTTTTGCCCAGACAAAGACCTAACACTAAAAAAAACCAAAAGAGCTAAATATTTGGCAACTCTCAATGAATCAAGGCATATAAATTATTATATTTGATGTTGGCTAAATTAATTATACATGAATAATAGGAATACTATACAAGGTTGGAATTTTTCAAATCTAGAAATTAATAATGCGATAAAATCTAGAAAGCTTCTAAACCCTTCAATGGATTTCACAAACATGTGCAACCTGAATTGTATATATTGTTACATTGAAGATGTTGATTCATTAAAAAAACAAAAAAAAAATAATGAAACAACTTTTGACCAAAAAATCCAGATAATTAAAAGTTTCAAGGCGTTAGGGGCGAAAACAATAAATATTGTTGGATCTGGAGAACCTCTATTAGATCCTTGTTTTCACGACTTAATTAATTTCATAGATAGTCTTTCAATGAACATTGTTCTCTTTACTAATGGAACAAATTTATATGATAATAAATCATTAATAGATTTCTTATTTATTAAAAAGGTTAGTATTATTATCAAACTCAACTCATTTATAAAAGAGAAGCAAGATTTTCTTGTAGGAAAACAGGGATATTCAGTAATTCGAGATAATGTTATTAAGTTACTGATTGAGAAAGGATTCAACAAATCCAATCCAACTAGACTTGGTGTCGACACAATAGCAATGAATCTTGTTAAAAATGAACTAATTAAAATACATAAGTATTGTCGGGATAATAATATTTTTCCTTTAATGTCAGATTACATTCCAGCTGGGAGAACAATGATGGGGCGATTCCAAAAGAATAATGCTCCTCAAATTAACAATATCTTGACTAATGAAATTGAATTACAACCCTTATCTTCTGATATAAAACAAGAAGTCATATCACAAATTACATCCTTAGATAAGGAATACAATATACTCCACAATAATAAACAAGCATATTATTGTGGAGCAAAATGCAGTCAAATACTTGGTTTATATGTTGATATTAAAGGTGACATTTATCCTTGTATAGCAAAAATGCGAACAAATAGTATTCAAAACAACACAGATGGAAAGCTTGGAAACATTTCAGATGGTGAAACAATTGAAGAAATCTGGAAAAGAAACGATTATATATCAAATATATTAATGATGTACAACGGGGCTTGCCCTTATAAATAAAAAGTATATGAATCAATTAATTAAAAGTTTTAAAAAAGGTGCAGAGAAACCTCTCTTCAGTTTTTTCGTTCTTCCGCTAATAATTTCCTTTTTAGTCTATTTATTGACTACATTAATAATAATTGATAAAATCACAGTCGAAAATTATTTTAATAATTTAGGTTCAAAAACATCTTTTATTTGTGCATTTATCAGTTGGGTTATAACTTCCTATATGACAAACTATAAGGTTTATGGAAAATATTATAGTACTTTAAATTTTATGAGTAAGATACTAAACGAATTTCCAGCACCACTACATGACTATATTGTCAGAAAAATTGGAGAAAATGGAGAAAGGATCGATTCAGAAATACATCAACTAAGACGTAAAGGTATAGAATCAAGTTTATCCAAAAAACTGGAAATTATTAACTCATTGATTATTGATTTGAGTAAGGATATTGATTTCTATTGGGCAACAAACCTAGACCGTCCTTCAGAATTAATAGCATCACACCCTAGATTCTGGGAAATACAAGAAAGACATCTAAAAAATGTAAAAGAAAAAAGGAGACTAGTAATTTTGAATGAAGGACATTTTATCGACGAAGTAAGTAGTCATAATTCAGAGCTAATTGAATTTATAAACTGGCATAATAGAAACAAATTTGAATTGCGATTTCTTTTAAATGACAATAAAAAGTATGAAGGTCTTTTAGAAGACTATTTAAGTTCTGATGACGAAACAGATATCTCTCCGCTTATTGATTTCGCTCTAATTGGAAAAAACTGGGTATATGGCGAAGACAAGAAGATTATTAGACTACATGGTGGTGATTTTTCAGAACTCCACAGAGTCCCGGATTATTTTAATTTATTTAGGGAATTATGGAATAGTTGGGATACAAGAAATTGGTCATTTATGTCTGCAGAACAAGTAGTATTAATTTGTCAAAACGATTCTGATCAAAAGTTATATGCGAAAGATAAAATTAAATATTATGAGAGCATTGGTATATCAAATCATACTGGGACTTTGTGTTTTGATAATCTTTTAAAGAAAATTGAAAATGCATCGAAAACTATTGAAGCAATTGATATTGTTACATTAAAAACTGACATTTTAGAATGGCAAACAAAGGAATCTTACAAAAAATGGATGAATGCAACAATAAGTGGAGCAAAAAATACAGCTTTAGTGTCACGTGTATTTATATTAAATGATCAACTGAAAAATGAAGTACAAAGGAATTTGTTTTATAATTATGTGTTAAGACCTCATATTGAAGGAGGAGTTAATGTGTATTTAGTTAGTGCTTTTAAGCTTCTTGAGAAGAATATTCCAGTCTATGACTTTATTTTAGTTGATGATGAACTCTGCTTTAGTCTTCAGTGGAAAGAAGAATTTTTAGAAGATAAAATATCAATCGAGACAAATCTAAATCATCCAAATGAGTTTTTTAAATTTGATTATTACTTTAAAAAAATAGTTAAACAAAAATTTACTATGAAATTGAATGGTAAAAGTGAGATTGAAATTCTAGAGAATCTGGAATCTATTATAATTAAATAACTAAACCCATGAGAAAAATTATTACAGTTTCAATTGTTTTATCCTTGATCCTACTCAGTTGTAATGATAATAACAATATTCCAAAAATTGGAATATTGCAAGACAAACCTCAAGAATGGGCAGATGCGTTAAGGGCAGGATTTACTGAAGGACTTATTGAACATGGTTATGAATCTGGCAAAGACTTCATTCTTATTAGTCGAACGGGAATGGGAGATCCTATTGTTATGAGTAGCATTGCCGAAAATTTTTCATTTTCAGATTATTCTTTAGTTTATGGACTAGGAACTCAGGCTAGCCAAGAACTTTTCAATACTGTTAAAAACAAACCTATTATATTTGGAGCAGTTACTGATCCAGTGCAAGCTGGGTTTTTCAATGATAATTTAAACAATCCACATGGAATGATTACTGGGACGCAGGATTTGTGGCCCTATCCTGCGCAATTTGATTTAATAAAAATCCTATTACCCAATATAAAAAATATTGGCGTAGTTTATAGTTCAAATGAAATTAATTCTCAAATATCAATTGAGTATATTAAAAAAGAGGCTTTAAAAAGAAATATTAACATTTTAGAAAGAACAGTCTCTGCTGATAATGAAATTGAATTAGCAGTAAATGCATTATTAAGCAAGAAAATTGATTTATTTTATATACCTGCAGATAATACGGCTCAAACTAATTCATCGATTATAATATCAAATTGCAACAGAAAGAAAGTTCCTGTATTTACAGGAATTTCAGGCATAGTTGAAAATGGAGCCATAGCTACTGTCGGAACAAATTATTATGAATTAGGGAAAGTCAACGCAAAACAAGCTATTGAAATTATCTTTAATCATAAACCAACTAAAGATGTGCCAGTTGCAATAGCTGATCAAGGAGATATTTATCTTAATCTTAAGGTTGCAAAAGAGTTAGGGATTATTATCCCAGATGAAATAATAAAGAAAGCTTTTAAAATTTATAAATAAATAATATGGATTTACTTTTATCAGCAATCATTGTTGGATTATTATACAGTACATTTACTATTGGTTTAGGAATTAGTTTTCGTGTTTTAAACTATCCAGATTTAACATTAGAGGGTAGTGGCATATTTGGAGCTGCCATCTCTTTTCTTTTTATGTCAATGGGGTTAAACCCGATTATTTCCACTCTTGCGGGATTCTTTGCGGGATTCTTTGCTGGTGTTGTCACTGCATTTTTACATCTTTATTTCAAAGTAAGTAAATTATTATCGGGAATTATTTGTGCAGCAATTCTCTACTCCATAAACATAAGATTACTAGGAGGTAAAGCAAATATTCGTTTCCCTGCTGAAAGTGGCAATATTTTTAACATGATAAATAATCAAGATAACTTAATTACACTTTTAATAGTACTGGCTTTTATTATTATATTCTTATATATATTATTCAAAACGAAATATGGATACATTATAAGGGGAATTGGAGATAATGAAAATTTTATAATTAGCCTTAATAAAAATCCAAAATTATATCTATTTATTGGGTTAGGGATTAGTAATGGTTTAATTGGATTAGGTGGTGCAATTTTAGTGCAATACAAACATGCAATAGACATTAATTACGGATTAGGTCTCTTGGTAAGTAGTTTAGCAGCTATGATGCTAGGAGAAGTTATAGTTCATTCAAAATCTATGTTTCATTATTTTTTAAGTAATATTTTAGGCACTATTTTATATAGTGCTATAATTGGCTTTATATTATTCAATTGGTCTGAAAACTGGTCGAAATACGTTATTCCAAGCGACGTAAGAATGGTAACAGGAATAGTATTAATAATTCCTTCAATTATTCTAAAATATTTTAAAAAGAATGAAGTAACTCTATTTAAAAGTCATTGGTAATGTTAGAATTGAATAATATTAAAAAAGGATTTACAAATGGTAAGTCACAAAAGTTAATTTTCAATGAATTTAATATGAAAATTAATAATGATGATTTCATCATTATTTTAGGGAATAATGGTTCAGGTAAATCAACTCTCCTTAACTTAATAGCAGGGTTTATATTCCCAGAAGATGGAAGTATACATCTAAATGGGATGAATATTATGAATCAACCTGCCTACGTTCGTTCTAAGTACATGTCTTACATACATCAAATTAGAGAAAATAACTTACTTAGCAAAGCTACTTTAATTGAAATTTATATGCTTGCTAAAGACAATAATATTGCCTATTTCTCCAATAGATATCGTTCAAAATGCAAAAAGGAATTAATTGAATTACTTGGGAAATATAACATCGGAATGGAGAATAGAATTGATGAACAACTATGTAACCTATCTGGAGGTGAGCATCAAATATTCACCTTAATTCTTATAACTCAACTTGCAAAAAAGAGGATTGAATCTAAAATTCTACTATTAGATGAACATACTGCACATCTTGATCCAAGTTCATCAGAACGAGTAATGTCTTTCACAGATAAATTGATAAAGGAGTTTAACTACACTGCAATTATGGTTTCTCATAGTTTACAATTGGCAGAAGAATATGGAAATAGAATTATAGCATTAGATCATGGTGAAATTATTTATGATAAAATGTTTGATAAACCGAATAAATTACTTGACAGAAGTTTATTATGGGGTTAAAAACTTCTCATAAAGACAAGCATATTTGCAATTCGCACAAGCCAACGCTGGAAAAAGAAACAAAGAAACGCTAATCGAGTATCCCGCCATTAGTAAACACTGACAGGGAGAAGCTCTCACACCACTGTATCCTTCGACAAGCTCAGGATAAACCAAGCGGGTCTCGTATATAGCGGTTCGTTAAAATAGGAGAAACTTTGCAATAATGGTCAAACATGGAAATTTTATTATTGGGTATTTTTAACAAATGGATTAATAGGAAAACAAGTTGGAGCTGAAGAAATTGCTAATGGAATTTGGAAAATATATTATAGAGATGTATTTTTGGGATACTTTAATGAAAGTGAGTTAAGAAACAAAGAAAAATCAATAAGGTTAGAAACTAATTTAGTTTAAAGTCTAATCTTTAACTTTTGTAAAGCAAGTGCCTTAACGAACAGCTTAAAAAAGACAATCTATGAATTCCAGTTTCGAAATAAAAGGTGAATGGTTTCTTCCATCTAATAAAACAAACAGGGTATTTGGGACACTCCATTATAATTCGACTGTTGGTGCAAGTTTGGAATTGCTTGGAAGTCTAGATGGAGAATCCTTTTTTCCTGAATTAAGTGAACATAATTTTATTCTCGGTCTAAGTAATGATAGCAAGTTGATAACTTTGCACAATTGTTTTATGACAAAATCAGGTGGAGCCAAACTTGTAAAAGGACAAGAATCAGGGCTGCCAACAACCATATATACAGTTAATTATATTCTTATTGGGTCACATATAGAAAATAATGAAAGTTTAAAATTTAATAAAATCTCTGCTGAAATTTTTAATCTTGATGAATGGGTTGGTATTAGCGGTTTTAAGCATAAACCATTTGACTTTGATAAGCTTAGAAAGAATGAGTTCACAGTTGATTATAAATTACCTGAACAAATAGAATTTCAGATCAATAAGGAATATATCGGACGTTTTAATTTTTTTTCAAATTCACCTGGCTGGTCAAGGTTTCAAAAGAACATTAATATCTCACAGAGAGTAGAATTTCAAGTTGAATCACAAAAAGAAAAAAGCTTAAGTGAATTTCTTGGATCAGTCTTTCGATTTCAGAATTTTTTAATCCTTGCCTTTTACAAAAGCACCTTCCCGAAATCAATATATTTGACTGGGGAACGACATAAAAAGGATATTGGAAACGGGAAAAAAGTAAACAAAAAAGTAGAATTATATTTCTCAATTTCGAATCGAAACAAGTCTACAAAACCTATGTTTGATATGGAAATGCTTTTTGATTATCATCGAATTAAAAATGAATTTCCTAAGATAGTCAAAAACTGGTATGCAAAACATGACTCTTTAGAACCTGCATTTAATTTACTTTTTGAGCAGTTTTATAATGGAAATCTATTTACAGAAAATACGTTTTTAAACCTAGCACAAGCTGCAGAAACCTTTCATGCAAGAATTCATAATCATACTAGAATACCGAAAGAAGATTATAAAAAAATGAAAGAAGAGATATTAAAGGTCACTTCTAAAGAATATCATGGTTGGCTAAATGATCAATTTAAATTTGGTAATAATTTATATTTGCATTCAAGACTTAGCGAACTTGTTTCAAAGTATTCAAATAGAATAATTGATAAAATAATAACTGACAAGGAATTATTTATAAAACAAGTTAAACATTCGAGAAATTATTACACTCACTTTTCGGAGAAAGGTAAAAAGAATGCCCTTAAAGGGCAAGAATTGTTCTTTTTAAGTGAAAAACTTAAAGTTTTATTAGTATGCGCAATACTTATGGAAGTTGGTTTTACAAAAGAAAAATTAACTAAACTACTTGATAATATTAAATGGAAAAACTTTAACCATATAGCAGATTGGAAATAAGGACTAAAAAAAGCCAGCCCATAATCGAATAGCCCGCCCCATCAGTAAACACTGACAGGGAGAAGCTCTCACAGTTCTGCTGAACTTGTCAAAGCACCACTGTACCCCTTCGGTAAGCTCAGGATAAACCAAGCGGTTCTCGTATATAGCGGTTCGTTAAAATAGGAGAAACTTTGCAATAATGGTCAAACATGGAAGTCTTATTATTGGGTATTTATAACAAATGGATTAATCGAAAAACATGTTGCAGCAGAAGAAATTGCTAATGGAATTTGGAAAATATTCTATAGAGATGTATTTTTGGGATACTTTAATGAAAGTGAGTTAAGAAACAAAGAAAAATCAATAAGGTTAGAAACTAATTTAGTGTAAAGCATGTGCCTTAACGAACATTGAAATAACTCACTACAATATTAAACAAATCATTAAAAATAGAATGTTTATGTATCTTTGGAATTGAAAATTTGAAAGTATGACAAAAGAAACCGCAATAAGATTATTTCAAGACCAAAGAGTTCGTGTTGAATGGGGTGACGACCAAGAGAAATGGTATTTCTCAATAATTGACATAATTGTAATTCTAACAGAAAGTGTTAACCCAAGAAAATATTGGAGTGTTCTAAAAACCAGATTAAAAAAGGAAGGAAGCGAGTTGGCTACAAATTGTAGTCAACTGAAAATGCAATCATCTGACGGAAAAAATTACAAAACTGATGTCGCTAATACGGAGCAGTTATTACGTTTAATACAATCTATTCCATCGCCCAAAGCAGAACCTTTTTAATTGTGGTTAGCAAAAGTTGGGTATGAAAGGATAGAAGAAACAGAAGACCCTGAAAAGGCTTTTGACCGTGCTATGGAAACTTATTTAAAGAAAGGTTATTCCAAGAATTGGATTAATCAAAGATTGAAAAGTATTGAGGTAAGAAAAGAACTAACAGATGAATGGGATGTAAGAGGAGTGAAAAAAGGACTTGAATATGCAATTCTAACAGACGAAATTACAAAAGCTTGGACAGATTTAACTACAAAGCAATATAAAAAATTCAAAGACTTAAAAAAAGAAAATTTAAGAGACAATATGACCAACTTGGAATTGGTATTGAATATGCTTGCAGAAACATCAACGCCATAATTATCAAAAAAAGAAAAACCAAAAACTTTATTGGAAAATAAAAAATTGCTCAAAAAGGAGGTTCTGTTGCAGGAAATGCACGAAAGGATTTAGAAAATAAACTTGGGGAAAAGGTAATAAGTCCTTTAAATACAAAGAAACTTGGAAAACGAATAGAAGAAAACGATAAAGAAATTGAAGAAAATACAACGAAACACTAATCGAGTATCCCACCACATAAGTAAACACTAACAGGGAGAAACTCTCACACCACTACCCTTCGGCAAGCTCAGGATAAACCAAGTGGGTCTCGTATGGTACAAAGGGACATAGTTTACACTTTTTTATGTTGCAATTAGAATGAGTTCTGCAAATTTCTAACAAGCTTTTGTTAGTAGGTTGAAAATTTTGATTTTGATTTATATTTATGTATCTTTACATTGTTGACTAACAAAAATGATTATTATTTTATATGTATCCTTATTTATAAAACAAAATAATGATTAAAAAATTAATTAAAATTACTATATATGATATAAATTGAATATTCCGTTTATATTAATGTTATATGCAACCAATGAAAACGAAATAACATAACTTTTTTATTAATTAACTTAAAAGTGCGGCGTCAGCACGATAATCACTGACAAAACTAAAATGAAAAAGTTTACCATCATATTGACAGTTTTAATTGCAATGACAATTAAGGCAAATGCTCAAATTCCAAATAATGGATTTGAAAACTGGATAACAGTTGGAAGTTATATGGAACCACAGGGTTGGGCAACAACAAACCCAAATTCTGCAGGTGGTTTTTATGCTGTTACACAATCTACCGACCATTATCCGGTTAATGTAGGCAGCTACTCTGTAAGAATTGAAAATGACACTTCTCTTTTATTTAATGGGTCAGGAATGGGAATTATCATGTCTGGTGATAGCATTTGTGAACCTCAACCGGTGTTTCCTATAACAGGACACCCGAATAGCTTCTGCGGTTATTACAAATTTATCCCGCAAAACAATGATACTTTGTGTATTGGTCTTCAACTTTTCCTGGGAGGGCAATCTGTTTCCGGAGCGGCTCTTATTACTAACGTAGCAGCACCAAACTGGACACCTTTTAATGTTCCCTTTATGAGCTATGTTTCTGCTGATGGCGGACATATAACACTTTCACCATGGAATGCAGGGCCAATATCTACGCCATACGGCAACTCTGTTTTATATGTTGATAACCTGAGCTTTGATTCTCTGATTACTTCAGTGCCTGAACAGTTGGTTAATAATATTCTGTTCAATTTATATCCCAATCCCGCTTTAGATATTGTTACTTTAAATATTGATAATACAAACAATGAAGATTTGGCATTAAATATTTACAATATCATGGGGGTATTAGTCAAGTCTGAAATGCTGAAACAAAGTCAGCGGCAAATTAATATCAGAGATTTAAGCAACGGTATATACATGATTACCATCAAATCAAAAGACCTGACAGAAAAACAAAAACTAATAATTCAAAGATAAGATTGGCAGCATATAATCGAGTAGCCCGCCCCATCAGTAAACACTGACAGGGAGAAGCTCTCACAGTTCTGCTGACACCACTGTACCCTTCGGCAAGCTCAGGATAAACCAAGCGGGTCTCGTATACAGCGGTTCGTTAAAATAGGAGAAACTTTGCAATAATGGTCAAACATGGAAATCTT